>NZ_LMVP01000501.1 GCF_002287235.1 Methanosarcina spelaei
AGGAAAAAGACATTGGCTTCATGTAGCTTCTACTGACAAATACACCTGTTATTTTACTCATGCAAAAAGAGGATCCGAAGCTATTGATGCTATGGGAATTCTTCCAGAGTTTAAAGGGGTAGCAGTTCACGATGGATGGAAACCTTACAACAGTTATAATTGTGATCATGCTCTTTGCAATGTTCATCTCCAGAGAGAACTTACTGGAATTGAAGAGAATTATAAACAGCAATGGGCTAAAGATATGAATGAGCTGTTGTCTGAAATGAAAAAGTATGCTGATGAGTGTAAAGAGCAGGTCAAAAATCTAGATTTTGAACAAGTTAAGGCATTAGAAAAAAGGTTCAATGCTGTAGTCGCGAAAGGAATTGAAGAAAATCCACCTTCTTTAAATCCTGAAAAACGAGGAAAACGTGGTAAGAATCCAAAAACCAAAGCAAGGAATCTGCTTGATAGGTTTATAGAACATAAAGAAAAGATTCTGAGATTCCTGACAGACTTGAAAGTTCCGTTTGAGAATAATCAAGCAGAAAGAGATGTCAGGATGATGAAGCTACAGCAGAAAATATCAGGAACTTTCAGAACTGCACGAGGAGCGGAAGCTTTCTGCAGAATTAGAGCATATATTTCAACAATAAGAAAGAATGGTTTACCTGTTTTAGAGGGTATTCTCGCGGCGCTCAAAGGAGCGCCGCTAACTATACCCTGAATAGTTACGATTTGTTTTCTATACCCTGATCTTTAGTCTCATTTTTAGAAGTACGATTAGGAGAATCATCTGGTAAATGATCCATATCTGAATTCCCAATATTATCTCTCAAAGTGTTGTTATCTGAGCCAGCAAGCTCAAAGCCATATTTCTTGTTCGAATTTGCAATGTTATCAGTTAGAATGTTATCTTTTGAGCTCCCTAGATCAATACCTGCATACTCGTTTGAATTTGCAATATTATTGTTTAGCAAACTGTTACTACAATTGAATAATTTAATTCCACCACCATTGTGATTTGCAATATTTCCATTTACTTTATTTTGTATAGAAGAACTCAAAGTTATGCCGTTATCTTTATTAAAATTTGCTGTATTGTTATTTAATTCAGTATTTGTTGATTCATGAACATCAAGTCCAACGATATTAGAATTTGCCACGTTGTTACTTAAATAATTATCAGTGGACTTAACTATTCCAATGCCAATAATATTATTAACTACAATATTATTCAACCCGGTGTTATTATCTGAGTTAAACAGAAGGATTCCAACGGCGTTATTTGATAGGATGTTGCTGTCAAACCTTGAATCGTTTGTGTTAAATAAAGCAATGCTCTGGGAGTTATTTTGGAGAAACTGATCTTTTATTGACATATTCTGGCAGTTGATACAGTAAATAGCCCCAGCATTTGAGGCAGAATTTAAAGTAACATTCGAAACATTTACAAGATAATAGATAGGTTTTCCGTTTACAGTATTGGTGGTATCGATATTGTTCTGCATACTAGCATTTTCATACCCAGTATAAATCTCAAAATTATATTTATTGTTGACCATTGTGTTATTAATAAGCGTATTGTTACTTGCAAGCTCACTGTCATCTGGAGACAATCGGATTCCTGACCAGATATTGTCCAATGCGGTGTTATTGATCAGTATATTGTCTTTAGCAGCATTCCAGAGATAAATTCCTATCCCATTAGCCTGTAAATAGTTGTTTGCAATAGTGCTATACTGCACACTGTCCAGATAAATTCCACTTCCTGAGCTGGAATTTATCAAACTAAAACCTTTGATGGTCACATTGTTCGCAGTTACATGAAAGATGTGATCACCTGGACTAAGAGCTTGAACGATTGTATCTTCCGGATTTCCCGACTTTGAGATTATTGCTAACTTCTTATCTACGTCTACGTTTTCTACGTAAACTCCTTTACTTACGAATATTGTATCTCCATCGACAGAATTGTTTACAGCTTGCTGTATAGAGGTATAGTTTTCATTTCCACTACTATCAACAGTAATAGTACTCGCTGCAGCAGTAACTGTATTTATAATCAGAAGAGAATATATTATAATCAGATAAATTTTAATTCTCAGTTATATCACCTTGCCTGGTGATTCACTCTTATATTTTATATCTTTCAAAAATACCGACTTTACCGTCGGGTCTACATGGAAGTCCTGCAATAGACCTCTAATTTCCTGAAGCATCCATGTAGTAAGAAAAATTTGATTGTCCCTGTACTATATAAATTTTTTGATATAAAATATTTATGGCAAAATCAAGTAACTGCTTGATTGAACTCGAGTCTTAAATTAAAAGAGATATACTAAGAGACGGACAAAAAAGATATTATTCAACTATCTAAAATTAGCTTGAAGATATTGATTTCGACATAGCATGTGAGTATAACTACTAAATTGCGAAAAAGAAAAAAATCTCAATAACCAACAATTGTAGAATTCAATTCACAGGAATTTTTCTATTGAATTTTAAGTAGTTATTTCAAAAAATGATAAAAATAGTAGTAAGCCGCAAAAAGCAGCTTTACTCAAAACTCAATATTCATGACCGTGCTCATGACCGTGTTCACAAGCCGAACCCATAATCTGCTCCCTTTTGAACCTTATATAAGTCTCATTGGTAGAATCCAGACACTTTGTGCAGACGTTTACCTTTTTTATTACGATTCCCTTTGAGAAATCGGGAATCTGGACTTCCACAGGATAAACTCTGCCTTTTTTACCGCAAAGAACGCATTTGTTTCTCCTGCAGGAGAGTTCGTCTTTATTGATGCTTAAATAGGTTTTCTGGGCGGAATCCAGGCAGGTCTCACAGAGCCCTTTCCAGATACCCTCAGGATAGGCGAATTTGAGGCGGGAACGGAAAACCCGGACAGGAATAACGTTCGGGAGTGCACGTCCGCAAAGATCACAATCTGTCATTTCTCATACCTCCTTAGATCAGTACCTTTGCTGCTTCCATTGCCCACTGCAAGAAAGGTTCAGGCCAGAGTCCCATTACAAGCACGCCTGCAGTTGCAAGCAGGAGAGCCGCTGCATATGGGAAAGGCAAGCCGATCTTTTTGCCTTCGGGGGGAAGGAAGTACATATACCTTACAAGCCTTGCATAGTAGAACAGTGAAAGGGCGCTGTTCAGAATTGCAATTACCGCAAGCCAGGTCATGCCTGCCTGAACGGCTGAAGAAAAGAGCACGACCTTGGCCATGAAACCGGAAGTAAGTGGGATCCCTGCAAGGGCAAAGACGAAAACCGTCATGCAAAGGGCTGCCAGAGGCATTCTCTTTCCAAGGCCCCTGAAGTTGTCCAGGTGGTCGGGAACCTGCAGGTCCCCTGTTCTTTGAGTAGTTATCATCCAGACAACTGCAGCTGCTGCAATAAAGGCTCCTCCTTTCATAAAGGCGTGGGCAAGGGTATAGAAGATTCCACCTGTAAGAGCCATAGGGGTCATTACCGCAAAAGCCATTGCAATATATCCTGCCTGGGCCAGTGAAGAGTAGGCAAGCATGCGTTTTACGCTTGTCTGGGACACTGCAACCACATTTCCAAAGGTCATGGTTACGACTGCAAGAATTGTAAAAGCGAACTGCCAGTCAGGTTGGAGGGCTGCAAGAGCCAGGATGAAAACCCTGAAAGCTGCCACAAAACCCATTTTCTTCGACCCTGCTGAAAGAAGGGAAGAGACAACTGAAGGGGAACCCTGATAGGCATCGGGAGCCCACATATGGAAAGGTACAAGAGCCATCTTGAAGCCAAAGCCTGCAATGAGCAGTACAACGGCAACTATTCCGATAGGGCTTTCTGCCAGGAGGGAGATGTTTTCAGCAATCATTGGAATGCTGGTAGTGCCTGTTGCTCCATACACAAAAGAAATCCCAAAGAGCATAAGCGCTGAAGAAACCGCACCAATCATAAAGTACTTCATGGCTCCTTCGAGGGACCCTGGGTTCTGTTTCTCAAAGCCTGCAAGGGCATAGGTAGCAAAACTTGCCAGCTCAAAAGCACAGAAGAGCAGGATAAAGTCGTTTGAAGAGGCAACAACCATCATCCCGAGGGTTGCGAAAAGTACCAGGGTATAGAACTCTTCGGTATGGTCACTGTTTTCAGTATACTTGATTGAAGCAAGCGAAACGATCAGGGAAACTGTAAGGAAGACCAGTTTGAAGAACTGGGAAAGAGCATCAATGCTGACTGTGCCCGAAAACATTGTAGCTTCGGTCCCGAAACTCCGGACTGTCAGGACCAGAGCTGCAAGTACTCCCAGGGTTGCCAGGTAACCCAGCACATTCTTGGTCCGAGGGGACATGAAGACCCCTATAAGCAGTATTATCAGACCTGTTGCAGCGACTGCGATTTCGGGTGCAAGAAACATTAAATTTTCCATTTTTTATACCCCCAGGGCAGCTACAAGGCTTACTATTGCTTCCGAATTCGTAATCATCATATTAAGCACGGGATTCGGGTTCCAGCCAAAATAGATCACAAGCAAGGCAATTACTGCCATGGAAAAGACCTGAAGAGAATTGATGTCCCTGACATCTCCAAGCTTCTCGTTATAAACTCCGAACATTGCCCGCTGCATTGCCCAGAGGTGGTAACCTGCAGTAATCACTATTGCCAGAAGGGCAAGCAAGACAAAACCAGGAAGGTTGACATAGCTGAAGGCCAGCACCAGGAACTCGGCAATAAAGCCGGTCAATCCTGGCAGGCCGAGGGATGCCATAAACCCGACCATCATAAGTACAGCCAGCATTGGCATCTTCTTTGCAAGCCCGCCAAGGTTGTTGATTATCCTTGTTCCCGTACCTGTCTGGATCGCTCCTGCGGACATAAACATAATACTCATTATAAGCCCATGGGAAAACTGCTGGAACATAGCTCCTGAAACCGAAAGGGCAACAAAACCTGCCGAACCCAGTAAAACATAACCCATGTGGCTTAAACTGGAATAAGCGATCATACGCTTGAGGTCTTTTTGCCTTAGAGCCACAAGTGCCCCGTAAACTATGCTGAAAGCTCCAAGCAAACCCAGAACGGTAATCATAAGCTCAGGGTTACCGGTATTAGGGAGCATGGGAAGTGAGATCCTGAAAAGCCCGTATCCTCCTATTTTGAGCAGAATAAAGAGTACACTGCCTGCGGTCGGGGCTTCGGTATAAGCATCCGGAAGCCAGGAGTGGAAGGGGAAAACCGGCAACTTTGCAAGGAACCCGAAAATGATTGAGAGGAAGATTGCATTCCTTAACAGGCCTGACCCTAAGAACTGGAACTGGCCAACCAGTTCCCTTATGTCAAAGGTAGGGACCCCTGTCTGCTGCCAGGAGGCATAGAAGAGCCCGAAGATCCCAAGAAGCATTACCAGAGAGGCAACATGTGTGTAGATAAAGAACTTATAAGACGCATGTGCCCGCTTTTCTCCTCCCCAGATGTTCACCATGAAAAAGAGAGGAATCAGGGTAAGCTCCCAGAATATATAGAAAACCATGAAATCGAGGGCTACAAAGACTCCTATAACTGCAGCCTGCATGGTAAGAATCAGCCCGTAAAACCTGTTAGGGGCTTCTCTTTCTTCCTTCCAGCTGTAAAGGATCAGGAATGGGATAACTATTGCATTCAGGAGGATAAGAGGCATGGAAACGCCATCAATCCCAACTGAATATTTGGCTCCTAGCAAGGGAATCCATTCTATCGACTCAAAGAACTGCATGGCAGCCGTATTACTGTCAAAGTTCAGGTAGGCATACAGGGTCAGGCCAAGAGTCGCAAGGGACCCTAAAAAGGCCAGTCCTGCAGCCTGTTCTTTCGTTTTTGTGAAAAAGGTCACTGCTGCAAAAATTAGCGGCACCAGAATCAACAGTGATGCGACAGGCAGCATCAGAGTACCTCCGTTATTAACTTAACAAGTATTATTAGCAGGCTTACACCTAAAATTACTGCAGTTGCATAAGTCTGGATAACTCCGGTCTGAACTTTCCGGAGCTCCTCACTTACACCGACTGTAAGAATTCCGATTCCTTCCACGATGCTGTCAATAATCACATCAAGCACCTGTGAAAGAAAAGCAATGATTCCGTATACGATTCCGAGTGAGAAAAACTCAGTATAGATTTCATGCTGGTAATAGCGCTTGTAAAGCAGCCTGTAAACCGGGTTCTTCATAGAAGCAAGCGGCCCGAGTTTGATTATCCTGAGATAATAGATTATAAAAGCAACTGCAAGACCTGCAATGGCTACTATCATCGGAAGCCACTGGACAAAGAGAGACTCATGTCCGGCTGCCTCTAAGATCTGATTTCGGCCTAAGGCTGCAAGGCTTCCGATGTTAAGATTCACGAAGCTGTTTGCAAATGTTTCTTTGAGGAAATCCATGAACCCTGTTTTTGTCAGCCCACCGAATACGAGGGCAAAAATTGCCAGAATTGAAAGGGGAATTGTCATAATAGCCGGGGACTCGTGTCCGTGGTAGTTGCTTCTTGGCTTCCCTGTAAAGGTCATGAAGATCAGCCTGAAGATATAAATCGAAGTGAGGAGTGCAGCCGCAATTGAGAACGCATAGGGAATCCAGTTGTTACTGTGTTCTCCAAAGAGGTAAGCAGCCTCGATAATTGCATCCTTTGAGAAGAAACCGCTTGTCCCTATTGAGGTTCCGGGTATTCCGAAACCTGCCAGAGCCAGGGCTGCAATTGTCATAGTAGCAGCCGTAATTGGCATTACCTTTCTTACGCCTCCGAGTTCCCTCATGTCCTGGGTACCGACTGCGTGGATTACGCTGCCTGCACAGAGGAAAAGAAGGGCCTTAAAGAAAGCATGGTTGATAAGGTGGAAAAGAGAAATGCCTACTGCTTCAAGCCCTATTGCCGAGCCTAAGCCAAGACCAAGCATCATGTATCCAAGCTGGCTTATGGTTGAGTAGGCAAGCACACGCTTGAGGTCATTCATCACAATGCCCATCGTGCCTGCAAAGAGCGCAGTAAAGCCTCCGAGATAAGCAATTACCATGAGGGAGTCAGGAGCTGCAATAAACATGGGGAAGGTCCTTGCGACCAGGTAGACACCGGCAGTAACCATTGTTGCAGCGTGGATAAGAGCTGAAACGGTTGTCGGGCCTTCCATTGCGTCAGGCAGCCATACATGCAGAGGAAACTGACCGGATTTTCCTATGGCTCCTCCGAAGAAGAGCAGGGTGATAATGGTAAGGTGGCTTACTTCAAAGCCGAAAATGTTTGAATGAAGTGCAGACAGCTGAGGGATATAACTGAAAATTTCGTCAAAACGGAGCAGGTATGTCCCGTCCTGGAATCCTCCTGCAAGTTTCAGTAGATCGGAGGTCAGTATAATTATTCCTGTAAGGAACATCACATCTCCGACCCTGGTTGTCAGGAAAGCTTTCTTGGCAGCCGCTGCAGCTGATGGCCTTTCGAACCAGAAGCCAATTAAGAGATAGGAACACAGCCCTACAAGTTCCCAGGAAACAAAAAGCTGAAGGATGTTGTCCGAAAGCACCAGGGAAAGCATTGCTGCGGTAAAGAGAGCGGTTTCTGCAAAATACCTGGCCTCTCCCGGATCACCGGCCATATAGCTAACTGCATAGATGTGGATCAACAGGCTTACAAAGGAGACCATTGACAGCATTACTGCAGCCAGAGGATCGATCAACACTCCTATATTAAGCACTGCAAACCAGGAATAGGACTGGCTTATAACCTCGCCCGGGTTTGCCAGCAACCTGAGCGTAATCACTAAAGAGATTACGAAGGAGGCAGCAATTGCCAGTATAGGGACTATTGCCCCGCCTGAGGACATTTTCCTGCCGAAGAAGAAGGTGATAACAAAAGCCAGTGCCGGAAGCAGAGGAATTAAAAATGCGAATTCTTTTAAAGCCGTTTTTACCACCTCAGGATGTTGAGCTCATCAAGGTTGATCTTATCGTGCATTCTGTAGATTGCCATGAGGATTGCAAACCCGACCGCTGCTTCGGCAGCTGCAAGGGCAATTGAGAATATGGCGAAAACCTGCCCGTTCAGGGTATCCGTATAACTTGAGAAAGCTACAAGGTTCAGGTTTGCAGAGTTGAGCATGAGCTCGATGCACATAATCATCCTGATGCCGTTTTTATGTGTCATTACACCATAGAGTCCGATTGAAAACAGCAAGGCTGCGAGCCCCAGGTAAAAGATTAAAGGAATCATCGGTTGATCTCCCCCTTTGCCGGGTAAAAGATTAAAGGAATCATCGGTTACCCTCTCCTTTTGCCAGGTAAATTGCCCCTATGAGAGAGGCGAGCAGGACAATTGAAAGGACTTCAAAAGGCGCCACATAGTGAGTAAATATCAGCATGCCAATGCCCTCTATATTACTCTGGTCAGCCGGATTTTGTGGAAGTTCGGAAACCGTGTTCCAGGAGGTTCCGAAAGCCCCGACCATCACAATAGCTGTAAAAAGCAAAACTACGAGAAATGATAAAAGGCGATTAATCCTCACCTGGCTCACCTCCGATCTCGTGCTTTGTCAACATAACCGCAAAGAGAATGAGAACTCCTATTGCTCCGATGTAGACCAGAATCTGAATGATTCCCAGGAACTGGGCATTCAAAAGGATATAGAGAACTGCAATTCCGAACATGCACATGATCAGGGCAAGCCCGGCCCGGACAATATCCTTTGCAGTTACCACGAAGACTGCAAAGAATACTGTAGCGATAGCAAGAATCATGAAGACGGCCATTTCCAGGGCTGATCCTATTGTTTCGAGCCCGATCATCTCTCATCACCTTTTTCAAGATCGACTTCCCTTGCAAGTTTTTCAGGAGTCATGAGCAGGTCTTTGTGATGCCATTTAACAAGACCTTTAGCGTATTCCTTGCCGCTTGAAAGCGCACCTTTAGGACACTGATCGATGCAGAGTCCGCAGAAAAGGCAGTGCCCTATGTCAATTTGGGGGAACCAGCGTTGTTTTGAGCTGCCTGGTGCAATTGGAGCTTTTACGATCTTAATTGCGGCATTGGGGCAAGTATTGGCACAGATGCCACAACCTATGCATTTACTTTTATCAAGTATCTGAAGTCCCCTGAACCGGTCGGAAAGTTCGCTGGGTTTTTCCGGGTACATCCTGGTTACGGGAGGTCTTGTGATGTTTCTAATTGCATATTTAATGTTTTTAAGGACCATAATTCACGCCCCCAGGTAGAGTCCGAGACCTACAGCCCAGACAAGGTTTAAAAGGGCAAGAGGAAGCAGTTTTTTCCAGCTCAGGTCAACAACCTGGTCAATCCTGAACCTCGGGACAGCCCATCTGAGCCCTATAATTACCATAAGTACAAAGACAACTTTTACAATCAGGAAGCCTGTTGGAGCAATAAGGCCAAGCACGGAATTGTTTGCAATAAAACCTGGCACGTTCCAGCCGCCAAGGAAGAGAAGGGCGACAAGGAAAGAACCGAGGATCATGTGGATGTACTCGGCAAAGAAACCGAGCCCGAAACGCATTCCACAGTATTCCGTAATCCACCCTGCTATCAATTCTTCTTCGGACTCGTTCTGGTCAAAGGGAAGTCTTCCCATATCAGCCATAAGTGATACAAAGAATACAAAACATCCCAGAGGCTGCAGGAAAATATTCCAGTGCAGACCCTGCGCACTCGAAATGTCCACTATATTAAGCGAACCTGTCATAGCAGCTACACTTATGACAGATATTCCGAGAGGTACTTCATATCCTACCATTCGGGCAAAATTTCGAAAAGCCCCTAG
Organism: Methanosarcina spelaei; assembly: GCF_002287235.1. Classification (GTDB taxonomy): domain Archaea; phylum Halobacteriota; class Methanosarcinia; order Methanosarcinales; family Methanosarcinaceae; genus Methanosarcina; species Methanosarcina spelaei. The sequence continues at coordinate 9,765 of NZ_LMVP01000501.1, forward strand.
CAGGGAGTATTTGTTATTTGAGCCGTAAGCCACCATAAATATTCCAAAAATGGATAATGCGGATACTGCTTCAATGTAAAGTACACTGATGTCCATCTGGGTGACCGCAAGCGGGTATTCGACCCCATTAATAAAAACTGCACCCACAGGAAGAGCAACAAGCATAAGAAAAACCGAACCGAGCATGAAAATATTAGCATTATTAAAAAGTAAACTGTCAGCATTCAGCGGCTTTAAGTCCTCTTTCGTAAAAAGTTTGATTGCATCGGCTACAAGCTGCAGAAGTCCATATTTTCCCACGCGACAGGGTCCCATCCTTGTCTGGATATCAGCAGAAAGCTTCCTTTCAAGCCACACAGCTCCCATTGCTCCGACAAAAATAAATCCTATAAGAACAAGGCCAACTATTCCACGGACCCAGGGAATTAAAGGAGCTAGATATTCAGGAACTACTATTGTCATCAGAATCACCTGTCCGCTTCACTGGTACATCCGTCCATGCTGCCCGAAATTGCTGCTACATCCGCAACAGTCGTGCCGATTATTAGAGGAGGGAGAGCTTGCAGGGTAGGATAGTAAGGGCCTCTAATCTTTACTCTGTACGGCTTGTCCGAACCATCGGAGATCATGTACATTCCCATTTCCCCTCTGGGATCTTCCACCCTGTGGAATACCTCACCGGCAGGAACTCTCATTACAGGGGTTCTCCTGCCATACATGGTACCTTCAGGAAAGAGCGGGCCGCCTGGAATTTGATCGAGGCACTGTTCCAAAATATAGATACTTTCCCTGATCTCGTTAATCCTGACCTGCACTCTTGCAAAACAGTCTCCTGCGGTTTCAGTGCAGACTTTGAAATCAAGGTCCTTATATACCAGATAAGGCTCGTTTTTCCGAATATCGAAAGGCACACCGGTTGCACGTAAAACAGGCCCTGAGACCCCAAGGTTTTTTGCGGCATCAGCAGTCAGGACGCCAACTCCGACAGTCCTTTCCCTGAAGATCCTGTCCGTATGAAACATTTCTTCAAAGTCGTCTACTGATTTTTTGAGATTATTGAAAACAGATAGTGCTTTTTCTTTAAACCCATCCGGTAGGTCGTCCCTTACTCCTCCGAACTTGAGATAGCTGTGAGTAACTCTGGCTCCCGTAACCATGTCAATCAGGCCCAGAACCTCTTCTCTTTCCCTGATCGCATACATGAACATGGAGACAAAACCAATGAATTCTCCAAACTCACCCATACCCAACAAATGACTCTGAATTCTTGTAAGCTCGTCAAGAATAACCCTGATATATTGAGACCTTTCAGGCGGTTTGATGCCCAGTAGTTTCTCGGTACAGCCTACAAAACATTCTTCGTTTACAAGAGCCACGAGATAGCAGATCCTGTCCACGATTGTGATTCCCTGGAGGTAAGTCTTATTCTCCAGAATTTTTTCAATACCTTTGTGAATGAAACCGAGTTCGATGTCAGCATCCATGACTGTTTCCCCTTTCAACCTCAGGTTTAACCTGAAGGGACCTGGCTGCATGGGATGCTGAGGGCCAAGATGTACGATCATCTCGTTTGGTTCAAGCTGTTCTTCCATTTTTCACCCTCACACCAGATTTCTGGCAGTTTTATTCGGAAAGCCCTCGTAATCTTTCCTGAGGGGCCATTCTCCAAGCATATCTTCGGGAAGTACAAGTGATTTCAGGTTCGGGTGATTTTCAAATAAAATTCCGAAAAGCTCGTAAGTTTCCCTTTCATACCAGTTTGCATTCCAGTACACCGATACGATGGACTCGATTTCCGGGTTTTCTCTGGGAAGCCTGGCCTTAAGCGTCAGAACTACAGGATGATTATATGATGCTATATGATAGACTACTTCAAGCTCATTCCTTTTTATGTAGTCCACTCCGCAGACTGAGCAGAGGTGGTCGAACTGAAGAGAATCCTTAAGATACTGACAAACTTTTTTTACCTTATCCTTATCCACATATGACCCTGCACGGATTTCGGATTCGGCTGTTGCTTCGGAGATTGCCTCAGGAAAAGCATCTGTTAATGACTTGAGAATTTCTGCGACATCCATAATTTTTCCTCGAATAACTCTGAAATTTCAGAAGAACCTCGGTAAGCTTAGTACTCCGAACCCAGGTCTTTCTTAGCTTTGATCTTTTCCTGCAGTTCCACAAATCCCTGAAGCATTGCCTCGGGCCTTGGAGGACACCCTGGAACGAAGACATCAATTGGAAATATTTCATCAATATTCTGGACCGTACTATATGATTCATAGAAAGGGCCGCCACTAATTGAACAGTCTCCAATACACATAACCCATTTCGGAGAAGGCATCTGTTCCCAGAGTCTTTTTAAAGCAGGCAGGTATTTCTTTGTCACGTAGCCACTGATGAGCATGACGTCAGCCTGTCTGGGGGAGTTTCTCGGAATGATCCCAAAGCGATCCGTATCATAGTGGGCACAGCCCATAGCGATCATCTCAACTCCACAACATCCCATTGGCTGAGTCATAAACCACAAAGAGTTTTTCCTTCCCCAATTGATCAAATCCTGAACCTTAGTTTTCTTGAGTAAGTCACTTATCGCACTGGTTGTTGTTGTGATAACTCCGGGAATTCCTTCTTCCGATGTCTCATCGGGTTTACTCGCTTTTTTTTCCTTCACTTCACCCATGTAAGGGCCCCCTTCTTCCAGAGATAAACGTATCCGAAGAGCAGTATAAAAATAAAGGCAAACATCTCAACCACTGCAATTGAGGTGATCCCATGACCCTTATAGACTGTAATCCATGGGTAAAGGAAGAGCACCTCTATATCAAAGAGTACAAAAGCTATCGCATAAAGATAATACTCAACATTGAACTGGATCCTTGCAGTTCCTGTAGGAACCGAACCCGATTCATATGTAGTGTATTTGCCGGCTGCCTTGCTTCTCGGGCTCAGTTGCTTTACCATAAACATTGTCATCGGAGGCATAACAAGTGCCATGACGAGGAATATTGCAACTGGTATGTAGCTATCAATTATTCCAGACATTAATATCACCTATTAAAGTGCAGCAACCTGAATTGCAGCATTAAATGACATGAATTTTGGATTTTTGTACACAAAATCGCGTCCGAACAACCGTGTTTATGGAATTGTTTTCGGTCCAGACACAGGTCCTTTTATAAATGCTTGAGTCCACAGAGATCTTTAATTTCAGTAAAAAGAGCCCTGAACACAGGAGCATTTTCTTCCTGACCTTGAAAATTTAGATTTCTTTACCCTGAATATGTTATAAATTGTCTGAAAGTTTAGATTTCTTTATCCTGAATAATATTATAAATTGTCTGAAAGTTTAGATTTCTTTATCCTGAATGGATTATAAATTGTCTGAAAGTTTAGATTTCTTTACCCTGAATAGATTATAAATTGTCTGAAAGTTTAGATTTCTTTACCTGAATATATTATAAATTGCCAGAAGTTAGGATGGTTCCCGCTCCAGGCAGCACAGGTCCAATTGAGTGAGATTAATGATTATAGTTAAAATTGATTAAATTACAGTGCCCCATATTAATCTCTGCAAATGAATGAGAAGTTACTTATCGTTATTTGCTAGATAATTAATATTATATAAATATTAAGTTTAAATAAATAAAATCTGTCTTTAGAATATGAACATGTTTGAAAATTGGAATAAAATCATACTCTGTTTACGGAGTTATATAAATTATGTATATATTATTCCTTTCCAGTTCCCCAAACATAAATAATATTATTTATAATATATATAAGTAAGCTCCATATAAGCACAATAAGTATATATAGACTTTAATTATTCTAGATTGAATAAAATATTCATACATAATAATACAAACAGTCTTGAAAATCTTTATTCTAAAAATTTTTCCTTCCTCGCCGAAAATAAAAATACTAAAAGGTTAATAAAACTCGGTTATCCTGCTGCAAAATCTTGAATAGAAGTCAATCTGTATATTTAGCGAAATTTGAATGAAATCAATAGTAGAATCATCAGTTTGGCGATATAAAGTACGATCCTGAGGACACACTGTACCAATACATTATAATAAGTCTTTTCATGATAGAAAAACTGGTGGAATCGCATGAAGATTAATGAAAATTGTGTAGGGTGCGGCCAGTGTGCTTCTTTTTGCAAAAAAGGAGCAATAGAGGTAAAAGGAAAGGCAAGAGCTACTGACGCCTGTATAGACTGCGGCATCTGCGTTCTCTACTGCCCTGTTAAAGCCATAGAGGTGCTGGTATGAAAGCGATTGTAATTGGTGCGGGACTTGGAGGACTCTTAAGTGCGGCCAGGCTTTCAAAGGCAGGATACCAGGTAGATGTTTTTGAAAGGCTTCCTATCACAGGAGGAAGGTTTACAAATCTCAGTTACAAAGGATTCCAGCTTTCGAGCGGAGCTTTCCATACCCTGCCCCATGGACCTGCAGGTCCTCTTGCCCATTCTCTTAAAGAAGTCGGTGCCGATGTAAAGATCGTGAGATCGGATATTACAACTGTTCGTGTACCCCTGAAAAAAGGCAGCCAGGATTATGAGAAAGGCTTCAAAGACATTTCGTTTACTGATTTTTCCACACTTCTCTCGCATAAAGACCGACTGAAAATCGCCCTTCTTATAGTAAGTACGCGAAAAAACCGCCCGACAGGAAGCAGTTTGCAGGCATGGATCAGGTCCCAGTTTAAGGATGAGTGGCTTGTGAAACTTGCCGATGCTTTCTGCGGCTGGTCATTGAGCCTGAAAAGTAACGAAGTTCCTGTGGAAGAAATTTTCGAAATAATTGAAAACATGTACAGATTCGGCGGCCCAGGTGTTCCTATCGGAGGATGCAAAGGAGTAATCGATGCTCTGGAAAGTGTGATTGCTGCACACGATGGAAAGATCCATACCGAGACCGAGGTTTTAAAAATTTTTGTGGAAAACGGAAAAGCAGTAGGCGTACTTGTTGGTGAGGAAGCTTATAATGCAGACCTGGTCATCAGCAATTTGGGACATGCCGCAACGGCATGCATTTGCGGGGAGGTCCTGTCAGGAGAAAAAGACTCAGGATACCTGAAAATACTTGAAACCCTGAAGCCTTCTGCCGGCATAAAGATTTGTCTTGCTGCAGACGAGCCGCTTGTAGGGTATTCGGGTGTCCTTCTAACCCCATATGCAAAAAGGGTAAATGGGATAAATGAGGTTACGCAGGTCGATCCTGGACTCGCTCCACCTGGCAAGCACCTTACAATGTCCCATCAGTACGTAGCCCCTGAGAACGTGAAGAATCTCGAAGCTGAAATTGAACTGGGACTTCAGGACCTTAAAGAAATCTTTCCCAATAAAAAATATGAAGTCCTTCTTACCCAGTCATACCATGACAACTGGCCGGTAAACAGGGCAGCCTCAGGTACAGACCCTGGTAATGAGACTCCTATTCCCGGACTTTACGTTGTAGGGGACGGAGCCAAAGGAAAAGGCGGCATTGAAGTTGAAGGCGTAGCTCTCGGTGTAACTGCAACCATGAAGAAAATCCTAGGCTGAATTTCAGAAAACAAACCCATCAGGTGTTTTATCATTTCACCAAAAAATCCCAACCTTGTGACCTATTCGAAAAACGTTTTCGTTCCTGTTACCAATATTTGCAGGAATCGTTGTGGTTACTGCGGTTTTCGGCGGGAGCCCGGACAACCAGGTGCCAGACTGATGAGGCCCGAAGAAATTCTTCCTGTACTTGAAAAAGGGGTAAAGGCAGGGTGTACCGAAGCCCTTTTTACATTCGGGGAGTACGCAGAGGAGGTTTCGGAGTACAGGAAGTGGCTTAAAGAACTTGGTTATTCTTCCACGCTTGAATATCTTCTATTTCTCTGTGAGACTGCAATCGATGCTGGAATCCTTCCTCATACGAATGCAGGGATTATGACGCACTCGGAGCTGAAGGCTTTAAAACCCTTGAACGCAAGCATGGGGCTTATGCTTGAGAGCACGGCAACCCTGGAGGCCCATAAGGACTGTCCGGGAAAACTTCCTGAACTCAGACTTAACACCATTCGGGAGGCAGGAAAACTCCGGATTCCCTATACTACAGGCCTCCTTGTAGGAATCGGAGAGGAAAGAAAAGACAGAATCGAATCCCTTGAGGCTATTGCCAGTCTCCATAAAGAATACGGGCACATCCAGGAAGTTATTGTTCAGAACTTTGCCCCGAAACCCGGAACACCCATGGAAAACTTTCCTGCACCCTCAATAGAAGAAATGATTGATACTATATGCCTGGCCAGACAGATCCTTCCTTCTGACATAGCAGTACAGGTTGCCCCAAACCTTGTAGACCCTAAAGCCCTTATTGCAAAAGGAGTGACTGACCTGGGAGGCATATCACCATTGACAATTGACTGGATTAACCCTGAAGCAGAATGGCCTGATGTAAAGGACTTACAGAGGAAATTGAATCCTATTTTGCTCAGAGAACGCCTGCCAATTTACCCTCGGTATGTAAAAAAAATGTGGTACTCGGATAGGATAGGCGAACTTATAGAACAACTCTCGGATACTGACGGTTACAGGAAAAAGTCCTGAACAGAGGGCACGAGGAGGAATTAAAAAATGAATATTGAGATTTCCGAAGATCTTATAGAACGCGCATGCAAGGGAAGGAGCACAAAGGAAGATGGGCTCTTGCTCCTGGAAATACCTCCTTTCAAACTCTTCAGATTTGCGGACGAGCTTCGCTCCCTTACGGTAGGAGATACTGTTACTTACGTCGTGAACAGGAATATCAACTTTACTAGCAGGTGTGTGGGAACTTGCGGATTTTGCGCATTCAGGACGGACAACGGTAAAGTTCTCAGCATAGAAGAAATTATTGAAAAGGTTAGAGAAGCTGAGAGAGCAAAAGCTACCGAAGTCTGTATCCAGGGAGGTCTTCTCCCTGATGTGGGCCTGGACTTTTACCAGGGAATTGCAGAATCCATAAAAGCCGAGTTTCCTGAAATGCATATTCACGCTTTCTCCCCGATGGAGGTTTACCACGCTTCTCGTATTAGTGGTGTGAAGGTAAGTGAAGCCCTCTCAAAACTGAAACGAAGCGGGCTTGATACAATGCCGGGAACTGCAGCCGAAATCCTCTCTGACCGTGTTAGGGAAATTATCTGCCCTTCAAAACTCCGGACAGAGGAATGGATTAAAGTGGTTACACAGGCACATACTGCAGGAATTCCTACGACTGCAACCATGATGTACGGGCATGTCGAAACTCCTGAAGAAAGAATAGACCACATCCTGACTATCAGAGAGATTCAGAAAGAGACTGGAGGAATTACCGAGTTTGTGCCTTTGCCTTTTATGCCTTATAATAATCCTATTGGAGAAAAAATGATTCGAGAGGGAAGGTATGCTACTCCGGGCCTTGAGGATCTGAAAATCTATGCTATCTCACGTATCCTTCTTCACGGGCATGTAGATAATATTCAGGCAAGCTGGGTAAAACTGGGGAAGAAGCTTTCCCAGTTTGCTCTCAGCTGCGGTGCAAACGACCTCGGAGGCACACTTATGGAAGAGAGCATTTCCAGATTGGCAGGAGCCCCTAATGGAGAAAGCATTTCCGTTGAAGAACTGGAATGGATGATCTACGGAGCCGGCAGGGTCCCTAAAGAGAGGACAACCCTTTACAAAGGAGTACGTGAACTGGCTTCCAGGAACCCTGGAAGAACTAACGGATGCGGAGTCTCAGAATAAGCTGGATAGTTAAACAACAGTCAGGGAAATTATGGAATTTTAAAAAGGATGATCGGATGTACACGAAAAAACCGACAACTCCAGAAGACGTAATTGAAAGGGCATATAAGGGAAAATGTACTAAAGAGGATGCCCTCCTCCTGCTTGAAGGAAACCCTTTTGAGCTTTTTGAACTCGCCAATAATCTGCGCGCCAGTATGGTAGGTGATATAGTCAGCTATGTGGTGAACAGGAATATCTATATCACAAACAAATGTGTTGGAAACTGCGGGTTCTGTGCTTACAGGACAGAGAAAGGATTTATCCTGAGTGTTGAAGAAATCCTGGAAAAAGTAGGAGAAGCGAAAAAAGCCGGAGCTGTAGAGGTATGCATCCAGGGTGGATACATTCCGGAAGCTGACATGGAGTTTTATCTTGAGATAATAGAATCAGTAAAAGGCGAATTCCCTGACATGTGTATTCATGCCCTATCCCCTATGGAAGTAAATTACGCAGCAGGAATCTCAGGCATGTCGGTTGAAGAAGCCCTGAGCAGACTTAAAAAAAGTGGGCTTGATTCCCTTACCGGGACTTCGGCCGAGATTCTTTCCGACAGGGTAAGAAAGATTATCTGTCCTGGGAAAATCAACACCCAGCAGTGGATTGATACCGTAACTGCAGCACATAAAGCAGGAATTTCCACCAATTCCACTATCATGTACGGACATGTCGAAACCCTTGAAGAGCGTCTGGAACATGTCTTTATTATCCGTGAAATTCAGAAAGAGACAGGCGGGTTTACGGAACTTATCCCTATGGCCTTTTTGCCTTACAATAACCCTATAGGGGAAAAAATGCTTGCATCCGGAAAATTCTCGACCACAGGGCTTGAAGACCTTCAGCTCATAGCTATTTCCCGAGTAATTTTGCATACTTATGTTAAAAATATTCAGGCTACATGGGTAAAGTTAGGGAAGAAACTCGCTCAAGTAGCTTTGCAGTGCGGAGCAAACGACCTTGGAGGCACGCTTATGGAAGACCAGATTTCTACAGCTTCAGGGGGCAGTAATGGGGAATATGTATCGCCTGCCGAGTTCGAATGGATGATAAAAGGGGCAGGAAGAACACCTATGCAGAGGGACACCCTGTACCGGAAAGTGGAGCGAGATTTCCCTGGCAGGATGGGGTCCCTTCCCGGTTTAGGAAAGACAAAGATAGGTAGCAGAGAGTAAAACTTCCGAGTCGCAAGCCTTTTAAAAAAACTGTTTGCCCGCAAGCCTTTTAAAAAAAGGCTTGAGCGAAAAACACTGATAAATCTAAAACATCATGATGGCTTGCCCGCAAGCCTTTTAAAAAAAGGCTTGAGCGAAAACCCCGATTAACGTTTAGGTTTGAGGACGGAGTGAATTCGGTTCAGGTAGCGTTGTAGCTCCCGAGTTTAGACTCGGGAGCGTTGTCCGTTTCGCTCACTTCGTTCGCTCAAGCGGACTAATTTATAAAATAGAAACTGAACTTTGGCTGAGAGGGCGAGTTTTACAAAGTTACTTATTTCCTGTGTGCCTTTCTCAGTGTGGTTAATTATATAGAATAACCCAGCGACGTGGAAAGTGCCTGCAAGTCGGAACTGAGGAAAAACGAGTTTTCTTTCCGGGCCGGAAAGGTTTTAATTAATTATATAATTTCAGGTAATTAGTATAATACTCATTCATTGGTCATCGGTTAAGGAAAAATCGTTATCAATTGCATTGATTTTCATAAAATTTATTAAATTATTCATCAAATGCAAAACTGGAATCTGATATCGATTTCAATTTAAACACTAAACATTTGGGTTTGAGTTTTTCCGTCGAAATCGAGATCAGCAGCTCAAAATCCTTAACCGAATACAAATGAATACTCATTTATATTTATATTTATATTTATATTTATATTTATATTTATATTTATATTTATATTTATATTTATATTTATATTTATATTTATATTTATATTTATATTTATATTTATATTTATATCCTACTTAGATTTTCAGGAGTTCAGATGAAAGCCGTAATTCCCTATAAAAAAGCCAGTGCAAAATCCAGATTGTCTCCTGTTCTGACTCGGGAAGAGAGAGAAGAGTTTGTGGAACTGATGCTGAATCAGGTAATAGACACCCTTAAAGAAGCCGGAATAGGAACAATCGATATTCTCAGTCCTTCGACGTACGGGCTTGAGAATATGACGAAAGCTAATGTGCTTCTGGATAAAAGCGACCTGAATGAGGCCCTAAACAGGTACCTTAAGCAGGCTGAGGAACCAGTTATTATTGTTATGGCAGACCTTCCACTTCTATCCTCCAAGCACGTAAAAGAGATTATTTCGACTAAAAAAGATGTATGTGTCGTTCCTGGGAAAGGCGGGGGTACAAATTCACTTTTCATAAAAAACCCTTCAAGGTACACTGTCAGGTATTACGGTTCGAGTTTTTTGACGCATTGCTCCATTGCAGAAGAAACAGGACAGAGTGTTGAGGTCTACGATTCTCTTTTTGCGGGCACTGATATTGACGAGCCTGAAGATCTGGTTGAACTGCTTATACACGGAAGCGGAGCTGCGAAAAAATATATAAGCAAAAAGTTCAGGCTTGAGATGAGCAGGGGAAGGGTCAGATTGGTTCATATTTAGGAACAATCTTCTTGACCAGAATCACATATGTTTGTCTGTAAATTCAAGATTGACTAATCAATCAGTAAATTTAAATAAGTAATATGCCTATTATGCTATGAATAAAAAACCCAATGATTCATTGAGATTAATATTTTTTATTTTGGGTAGTGAAGTAAGGATATACAGAATCAGCAAAAATGTGGATGGGCTATTTTCAGAAGAGGCGAGCCTGTGAGATCTTTTACATCTGAAGAAAGAGAGATCATAAGAAACAAAATCATAGATCGGGGTAAAGAATGCTTTGCCATATATGGAATAAAGAAAACGAGCATTGAAGATCTTACCAGAGACCTTGGAATTGCAAAAAGTTCTTTTTACTCTTTTTTCAATAGCAAAGAGGATCTTTTTCTACATATATATAAGAAAGAGCGGGAAGCCTTAAAGGACAACTTATTAGAAAATTCCTTCCTGAAATACAGGAAGGAACCTGATAAAGCGATAAGGGCTTATCTTCATTATGTACTGGATATTGCGAATAGCCACCCGGTCTGGAGAAAAGTTTACATTGAAAAAGAGCACCTTGAGCTGACAATTTCCCGATCTTCAGAGGAAGAAATTAAAAATATTCGTAGAGAAAACGTAGAAATGATTCTGCCTTTTTTTGAAGAGTGGGCAGCTGCAGGTCTTCTAATAGACAAAAATACCAGGATTCTTGCTGAAACCACATATGCGGTTCTTTCCCTCGTTCATTTCAGGAATGAAATTGAGGACGAGGATTTTCAGGAAATGATGGATATTCTTATCGACCTTCTGGCCGAAAATATAATAAAAAAAATATAAAATTATTGCTAGAATTAAATCGCAAAAGGTTACCTTAGAAGGGTGACCTTTTTAAAAAAAGTAAATTACTTCTATAATAAATTTAGTGGGAGTGTATTAATGAAACAGATAAAATCTGTTTGTCCAGAATGCAAAAAAGTTATTGATTCCACTATATTTGAAGAAAACGGCAAGATAATGCTGAAAAAAACTTGCCCAGAACACGGAACCTTCACGGATGTCTACTGGTCGGACAGCAAACTATACGACAGGTTCAGGCGCTATTCTTACGTCGGTAGTGGAGTTTCAACCAATAATGAGACTATTTCTTCCGGTGGCTGTCCCTGGGACTGCGGAATTTGCTCCAGGCACAAAACCGGGACTTTGCTTGCAAACATCGACGTTACCAATCGTTGTAATCTCAATTGTCCGGTGTGCTTTGCTAATGCCAAAGCAAGTGGCTTTATATACGAACCGGACTTTGAACAGATAAGAGAAATGATGCTGACTCTCCGAAATCAAGAACCTGTTCCCTGCTATGCTGTCCAGTTTGCTGGAGGAGAGCCTACGGTCCGGGAAGACCTTCCGGTAATTATCGAAACAGCTCAAGAACTTGGGTTTTCACAGATCCAGATTGCAACTAATGGTGTCAGGCTCGCAAAAAGCCAGGAATACTGCGAAGCTTTAAAGACCGCAGGGCTCCATACTGTATATCTATCCTTTGACGGAGTCTCAGAGGAACCATACATGGAGAACCGAGGATTTAATGCCCTTCCTGTAAAACAAAAAGCTCTTGAAAACTGCAGGCAGACCGGCCTGAATAGTGTTGTGCTCGTGCCCACCCTGATAAAAGGTGTTAATGATCACCAGGTTGGAGATATTGTCCGCTTTGCAGCTAGAAATGAGGACGTAGTGAGAGGTGTAAACTTCCAGCCAGTAGCGTTCGCAGGCCGCATTGATCAGGCCCTACGAAAAGAACAGAGAATAACAATTCCCGATCTAGTATCACTCCTGGAAGAACAAACCGAAGGAGAAATTCCCAGTTCAGCCTGGTATCCTGCATCTGCTGCAGTTCCCATCATCCGATTCGTGAGTGCGGTGCGAAAGGTTCCGCTCCCTGAGTTTACAATTCACCCTCTCTGTGGAGCTGCCACTTATATCTTTGAGAACGAGGGAAGGCTAATTCCGATAACTGAGTTTGTGGACGTGGATGGGTTCCTTGAGTTCCTTGAGAGCGTTACTCCAGAATTTGAAGGGCAAGGTTCTAACATAACGAAACTTGCAAAAGTTCTCTATAATATTCCGCGTTACATCGATGATGCCAGAAGCCCAAAAGATCTTAAGATAGTCCCCCTGATAACTAATTTTCTTAAAAACGGTACAAGAGAACATGCTGCTCAGTTCCATCGAAAATCACTTTTCCTCGGAGCTATGCACTTTCAGGACCTCTACAACCTGGATCTGGAAAGGGTTGAACACTGCGGAATCCACTATGCTACCCCTGATGGCAGGATAATTCCCTTCTGCACTTATAACAATTTTCACAGAGAAGGAGTAGAAGCAAGGTATTCAAAACAATATAGGAAAAATATGAAGTTTGAGAAGAAACCCGTGGAAGTTCAGGAAAGAGAAGCAGCTTGATTTCTCCTACAAAGGAAAGCATGACAATAATTATTAAAATGAAAAAATATAAGTTAGAGAGGTGTAATACAAAATATTTATATTAGAGAAAAAATTAACTGAAAGAAATTTTTATACCGAATACATTGGTCCAATAGAGCCAATAACTTTAACTGGACAAATACATTAATTGTGAAAACTATTCGGAAGAGTAACCATACAAAATGGGTAAATCTTAATTTGAATCTGATCTTTCTGAGGAAGAATTTGGAGATGAGAACTAGACCTCAGAAAGCCGAAAAAAGATTCATTGACCGAAAAAATAAAAGTTTAAAAATATAGTGATTAAAGTAGAACTTTCAGGACTCTATTGAAGTAATCAGTAGAAATAATGTGGCATTTATACTGTCATGCTTTTCGGTCCATATCACACTATTTGCAAGAAAGAGGATATCTGCTGGTTAAGCATTATAAATTAAGTTTAAAAGGTACAGGTGAGCTGGTGAGCATTAAGATAAATAGATATAAGTGTGGATACTGTGGTGCCTGTGTGGGAGTCTGCCCTAAGGGAGCACTCGAACTTGTAGAGACCTGGGTCGAAGTAGACGAAAGTACGTGCATTACATGCGGGATATGCGATCGCATCTGCCCTGTAGGGGCAATTGAGGTAATGAAATGAAGGACACGTATGATGTTTTAGTGATAGGTGCCGGTCCTGCAGGTTCCATTGCCGCCAGAACCGCAGCTGAAAAAGGGCTGGACGTACTCCTGATCGAGAAACGCCAGGAGATAGGTGACCCTGTACGCTGTGCCGAAGGTGTGAACAAAGCATATCTTAAAAAACACGTGGAAATTGACAAAAGATGGATTTGCGCTGATCTTAATGCTTCTCATATCTACGCGCCGGACGGTACAAAGATAGAGATGGCAGAAGAAATAGCTGGTGGAGAAGTAGGTTACGTCCTTGAGAGAAAAGTGTTTGACCGGGCTCTTGCTGAACAGGCTGCCGAAGCCGGAGCGGAAGTTAGAGTAAAAACCAGAGCAACTGGCCTTATCGTTGAAGACGGTTTTGTCAAGGGAGCCAGGCTCATGCATCTAGGAAAAGAATATGATGTGCGGGCCAAGATAGTAATAGGCGCTGACGGGGTCGAATCAAAGGTAGGCAGATGGGCAGGTATCGACACTTCCTTAAAGCCAATAGATATAGAAACATGTGCCCAATACCTGATAGCTGGAGCGAACATAGACCAGCACCACTGTGAATTTTACGTAGGTAATGAAATTGCACCAGGCGGCTATATATGGGTCTTTCCGAAAGGCGGTGGAAAAGCCAATGTAGGAATCGGAGTTCTCGGGAGTAAGGCTGGAAAATTCAAGCCAAGGCCTGTAGATTATCTTGACAGATTTCTTGAAAAAAAATTTCCCGATGCCAGGATAGTCGAAATGGTTTTCGGAGGAGTTCCGGTTTCAGGCAGCATTGAAAAAACTTCCACTAACGGGCTGATGCTAATCGGAGACGCTGCCCGCCAATCCGATCCTGTTACAGGCGGTGGAATTCTTAATGCAATGGATGCTGGAAAGATAGCAGGAGAAGCTGCATATGCAGCTATATCTGAAGGAGATGTCTCCTTCGAAAAACTCGAAGAAATTTATGAGAAGCCATGGAGAGCAACCCTGGGACACGACATTGATATGAGCCTTATCGTAAAGAATTGTTTTATCAATCTAAGCGATGAAGACCTGAATTCGCTTGCTCATTCTCTAGAAGACATGAAATTTGAGAGAATGAGCCTTCTTGACCTGTTACAGGCTCTCTTTAAAGCCGATAAAAAACTTCTCTGGGACCTTCGAGTACTTTTCAAAGATGCCGCAAAAGAAGTTGTAAAGAGCAAAATGTAATAAAGTAAGACGTAACGCCTGGAAATCCAGGCACCTGTCATTTATTAGACTTTTTTATTCTGTCTTAAAGGAAATTTCCATATCAGAAGTTATCCAACCTTTTCCTTGTCAATTCCTCTTTCCATAAAAATAAATTGCTGTGATATAACCTTAACTTGCATTTCAGCCCTCTTGAGCGAAGCGAAAAGGGCACCGTCCTCCCGAGACGGGACTCGGGTGACGGAACTCGGCAAGTGAAATTTCTTTGTTCATAAGTTAATCCGCTTGAGCGAACGAAGTGAGCGAAACGGAACCGTCCTCCCGAGACGGGACTCGGGTGACGGAACTCGGCAAGTGAAATTTCTTTGTTCATAAGTTAATCCGCTTGAGCGAACGAAGTGAGCGAAACGGAACCGTCCTCCCGAGACGGGACTCGGGTGACGGAACTCAGGAAGTAGAACCGGATGGTTACTTTTTCCAGAACTCAGGCGTAAAGAGTAAAATTACAGTATAGATTTCAAGCCTGCCAATCCACATATTTGCAATCAGGACTAGTTTACCAAGAGCGGGTACAGGATCAAAACTGTCCATTGGGCCTACGACATTCAGACCTGGCCCTATGTTACCAAGAGTGGCTATGGACGCAGTAAATGAAGATATAATGTCCATGCCCAGAACCGAGAGAATCAGAGTGCTTAAGAGAAAAATAAGCAGATATATAACAACAAATGAAACAATGGAATTGACAATTTCATCGGGTACATTTTTATTGTTAAATTTAATAGCTCTTATGGCTCTCGGATGAATGGCCTTGAACAATTCCACTCGACTGCGCCTGAGGAGAATAAGGATACGCACAACCTTCATGCCTCCACCTGTAGAACCGGCGCAGCCTCCGATAAACATCACAAATATAAGTACCATTTTAGCAGAATCGGACCAGAAATTAAAATCTGCTGTAGCGAACCCTGTACTTGTCATGATAGAAACTATCTGAAAAATGGCAAATCTGAAGGAGTTAAAAAATCCTGTTTCCATATCTCGCCAGAGCAGAAAAGCAAGAAGCCCTGTTGCTAAAAGAATTAGTCCTGTATAGAAACGAAACTCGTCGTCTTTAATAAGAAACTTTTTGTCTATATAAATTGCCCGATAGTGAAGTGCAAAGTTTGCACCTGCAATGAACATAAAAAAGGTTATTATGAACTCAATCAGAGGGCTGTTAAAAGCTTCAACACTCAGAGCGTAATTGGAAAAACCTCCACATGACATTGTAGTAAAAGTATGGTTAATAGAGTCATAAAGTGAGACTCCTGCAAGCAGGAGGACAACAACCTGAAGAAAGGAGATCGCAAAGTAGACCATCCAGAGAATTCTTGCAGTCTCCTTTATTCTTGGCTTTAGCTTGTCCTCAGTAGGTCCAGGTGCTTCAGCCCGGAAAAGCTGGCGGCCTGCAACCCCTAGTTTGGGCAGGATCGCAATGAAAAGCACAATTATACCCATACCCCCAAGCCACTGAATCATGCCCCTCCAGAAAAGGATGCCTTTTTGATGACTTTCTATATCAGTAAGAATTGTTGAACCTGTAGTTGTAAATCCGGACATGGATTCAAAGACAGCGTTTAAGGGAGAAATCCCGTCCAGCATGAAAGGAATTGACCCGAAAAATGCAGCTGCAAGCCAGCCCAGGGCAACTATTGCAAAGCCTTCTTTGCGCATCCATTCTTCGTTGGTTTTATAATAAAGCAGAAGAAGACCTGTAATGATAGTTACAAAAATCGAAACCAGAAAAGGAGTTAAACTTTCTCCATAATAGTATGCAACTCCAAGAGGGATTAGCATGAACAGTCCCAGGAGTCGGAGCAAACCACCAAGTGCATATAAAATAACTCTAAAGTTCATTGGAGGTCCTCGGTTTTAAAACTGATAGACTCTTTTGAATTTTTAGTATATGTCTTTTACTTAAAATATTTCTCCACTGCCGAAACTGAAGACGAAAGCGCAAAAACTATTACTCTATCTCCTTCTCGAACTACCGAGTCTCCTCTAGGTATGATAATCTCATCGTTATGAACTATTGTAGTAACGAGCGCGTCTTTAGGGAATTTGACCTTTTCGAGAGACTTTCCTATGATTTTTGAGTACCGTGAGGTCGTGTACTCTATAATTTCTGCCTTTTCGCCTTCCAGCATGGTAAGCTTTTCGATACCTTTTCCCATTGTAAGCTTAAGGACTTCGTTTACAGTTGCCTCCCTTGGACTTACTGCCATATCAATTCCGATCATTTCAAAAAGAGGCACATAATCAGGGCGATCAGCTCTTGCAATCACCTTCTTTGCTCCCATTTGCTTTGCTAGAAGCGAGCACAGAAGATTTTTTTCATCATTGTCCGTAACTGCAAGCACTACGTCCATATCTTCGATGTTTTCTTCCCTCAGAAGATTAACGTCAGTGCCATCTCCGTTTAAAATGAGGGCATTTTCCAGCGTTTCGGCCACTTCTATACAACGGTTCTTCTTATACTCGATAATCTTAAGGTCGACACTCTCGTCTTTGTCTATCAGTTTGGCAAGGTAGAATCCTACAATGCCGCAGCCTATGAGGAGAATTCGATTTCTGTGTTGTTCCACATCCCCAAAAACACGACCAAGTTCTTCCAGAGCTCTGGGATTGCCTACAACTACTATATGGTCGTTTGCGTTAATAGTGTCATTCCCATGAGGAATAACAATTTCCTGCTTCCTAAAAATTGCACTTACAATGCAGCAATCATCAAGCTTGAGATCCTGAATCTGCTTTCCTACAAGCTTGCTATCGGGACGGATGGCAAACTCCATCATCTGAACTTTTCCTCCGGCAAATACTTCAGTATCTATAGCTGAAGGGCTTGAAAGGACCTCGGCAACCTCCGAGGCGAGCGCAAGTTCAGGACAGATCATTATATCGACTCCAACCTGAGACCTTGAGGTTACAGGTACATCGATATAATCAGGATTGCTAACTCTTGCAATTGTCTTTGTTTCTTTCCATCCTGGATGGGATCTTATGATCAGCTTTGCAGTCATACAGGCAACAATGTTGACTTCATCAAATCCTGTAACAGCTACTAAAATGTCTGCATCGTGAATGATACTGGCGAGAATATCAGCGTTTGCGCCATTTCCCTCAAGAACCTGAACATCGAGTTCATCTGCCCTTCGTGCAACGTCCTCATCTTTTTCAACAACAGTTACGTCGTGTGTGGCGGAAAGAAACTTTGCAATATGATATCCAACCTCACCTGCCCCTATCACTATTGTTTTCATAAAAATCCTCGAAAAAAAGCTTGATTCCAAATAAATTAACCTGCGTGCTTAAGTATTCTTTGGGAAAGAGAACTTAAATAACATATTAAGGAATGCTCTTTCTACAGAGGAATAGTTTAAGGTTAAGGTATTTAAAATGTGTATTTTACAATGACAATACCTAATGGCGAGTTCAATCTAGCAGTGGTAACTATAGGTCCCTGTTTTCGTGAATGTATGATCGTACGAGTCCTGACTTATTATATTAAAGAGAAATCGGTTTCTACAACCGTGTAATTAGTTGAATCAAGATTTGTCCACCTTACAGTATCACCGGAAGATACTGTTAAGTGAATTTGGATAAAATTGAGAATTCTCAATTTTAACGTAATCAGTCTCGCCTTTACTTGTACATCCTATTCCAGAAATATGCTAAATAAAACCATCAAAAGCATCACATTCAAGTTCAGTACTTCGCTAATTTTTCATTTTGTATAAATGAGGTCATTCGAAACCTATAT
>NZ_LMVP01000502.1 GCF_002287235.1 Methanosarcina spelaei
TTGAAGGAGAAAGAGTCAGAAAGGAAGGAATGTTTGTTGAACTCGGCGGCCCGAAGTCCCTCGGGCTCGAGCTTGTCAGGGCAGCAGATATGGATGCAATTGAAGATGACAAGGTTACAATCATCGGTCCTGACCTCAAAGAAATGGAAGAGGGCAAAACCTACCCATGGGCAATGATCTTCAACATCGGTGGAGAACTTGTAGAGCCTGACCTTGAGTCTG
>NZ_LMVP01000503.1 GCF_002287235.1 Methanosarcina spelaei
TATCTTTTCCTATCTACTTCAGTTTCAATCCTTGTTTTAGTGGATCTTGCTCACGAATAAGGGGTAAATAACATTACTGTTTTAAGAAGAATTTGTTTCAATCCTTGTTTTAGTGGATCTTGCTCACGAATACTGCCGGCCCTTGAAAAGTTATGTTGTCTACTGGTTTCAATCCTTGTTTTAGTGGATCTTGCTCACGAATATTTTACGGTGGCAATGATG
>NZ_LMVP01000504.1 GCF_002287235.1 Methanosarcina spelaei
GGGAGAGGAATATGAAAATATATACCTCTAGTTGCGTTAACCTGCCGAAGCTAGGATCATAATTAAATGCTAATCAATTGCGCAGGGTTACATCTCACTTTATTCATATGCATAATGGGCATTGGAACCATAATTCTAAACCTCCTTTATTCTAAACTATTAGTAGGACTTACGCACTTGAAATGTCGAAAACTTAATGCCATTTAAAATATAATTAT
>NZ_LMVP01000505.1 GCF_002287235.1 Methanosarcina spelaei
TAGCCATCATTTGATCGAACAATGGGCCGAAATGTATGTAACTCCCATTAGGATAATTGGTCATTGGGTCGAAGAATATCCTGTGGGGGTAGTTTTCAAGCAGAGTTCTTAAAGTACGCATATGGTACCAGGCGTCATTGGTCGTAAACCTTACGGATCCATCGGATAAGAATACCGTAGCTGAAGGACGTGTTCTGATCCATAGAGACACGA
>NZ_LMVP01000506.1 GCF_002287235.1 Methanosarcina spelaei
CCTTACTGGTTCCTAAAGTGATGTAACCTTCATTAAGCTTAACGTCGTATACGCCATGCGGAATTACAACACCATTTGAAAATGTATTGAAATCGTGATCATATACTTTTACCGTTTGAGTACAATAAAATTTTCCATCTCGGTAGAAATTACCTATGAATTCTTTTTTTTACATCTATACTGATAATCGGATTTTCGCTGTTAGAATAGAA
>NZ_LMVP01000507.1 GCF_002287235.1 Methanosarcina spelaei
CCTTACTGGTTCCTAAAGTGATGTAACCTTCATTAAGCTTAACGTCGTATACGCCATGCGGAATTACAACACCATTTGAAAATGTATTGATATCGTGATCATATACTTTTACCGTTTGAGTACAATAAAATTTTCCATCTCGGTAGAAATTACCTATGAATTCTTTTTTTTACATCTATACTGATAATCGGATTTTCGCTGTTAAAGAA
>NZ_LMVP01000508.1 GCF_002287235.1 Methanosarcina spelaei
GTACATGTAGGGTCTACTGAAATTGAGCCTGTTTTTGATGTATTTGAGGATGAAACTGTCTTTCCGCAGATCTTCACTCAAATGTAGTATTTTTCACAATTTATCCCCATCAACCTTATTATTTTGTCCTTAACTTCATCCATATTGGCAACTTCAGTACTTCGCTAATTTTTCATTTTGTATAAATGAGGTCATTCGAAACCTATCG
>NZ_LMVP01000509.1 GCF_002287235.1 Methanosarcina spelaei
GCTTGAAGCAGTATCGTATGGTTCACGAGACTGAGGCCTATCAAACTGACGAAGTCGGGTACAAGCAGGTTTATAATTACTTATACGGAGGCAAACTCCCTGAGGTAGATACCGGCTATGTCAAGGTCTTCGAGTACGTCAAAGGTGCAAATATAACAGGAACGGCTTCTCCCAATGAGAGTGTTAAAATAAACACCAGAA
>NZ_LMVP01000510.1 GCF_002287235.1 Methanosarcina spelaei
GAGAATGTTGATTGATGAGAGATTATATCTCCCACAAAAATGGATTGATGACAAGGCACGTTGTTTGAAGGCTAAAATTCCTCCTGAGGAGATAAAGTTCCGAACCAAGAGTGAACTTGGTCTTGAAATGATTGATAACGCAATAGAGGAAGGTGTTCCTTTTTCCTATGTTACAATGGATGGATTTTACGGTGAAAATCC
>NZ_LMVP01000511.1 GCF_002287235.1 Methanosarcina spelaei
CTAAAATTAGGAAAGTTAGATTTCAAACTACCCATCTGAAATGACGAAGAGCCAGTAAAATAAAGTAAAATAAAGTAAAGTAAAATAGAGTAAAGTAAAAGAGTAAAGTAAAATAAAGTAAAGTAAAGTAAAATAAAGTAAAATAAAATAAAATCAAAGTTGCGCTGGCGCACCCCGCTGCAAGCAACGGGGTATGTACGC
>NZ_LMVP01000512.1 GCF_002287235.1 Methanosarcina spelaei
AGGAAATGCTAACATTCAGGTGTTTTAAAACATCAATCGGATAAAAATGGATTATACTCTCTTTCGTCGAGCGTGAAAAGCTCCCGTAAAAGCGCTACTTACCAGTACTGCTGCTCTCCAGTCTCGGTAATAAACAATCAAAAAAGTAAAAAAGGGAGTAAAAAGAAATTCACGAAAAAAAGTATTCTGTCGGCTCATTACGATGTGAACAGGTCGAAAATGTTCCCAAGCATGCTGCTGTCAGCCTGGTAGAATTCGGTGTATTTACAGCGCTTGCAGGTGACATGAGTAAACCTTTTGTTCTGGACATCGAAGAGTTTGCTGAGAAAGCCGCCTGTGGTGCGGATCTCGCCTGTTTCGTAGGTAGTGTTTCCGCATTTAGAGCAGATGAAATGAATATCTTTACTCATTTTATGGCCTCTTTATTCTCTTTTAGATAATCTAAAAGGTGAGATACCTTTACTGTTGCGATATTTAATTGTATTGCAACATATCTAAAAATCGTCATTGTTGTAAGAAAAAAACCTGGTTTTCAGCTTTGAAGGAAGCAAGCCTGACCGAAAGAATATTTGCAGGAAAAGATATTAGAGTACTTGCAGGAAAAAGATATTAGAGTACTTGCAGGAAAGAGATATTAGAAAAGAAGATTATTACTGAATAAGAACCATGAAAACAAAACCGATAATTGCAATTGCCCTTCTCATCTCAGCCGTCCTACTAACTGCTAGAGTAGTTCCTGAAAACACCGCAGATCAATTCAAAGAAGGAAAATACATTCACGTTGACAATATAGTGATTCAGTTTAAAAAGACTGATGCGACCGTCAATATAGACTATCATCTCAGTCCCTTTGCTCAGGCATATATATCACTGTTTGGCAGCAAAAACCTGGAGTCCAAGATTAAGGACATTTTTTCAGAATTTAAGGAAGTAAAGATTCAAAAGATAGGAAGATCAAGTGCCTCGCTCCAGATACTAAACATTTCCAGGGAAGAGGGCGTAAATTATCTGTGTGATCCCTATGAATTAGGGGTGCAGTCTGATGTTGTCACCTTTGTTTATCCTCCTAAAGGCAAAACAAGAAGTTATGAAAATTTAAAAGTTACCCCGCCGGTCGTTTATTATTATTATTGAGTCTATTCCAAGACACAATTCCATAATTGTTGGGAATTTTCAAGTTGTTTTCAGGATCTTGATCTTGATTGATTATTCGAATTTGAAATACAAGGTTCAAGAAGCAAATTTCAAGTTTTGGGATGAGCTCGTAAGTATGTGATAGTAATTACCTTCTTAACTTTAATTACCCATTTACTCTTTTTTCTTCTGCCTCCTCAACCTTTTCTTTTTTCAACTGTCTTATTTTATTTTACCCATTGTTAATCCGACAAATTGATTCTCTTCTCATTAGTAAGGTTGAATGTCCGGATAAGGAAACTAATTTAAAAATGTAGCACAAAAAGGAGTTTTTTTACACATTTCAGGAATATATTTTTAATAAGAAATCCAATTTTCTTTGATTGCGATGGGAAAATTCAAATTGAAATGCCTTAAGTGCGGAAGAGAGTACGGCCAGGAATACAGGCTCACCTGCGAGAATGATGACGCTTTTTTACGGGCGGAGTATTTCGAAAAAAGACTGGAATTAAGAAATCAGCCAGGTATCGGAAGGTTCCATTCCTGGCTCCCGGTCCAGGAAGAACTTACTACGGATGCGGGGCCCATAACTTACAAAAGTGAAGCTTTTGCCAGAGAACTCGGACTTTCGAACCTTTATATAGGGTTCAGCGGGTACTGGCCTGAAAGGGAGGCTTTCATTAAAACCTGCAGTTTTAAAGAACTCGAAGCCTATCCAACCATGCAACTCCTGAAGGAGACAGGAGGAAAAGCCATAGTTCTTGCCTCTGCCGGAAATACCGGTAGGGCCTTTGCGCATGTCTCTGCTTTGACAGGAACTGATGTCTACATAGTTATACCGGAATCCGGAGCTTCGAATCTATGGCTGCCTGAAGAGCCCACGGAATCCATTCACCTCATAAGTATGAGTCCAGGAAATGATTACACTGACGCTATCAATCTTGCAGGCAGGATTGCAAAGCTTCCTGGCATGGTTCCCGAAGGCGGGGCAAGAAATGTTGCCAGAAGAGACGGAATGGGCACCGTGATGCTGGACGCAGCAGTAACTATAGGAAAAATGCCTGACCACTATTTCCAGGCAGTAGGGAGCGGAACAGGTGGGATCTCAGCATGGGAAGCTTCATTACGCCTCAGGGCTGACGGACGATTCGGGCAAAAAATCCCGAAACTTCAGCTTGCCCAGAACCTTCCTTTTGTTCCCATGTACAATGCCTGGCAGGACAAAAGAAGAGAAATTATTCCAGAACTTGACATGAAGGATGCAAAAAAACAGGTCGACGAAACCTACGCGACCGTGCTTACCAACCGTACTCCCCCGTATGGAGTTACCGGAGGGTTATACGATGCACTTGTCGATACTGACGGAATAATGTACGCAATTACAAGAGAAGAAGCCCTTGAAGCTAAGGCCCTTTTCGAATCACTCGAAGGAATCGATATTCTACCCCCGTCAGCAGTTGCGACAGCTTCTCTATTGAAAGCAGTGGAAGCAGGAAACATTGAAAAGGATGAAACTATTCTCCTGAACCTTGCAGGCGGAGGATATAAACGTCTGAAAGAAGACTACACACTTTACCAGATCAAGCCGGTAGATACTGCCAAAAATTCTGATATTCCTTTAGAAGAGCTGAAGATCTGAGTCCGAAACAACTCCAAAAACTACGATAGAAAAAGAAAGTTGAAGAGGCATGTGCATGGCAAGTCCGGAAGAAGAAGTCATAGTAATAATGAAAAAGGCAGGTATCGATCTTGCCGCAACTCTGCCCTGTGACAGGATCAAAAACCTGCTTCCCCTGATTTCTGAGAATTTTCCTGAAATCCGGTTAACAAGAGAAGAAAACGGTGTGGGCATTTGTGCCGGGTTTTATCTTGCAGGAGGAAAGCCAATGATGCTTATCCAGAGCACAGGGCTTGGAAATATGATTAATGCTCTGGAATCCCTGAACATAATCTGCAGGATCCCCTTACCTATTCTGGCAAGCTGGCGCGGGGTTTACTCTGAAGGAATCGAAGCCCAGGTTCCACTTGGCACACATCTTCCGACAATCCTTGAAGGAGCAGGGCTGAAATACACAATAATTGACGAAGCCAAAAAACTCCCTCTCCTTGAAACCGTGATAACAGACGCTTTTGAGAACCTCAGGCCGCATATAGCCCTGATCTCCCCGAAAGTTTGGGAAGGTTCGGATTGTTGTGCCTGGGAAGCAGCGGGACTGCCCGAAAAACCGGAGTTTATGGAAAGAACATGTAGTTTTAATCTTACAAGGGAAACACTTAGGCCAGTAATGCTCAGAAACGATGCGATTTGTGCAATTGCTTCTCAACTCGATGACGAAATTACGGTGACAAATCTGGGAGTTCCCTGCAAGGAACTGTATGCTTGCAGGGATAGAGAACTCAACTTTTACATGTTCGGTTCAATGGGGCTCGTCTCGTCAATAGGGCTTGGCCTTGCTCTTCGAACCAAGAAGACGGTCGTGGCCTTTGACGGGGACGGTAGCCTGCTTATGAACCCTAACGCCCTGCTCGAATTCGCCAGAGAAGCTCCGAAGAATCTGATAATTATCTGCCTTGATAACGGTGCCTACGGTTCTACAGGCTCACAGGAAACCTGTGCTCTACGCTATATAGACCTGGAAATTTTTGCAACCGCCTGTGGAATTCAAAATACGGCTAAAGTAAACAGCCCAGAGGGGTTAATAGAAGCTTTCAGGAAGTTTCGGGCCATGCAGGAACTTTCCTTTATCCATGTAATCCTGAAGCCTGGAAATACAAAAGCTCCCAATATTCCCCTGAGCCCTGAAGAGGTTACAAAACGCTTTATGGAGGCTTTAATAGTTTGAGGTTTGAAGAACTTTGAAGTAAAGAACTTCTGAAAACAGGAAAACAGACCTCCATAAAATAAGAACCAGAAGCTACGTTTCCAAAAAGATAAGAATTAGAAGTTAAATCTCAAAAACAAGAATTAGAAGTTAAGTATTTAAAAGTAAAAACCACAGGTTAAGGAGTACTAAAGGAGAGAAGAATAATGTCTTACTCTCTCCAGCTTATTTTTTCTACAGGTTCATTAAGCCTGAATCTTCCTGTGAGAATTTTCTCTTTAAGTTCTTCTGCAGCTATAACTGCCCTTGCACGATCGGATTGACGCAGGGTTACCTTAATGTCCCTGAGGCAGCCACCGGTTGCACACCTGACAGAACCCAGGTTTGCACTGAATGCTTCTCCCCTGCACCTTGAGATGCAGAGTCCGCAGTTAAAGCAAAGTTCCGGATTGTGTACAGCTCCGTTTCCTCCCCGGCTTACCGCATTCATGGGACAGGCTTCGATTACAAGGCAGTCCTTACAGTTAAGGCATTTTTCGGGCTTGTACTTAATATTCAGATCCACGTTATCCCATACATCTCCATAGGTGATTTCACAGAGAGGAATTCTCCCGGCCAGGTCTACTAGCTTAAGAGGGATTTCCTTATCCAGCTTCAGGATATTTTCCAACATTCCTTCATGAAGAATTGGGATCGGAACAGCCCAGGTATTGATAATTTCAGGGCCTGCAGACGTTACAAATCCTCCCATATATTCAGGAGTCATATCATGCATATCAGCAAAACCCGTAAGGTTAGGATTATCCGGAGCGCTTCGAGTACCGGCCCCAGTTACAAATCCGTCCGCTCCATTGAGAAGTACCCTTGTCCCTATTCCTATAGTTTCGAGCTTGGGATCGTTTTCGATAGGATTTAACTCACCGCAACCACAAAAAGTCATTTCTCTAAACTCACCTTCAAACGGAAGGGCATGGAAGATAGTTTTGATAGGTTCTTTTCCGGGATTTACAAACGCCCGATAATTCTTAAAGGCATGTCTTGTTGCATTGAGTTTCGCATAGGGAATCTCAGATAGCCTTGTTTCTACCGAGAAATGGCTTCCTTCACTTGTAGTCACATCAACTTTAACGTTTTTTCCTTCTACCATCTCCCTGAAAAGGTGTCCGCCTCCGTAGTTGGAATCTAATTTACTGTGAGCGGTTCCGAGTACGATCAGGTCCAAAATTCCGAGCCTTTCGTTAGGGCAGGGACCAACAACTGCAGGCACGCCATTCAACAAGACTTCAGATGCCTTAACAAATGAATCGGGCTCTGATACTTTGAACGAAAGTACGGCATAGGTTCCACTCATAATGCCGCGAGTTGCGGTTGTTACAACATCCACATCTTCGAGCTTTATATCCTCCCCTGCCCGAATTCTTTCACTAATTTCCGCAGCCGTAAGGACGATGGCGTCTCCAGCATCAATTTTATCCTGAATTTCGGGGATTGTCCGGGACGTCCCTGTGTTATCTAATTCTCCGTTCATGTTTCCCTCAACCGGGATATTGAGTTCATCCTATTTTAGGAGTAGGGATTGACTGAGAATCAATTACTCTGGAGGAAAGAGTAAGCTTGGAACTGGCCGTTTTAAAAAGTGAGATTAACTCAAAGTTCTTCATTAATTCTTTTTATTCTTTTTTCATATGAGATTTTTAGTTTCCGGAGAGGTATGGGTCTGCCGTGACCTGGAAAATATGTCCTGCAACTTGCATCAATTAACCTCTGCCAGCTTTCCAGAAGTTCGCGGATGTCATTTGCAAAAGGAGGAAAGACATTCCAGGGCATAATATTGAAAAGTGTGTCTCCAACGAACGCAGCCTCATTTCCGATCACAAGGCTTATTGAACCCGAAGTATGGCCAGGTGTGGAAATGACTTTTGCACCAGGGATATATTTTCCAAGGTCATATTCGTTTTCTACCACTATATCAGGATCGACAGGCTGATATTTTGATTTAGAAACCATTAAGGAGTTCCCAACTTTCGAAATCATTTCTGAGAACCACATAGTACCTCTTGGAAAGGAGGTTATGCCCTTTTCCAGACATCTTTTTTCGGACGCATGAACGAGAACCTTTGCTCTACTTCGTTTTTTTGTTTCCGCAAGGCAGCCCGTATGATCATAATGAGTATGAGTGAGAATGATCAGAACTATATTCTGAAACATAAGGTTGTTTTGCTCGAGGGCAATTTGAATGTTTTTGATTTTTCCCGGACATCCTGCATCCACAAGAACACCCCTCCCAGATGAAACTATTAAATAAGAGTTAGAATGCCCCATTGGGATACTAATAATAGTGTAAGACTTCTCGCACTCTGGTCTTTTACTTTTCAAGCTCTCACGGTTTAGCCGGTTGTCTTCACTGGATGTCATTCATGTTTCTCCTCAAAACTGGGAAGAGTTTCGTTATCGTTACATGTTTTGCATTGCGCTGCCTTACGTTGAGCCTCTTTTTGCTTATTGAGCAGCTTTTACGTTGAACCTCTTTTTACTTATTAAGCTGCTTTTACTTTGAGCCACTTTTTACTTATTAAGCTGCTTTTACTTTGAGCCACTTTTTACTTGTTGAGCTGCTTTTACTTTGAGCTACATTTTTATATTTCCTTTAACAGATTTTATGCTCTCCAGAGATTGATATAAGGTATTCTGACTTACCAAAGAAATATCGATTTACCAAAGAAATATCGATTTACTAAAGAAATATCGATTTACTAAGGAAATATCGATTTACTAAAGAACTGTCGATTTACTAAAGAACTATATTCCCTAAAAAACAAATCAGAAGATTAAGTTTAAAGAGTTACAGGCAAAGGATTTTGCAATACTGGTTGGAAAACAAAGTATCTAAAAAGATTTATCGTTAGAACCCTGAGAAGAAAACCGGATGCAAACTTTATAAAGATTTAATGTTTTTGAAGATTGATTCGATTAGAAAAGGTCCATACCACCCAAAACTTATATAAATGATGATGCGTACTATGGAGTTGCACTTCTGTGCGAAAAACAGAAGCAACAAACTACTGGGCTCGTGGTCTAGACGGTTATGACGTCGCCTTGACATGGCGGAGGTCCTGAGTTCGAATCTCAGCGGGCCCACTTAAAAAATTTCCGGAGACTTTTCCGGAATGTGAAAAATAAAATAAAAAATAAATCATTATTCACTCTAAGTATACCTTAAGTTAATCTGCCTGCCCAGGTAGCTCAGTGGGAGAGCGCTGCCCTGAAGAGGCAGTTGTCCCCGGTTCGAATCCGGGTCTGGGCATCATCATAGAACATCAGTAGTGTAGCGGTCATCACCGGGCGTTGCCAACGCTCGAACCCGGGTTCGAATCCCGGCTGGTGTATAACTTTTTTAATGTAGTGCTCCGGATAAGTATTTCCAGATGCAAAAAACAAAAACAATATGGGCTCGTGGTCTAGACGGTTATGACGTCGCCTTGACATGGCGGAGGTCCTGAGTTCGAATCTCAGCGGGCCCACTTAAAAAGTTTCCGGAGACTTTTCCGGAATGTGAAAAATAAAATAAAAAATAAATCATTATTCACTCTAAGTATACCTTAAGTTAATCTGCCTGCCCAGGTAGCTCAGTGGGAGAGCGCTGCCCTGAAGAGGCAGTTGTCCCCGGTTCGAATCCGGGTCTGGGCATCATCATAGAACATCAGTAGTGTAGCGGTCATCACCGGGCGTTGCCAACGCTCGAACCCGGGTTCGAATCCCGGCTGGTGTATTATTTTTCAACTTTTTGAGTTACTTTCGTATAAGATTGAGTTTAAGAACAAGGTAAGTTTTTTCCTTTTCTCTTTCTTTCATTTGATATTTATTTCACCAGTCTCTTTCCTTCATATATTCTTTTTTATCTATCATTTTCCTTCATCTGTTCTTTTTTCATCAGTCTCTTTCCTTCATATATTCTTTTTTATCTATCATTTTCCTTCATCTGTTCTTTTTTCATCAGTCTCTTTCCTTCATATATTCTTTTTTATCTATCATTTTCCTTCATCTGTTCTTTTTTCATCAGTCTCTTTCCGTTACCTGTCTTTACTTGCGACATTTTTCGGAAAGATTCAGTATTAATATTTTTTGCTTTGAGTTTGAAAGATTTATTATATTAACCAGCGATTCAATAAATTTTAGTTTCTGAATAAATATCTTTTATCTTTTCCTTAAAATTTAAATATGAGTTTTTTATTGTCAAATCTTTGAATGATATCAGATTCAATGTTAACCTTAGTTAAAGTTTAAGTTCAGAATATGTAGTATCCATGAAGTTTGAATATTAGATATGTTAACCAACTTATTGTCAACCAAAAAATTAATTAAAACACAAAATCATTATAATATGGATATACATCTCTAGAAGACAAAAATATAAGTCTGCTTGAAGAGATCTATACCAACTATGTTGCAAACCTGAAAAATCGTAAGGAGATCTAAAATGACAGGAAAGTTCCAGAAGAGACATGCAGAAAGGAAAGGCATCAGGAAAGAATATGAACTGGAGCAGAAGTTTATAAAGGAAATCGTAGGCGAAATTCAGGTAAGCGGCGGTGGATCAATAGAGTGAGCAGAAAAGTACACATAACAATCCAGGCTGGAGAGATTTCTGAGCAGACCGTAGAAGTAGCCGAGAATACTACTTATGAAGATCTGCTTGATACTTTGGAAATAAATCAGGAAACAGTACTTGTATTAAATGAAGGGAATGCTGTTCCCCTTGATGGGACAGTCAGTTCTGATACCCTTACAATCCTCCGAGTTGTCACAGGAGGCTGACTTCCCAGCAAAAGACAGAACCTCTCATTTATTACAACTCTTTTTTCCACTTTTTTTGAAAGTTATTGTGTAGCGTTTTTATCACTTAGTTCCATACCGTGAGACATAGTCCTTTTTGCTGTCCGAGTTCAGTCACCCGAGTTCCGTCTCGGGAGGACGGGGCCCTTTTCGCTACGCTCAAGAGGGATGAATTACCCGAGTTCCGTCACCCGAGTCCCGTCTCGGGAGGACGGGGCCCTTTTCGCTTCGCTCAAGAGGGATGATTTTCCCGAGTTCCGTCACCCGAGTCCCGTCTCGGGAGGACGGGGCCCTTTTCGCTACGCTCAAGAGGGATGAATTATAATGAAGATGCTGAATTGAGCTAGAACTGCGAATTTAAGGGCAAAAAAGGTTAGATTCTCAATGCGCTAAGAAAAACTGATCTACTCAAGTTTATTTTTGCATTACTCGGCAGATATGGTTATACCTTTTTTCAAAAACTGCTTACCCGCAAACTTTTTCAAAAAAGTCTTGAGCAAAAATCCACTAACATTTGGATTTGAAAAACTTATCCCTTAACCCTATCGGCGTGATAAACCGGCGCAACGGTTTTGATCAAATGGCGCAACGGTTGATCTAGAAAAGTAGAGAAAAATACAGAGCAGGAGTGAAAAATAGCTCGAAGAATTAAGATTTTTGTTTCCATAATGGTCGAATTCCATAGAAGAATTGTCAGCCATTATGGAGCAAGTTCGTTTTGAGGGTCTTTACTTTGTGGGAGTAAGAGGCACCTTTTTACTCATAACCTTCAGCTTCTTGATTGCTGATATGGTCGCCTGAGATTCTTTGTAAATTTTGTCTTCGTAATAGCTGATGATTTCGTCAACCGGAGCTGCAAGAGCATAGATCTTTATTGGGCGTCCTTTACCGGGTTTCTTTTCCGAACGAACGCTAACCCAGGACTGGTTGCGCATCAGCCTCATTGCAAGACTTACTTCTGGTTGTCTTAATCCTGTACTGATTTCTATTTCACGTGATGAAGCCTCGTCAACATTCATAAGATATGCCATAGTTGTAGCGACATTTCTGGACATCCCAAGGTTCCTTAACGTTTCAATAAAAATGTGGTCATTTTCGTCCAGCACTTTAACTTCATAGTCTTTCATGATAACCCCTTCTGTCTTAAAATTTTACGGATAAGTTTGTCAGTTAAATAATATTAAGATGATTATGTTTAGGTCTTCAGTGAAGACTTTTATAATTACCATTTATAACTGACGACAATCACTAAATATATACACTGTGCATATATTTATAGGGTAACCTACTTCGTTTTGAAATTATAAATACAATAAAAAACGTTTTTACGTAATGTAGCGGATTTTTTTTGTTTTAAGTCCAACAACCGGTCATTAAGAATAAATATTTTATGTTTATAACCGGTTACTAGAGCCCCGTTTTGTGAGATTGATGGGAAGGGCCTTACAGGCTGATCAATTAAACCTGTATAGGTATATAATTAGAAGGTTATTCATCTCTAACAATTAATAATGTACTCATACTATTTAAAGTTGTATATATTAAAAAGGAGTTGAAAAACTTTCAACTGGCCTTGGCACAAGAAACTGCATAAGATTTTTGGTATTTCAAATATATTATATTATTATATTTTATATAAAAAATTTCAAGTATCATATTGAAAATATTATAATTTTACTGATTAATAATTTGGACCCAGGTTTCAGGATGACATGGAATAAGAGAAAACTGAATATTATATATCCAGTTCAATGACCACCCACTGTTACACAGTTGATACTTTCATGATTAATTTTTCAGCGCCAGATGTACTCACATTTTGTGCATCAATATCCGATTATTATAACATCACTGAATTGCAAAAGATATGACGCATCTTAAAGAGTGTTTTTGGAATAACATCAACTAATAGCGTAAAATCAAATTTTCCGGAGCATTAAAATCAGTATCATAGTTTCTGATGTGAGTATTTGTGACTCAGTACCAAAATCTAGTGATGAATGTAAAACTCAAAATCACTAGATTTTATAAATGGTCACCATCCATGTAATACAACTTAGTGATTCAAGTCTTTAGATAGCGAATATCGATTTTGATAAAAACTGGATTCTTCTTGCTAATTAAGACTTTCTATCAAAAATGCAAAAATCACTGGATTTTGGAACAGAGTCGTATTTGTACTTATTTTATAACCACATAAGATAAAGAAAACAGCATAGAAGACTCGGCCCCAATTTCCTTAATTTCGAGTTTTCCATGGTTAACCTTTAGACTTCTGATTGGAGATGAATTCTGAAGCTTGACTATTATAGTTTTCTTGACTAAAATAGATGCTATAGTTATAATCTACAGAATTATTACTCAAATTAATTAAAGCTCTAGTAAAGATTGAAAAGTATCATTCTCTAAGTTCTACTCATAAGAATACAAACTATTTTCACTACAAACTCGACATTCACTCCGTACTTTCACGAAAAATTTGCTGAATAGCTGTCATTCTTGCCTTAAAACGTCAGTCAAATAATCGTGTAATAGTCTACTCGGACAGATTCCAGCTACATGTTAGATTCAATCACATGTCAAATCTCCCCAGATGAATTACATTTTTATTTTATTTGTCCTCATCACTAAAATAATTAAATTTTTCAAATAGTAAGGAAAATTTATATGTTTTAAGAATAAAAGAATAGCTAAAGTTAACTTTAAAATATTTTTCACTAACCCTGTGACTATATAATAAATATGTCGAAAATACTCGTGGTTAATCGTGGTTGTTATTATTGTGTGTCCTACTGAATACTAACTACTTGCTATGAATATCATAACTAGGTAGCTCTTTATGGAAATGGATCGAGTGATCAAATGGAGATTGAAAAGCTGAAGATTCATCTTATATTTTTTTCATTGATCATCCTCCAGTTATCTATATTTTCTGGTTTTAATGTAGCTAGCGCCGCTTCAGATGAGCCTGATATCAAGACTTTAATTGAAGATCTGAATGCACAGGATGTAAATGTCAAAGCTGCCTCCGTAAAAGCTCTGGTTGAAGCCGGAGAGCCCGCAGTAGAACCTTTAATCAAAGTACTGAATTCCAAAGACCCGGAAATTCGTGAAAACGCGGCTATTACCCTTGGAAAAATCAAAGATGAAAGAGCTATAGATCCACTCATCAAATTGTTGACGGATGAAGAGTGGGAAGTTGAAAGTGCTGCAACCAGTGCTCTTGTTGAAATCGGAGAACCTGCTGTAGAGCCCCTCGTTTTTATCCTGCAGGATAAAAACGGGGATGTTTTTCTACGGATGAAAGTTATTGCAGTCCTTGCTGGAATAAAAGACGAAAGGGCAATTCAACCTATGATTCGGGTCTTGAAAGAAGAACCAGAACTTCAAGCAGATCTCGGTTATCATCTGGGCCTGATGGGCGAACCTGCTGTAGAGCCTTTAATCCAGCTTTTTGATGACGACGATCCTGAAGTCAGGGTACGCGCAGCCGAAGCTCTCGGTAGACTGGGAGATGACCGTGCAATTGGAGCGCTTACGGACGCCCTGAGTGATAAGGATGAGACTGTTCGAGTATTTGCAAAAATGGGGCTTGAAAGCATTGAAGCTCAAAAGAAAAATACGTTAATCGCCACTTATGGAAAGGAACGTGAGTTTTATATCGAAGACCAAAGGCGAGCATGGTATCACCAGCTCGATACAATTCGCACCCTAGCAAGAGATTCAATGGAACCTTATATGTATCCTCAGGGGCTGGTTATCAGCTACGGCTGGAGCATTGAAAATCGCATAGGAGTAGGAATTCTGGAAGGCTTGGAAGTTAACAATTCAACTCTTGATGATATTTACAACATATTTGACCGGGCGGGAAAAGGGATTGGAGTTGACGATGTGCCTGTCATATTCAGCTATACAGAATTTCCTGTAGATGAGGAAATCTTACCGAAGCTAGCAGAAGACATCGAAAAGACCGAAGAACCAGTAGAAGCTGAAGAGACTAACAAAACTGATGAAAGATCGGCGGAAGATGCACGGATGCCCGTGAGTACTCCAGGTTTAGGGATTATATTTGTTTTAGAAGTATTGATTTCAGCCTGCGTTGTGAACAGGCGCTAATTTGAATGTGATTCAAATCTTCGGTATGGGTTGAGGTATATGTGTCCTTCGATAAAGAATTCATTAATTCTTGCATTATTATTACTTTTTCTTTCAGTTGCTTCCGTTTCAAATGTTTCGGCGGCCAAAATCGTTCTCGACACCGAATACCATCATCTAGGTGATGATTTTAAAGAAGAATTGAATCCGGATGATCCGGAAGGGCTGATTTACACCGCAGATTTTACCCTGGACCCTTCAGTGGACATAGAAAGTGCGGAATTCACATTGACAGGCAGAAGCATTGTTCCGGGACCTGCGGATGAATTTTCAGATAAAGTAAATCTCAATGGGATAGAAATAGGATCCCTTAATGATTATATTCCGGCAGAAGTTACGGATTCTGCTGCAGTGAATATTACAATTCCGGTTCATCCTTCTCTTTTCAATCCAGGAAATAATACCCTGAAAATCAGTGCAGGAAGTGATGCTAATGGCAGTAACTACGATGACTTCGAGTTTTATAACGTTTCACTTCATCTAAGTGAAGCTGAACCTGTAACCCTGGAACCGCCTTTGAAAGTTGCCTGGACCTATGAACTACCCTGGGAGCTTGGGTATGAGATACCTCCAGAGGTAACACTTGCTGCGGACGGTGTCCTCTACCTTTCTAGAGAGGACTTTGGAAAGACTATTATTATAGCATTGAGTGCGGAAACAGGTGACTTACTTTGGAGTAAAGAATGGGATGATGGACAGAGTGTTAGTCTGGGGTATAAGGACGGAGTTTTGTTTGCCGGACACTCTTCAAATATTGATGCACTGGACGCAAAAACAGGAAAACTATTGTGGAAGAAAGAATATCAGAGTTCCACGTGGGGAAACCCCGTTATTTTTGGAAATACGTTGTTTGTCAGCACACCTTATGACAGATATGTGGCTGCTATTGATGTGGAAAACGGGGCTTTGAAGTGGAAGTATGAATTCAACAGAACCGACTTTGGAGCTGAAGGAAGTAATTATTACAGCTTGTCAGGGCCTCTGGTGAATGGAAATTTGGTGATATTCAGATACTATGCTTCTCATTCCATCTATACTGAACCCATCGAAATACCTGAAGATCCAGAGTTAGAACCGGAACTGGAAAAGCCCATAGTAAAAGAAGGTTTAATTGCACTCAATGCACATACTGGAGAGGTAATCTGGGAATATATATATCCGGGCGAGGTTTTATATTTCGAACCTTTCCTTTACAGAGACCTGGTTTATACTACTCTGAGTGAAAGAGATATTATCGCATTATCTGTTGAATCCGGAGAGGAAGTCTGGAAAACACATAACGGTAAATGGTCAAATGTTGTTGCAGCAATAAATGGCAAATTATTTGTTGATTTTCCAAATCCCGGTATCTTACAGGCAGAAACTGGCGAAATCTTGAATGAGTATCCCGGTTCAAAAATGAGTTTTGCTTCATCTGTTATCAGTAATAAATTTATATTCAACTGACCGGAACAATATATATATTTTTAATTCCAGTACCGGAGAAACCATATGGAGCAGTAGCAAAATAAAAGGATATGATGTGTCGAAGCCCGTACTTCACAAAGGCAAATTATATCTGATTTCAACAGAGGGGACGCTGTATGCATTTGAGCATGGGGAAGAAGGTATGTTCTTTACAAAGGGCCTGGAGAGTTCTGCATTATATTATTTCCCCCAAATTGCCATCGCTTTAATGTTAGTTCTACTGATAATACTTCTGAACAAAGTAAAAAATAGGGCCCTTGTCTTTGGTTCCTGGCTGATAGCTCTAACAGGAGTTATTTTTCTATCTCTAAAAGCCTTAGAACCTTATAACGCAGGGTTTGTATTCGGTTTCATGGCTGCTCTGGGCTTCATGACTATGTTTGTAATCCTTATGACCGGCATTGCGTTTCTTGTTTACGGAGTTCGGAAGAGAAAGAAGTAAAAAGAAAAATGGAAAAAGTATAGAACCGGAAAACAAAAATGAAGTTGCTACTGATATTGAACAATGCTAGAGTGTTTCTCTAAAACCATGGAAATTGAAATTGAAAACCTGTCATAAGCATAAGGATAGAAAAAATCTGGCTTTCCATAGTTATAATATCCAGATCGAATTTTCTAGGAGTTTGTCCTGGAATACAGAGGCAGATTTATCAATTACATTTTTTAGCCGAAGAAAATATTATATATTAGTTAGCCTAACTAAATACATTGATTTTCATTTATGGAGAGCAAAAATGGAAATTTCCAAACTTCTTGAAAAAATGGACCGTTGTTATCAAAAAAATTTAAAAGAATATGAATTCTCAGAGGAATACAGTGATATCACCTACAATATCTTCCTCTACCTCAGGAAAATTAATTCCCTAGGCAACCCCACGATCTCCGAACTGGCAAAGGCCATGGAGGTCAGCAAACCCTCTGCCAGCAACATGGTTTCTAAAATGGCGGAAAAAGATCTGCTGAAAACAAAGGCTTCCCCGGAGGATGGAAGGGTTTGTCTGCTTGAGCTAACCGCTAAAGGAAAAAAGGTAGTTGAGATCGAAAACTCGGCCGATATGAAATTCTTCGAAAAGATCCGGGAAATTCTGGACAAAGAAGAACTTGAAATTTTGGAGAGAATCTTTGAGAAAATCGCTGCCGGACTTGACGAGGAAAAAGTATGACAGATGAAAGGGAAATGAGGTCTGCAAGTATCGGAAAGCTTTTCCTTAAATTCGTTCTTCCGGCAACTATAGGGTTGATAGTTGCCGGAATCCAGGGAGTTATTGACGGTTTCTTTGTCGGGAACGCTGTGGGAAGCCAGGGGCTTGCAGGAATAACTCTTGCATTTCCTGCACTTTTAGCCATAATTGCTGTAGGACAGATGATCGGGATAGGGACTTCAAGCCTTGTAGCCCTGGCCCTTGGCAGAACTGATCGACAGAAAGCCATCAGACTAATACATAACGCTTTCCCTCTGCTCTTGCTTGCGGGAATAGGACTCACTGTCATCGGACTGGCCTTCTCGGATTCTTATCTCCGTTTTCTGGGAGCCTCTGGCCCGGTTTTTGACATGGCAAATAGTTATCTCAGAGTCCTATTTTCAGGGTCGGTACTTCTAACTATGTCCATTGCTCTCGAACCCCTAGTACGAAATGACGGGAAACCCAGACTTGCTATGATATGTGTGGTTGCAAGTGTTTTTGTAAATATGATTCTTGACTACCTCTTTGTCATGCGAATGGGAATGGGGGTTAAGGGAGCTGCCATAGCCACTGTTATTGCTTTTTCTCTTTCCGGAATTCTGCTCGCTCTGTATTTTTTCAGCAGATGGGCAGGACTGAGACTAAAACCCAGTTCCCTCTCTCTGGAATCGAGAATAATTATCAGAATTATGAAAGCAGGCTTTCCTTCCTTTGCAATGCAGTTTTCAACTTTCGTCCTGCTCATTGCGAACGAGTACATGCTGCTCAGTTACGGTTCGGAACTCGCAGTTTCAGGCTATGGAATTATAGGTTACGTTTTCTCGATTTTCTCCTTGATTTTTGAAGGAATAGCAGTTGGCACCCAGCCAATCATCGGTTTTAATTATGGAGCCCGTTGTTATTCCCGAGTTGCAGGGACCTTAAAGATAGCTGTTATTTCTTGCTTCGTGACCGGATTGATTGGTTTCATGCTTCTTTCCATGTATCCGGAACAGTTTATCCTTATCTTCAACCGCGACAGCCCAGAACTCATGGAAATTACTCTTAACGGCATGAAGATTTTCGTGTTTGCCCTCCTTACTCATGGGATAGTTATGCTGGGTTCAGTATATTTCCAGTCGATAAACAAAATCAGATACTCTCTATTCATCCAGTTAGGAACAGTTTTTTTCTTCCTCCTTCCCCTGCTCTGGATTTTACCTTCCTTACTTGACCTTAACGGAGTCTGGCTTGCAACCCCGGCTGCAGAATTCCTGATGTCCCTGGTCGTAATAGGCTTGCTCTGGAAAGAGTTCGGTTTTCTCAAGAATGGAGTAACTGTAAGTGAGAAACGCCACTTCCCTGCTTCTGACATTATATTAACTTCCAATGAGGATTAAACGGAGATTCATGCCTCCTGAGAACATTGCCGTTGAGCTTCCTGTATATGGAGCTTAAGACCATGGTGTTAAGGAGGCAAAAATCTCACCATTTTTTCCAAGGTCAATCATAACCTTCGATTCCCATTGAAAAAATCGATAGCCTTCAGGGGAAAAATTTTTTCATTTGTATTTAGTTAAAGAAACTTCTAATGTTCAAATGACTACTGCAATCATCTATTCATCTAGATTCACATTCAGAGGCTTACGAAAACAGCAACGAAAATAACACATTTCTGATGGATTGTATCTTAACCAAATACAAATGAAGAAAGTTATATTATCTCCTTAAAAGAGTAAAACTGTATTATGAAAACTTTAAACGATGACATTAAAATCGCTTTTTCGTTACAATCAAGTCCTGGAGTTTATGCATTACTTTTAGGTTCCGGAACCTCAAGAAGCGCAGGGATTCCAACTGGCTGGGAAGTTGTAGTTGACCTGATTGAGAAGGTAGCGTTAATAGAAGGAGAATCTTCACTCACAAATCCTGAAAAATGGTATATAGAAAAGTATGACGAATCTCCAGACTATGCGAAACTCTTGGATATACTTACCAACACACCAGCCGAAAGGACAAGTTTATTACGTCAATACTTTGAGCCTGATGAACATGATCTAGAAGAAGGACTTAAAGTTCCAACTCAAGCTCACAGATCTATAGCAAAACTTGTCAAGTATGGATATATACGCATGATTCTGACGACTAATTTTGACAGGTTACTTGAAAAAGCTATAGAAGGAGAAGGGATTACACCTGTTGTCATAAGCACAGATGATTCAATGAAGGGCGCGATGCCTTATATCCATAACCAATGCACAATTATAAAGTTGCATGGAGATTATATGGATACAAGAATAAAGAATACTCCTGAAGAACTAGCAAATTATTCCGAAGCACTCAATAAACAGCTTGACCGAATTTTTGATGAGTTTGGTCTTATTATCTGTGGTTGGTCAGCTGACTGGGATAATGCTTTAAGAAATGCACTTTATAGGCGTGAGAATAGACGCTTTTCTATTTATTGGACTGCAAGAGGGCAATTGGGTGATGAAGCTACAAGATTAGTTACCCATCTAAAAGCAGAAAAGATTTCAATTAAAGGAGCGGATGAATTTTTCAGCACACTTTCCGACAATGTAGAGGCGTTAACGGATTTCGGAGCATCTCATCCTTTATCTACCGATTTGGCTGTCGCTAAAGTCAAAAAATACTTGTCGGAAGAAAAATATTCAATAAAACTTCATGACTTGGTGATAAAAGAGCTTGACCGAGTTTGCTTAGAACTTTCATCGGATCGTTTTGAAACTAGACCACAATCCGAAATAACTCCTGAATTATATATAAAAAGAATTCATGAATATGAAGAATTGACGAGTACACTGATAAAAATCTCAACAACAGTGGTATATTTTGATAACGGTAGATGTTCCAGTTTGATTAAGCGAATAATTGAAAGAATCATGCAAACTCAAAAATTTGTAGGATCTAGCTATTTGATTAATCTTCAGCGATATCCTGTATTTTTGTTATTCAACTCTATTGGTTTGATTTCTATAGACTCAGATAATTATAATACATTAGCAACGGTTTTGTTAAAAACTCGCTATTATGGCTATAGTTCTCACTATGATGAAAAGAAATCAACTTTGATAGATGAGTTTTATACTTCACAAATTTTAGAAGAGTTTAAAAAAACTGAGCTCTCACAACCAGAGAATTACATTGTAAAAACCATTAAAAGCTATGTTATGGAATACTTACCAGATGATAAAAAGTATGAAGATACTTTTGATATTTTTGAGTATTTAATAAATTTAATGTACATAGATTCAAAATATAAGGCTCCATTATCGGAGAAAATATGTGCTGAAGGATATCGATTAGCAAAAAAATATTATAACTCTTTTTATAATGATACCTACATTCGGCAGCAAGCACATTCCAACATCTAAATATTCTTAATTGTTATTTTTTGTAGGTTAAGTTAAAAAACAGCATCTTGCGGATTATCTATCTAGCATGATTTGTCTTTTATCTCATATATTATAAATATATATTAATTATGTTATGGTTAACATTTAGTAATTTTTGATTTAAATTAAATATCAAAAGTTCTAAAAAAAACGATATCAATAGAAAAATTGAATGGATTTTTATGTCGACCTGCCGAAAGCAGGATGATAGGAAACCTGAATTCATTTACGATTTTATTCAGGAAGGCTTAAAGGAAGGAAAAGAGTGGTCTCTATTAAAAGCTGGATTCTTTGACGGTTCACCTGGAAGGTTGGAAGATTGTTTTAATGCATATAAGAAATACCTTGAGGACTGGGGTCGTTCTATATATTGATTATAGCTTGTATCGGTAAACGTGTTGTAAGATTTTTCAATATATCAACTTTCAAAACAGTGGATTATTGTTCGCCATTTCCAAAGATACACAAGAAACAGAAAAATCTAAAGAAAGAGTGTCGAGCCTGCTTAAGAAGCTGAAAAATAAGAAGAATGAATGATAAGTAGTTGGGTGGGAGCTAAAACCCGTCCAAGCTTGAGGTATAGGAGATCCCAGTTCATTGGGTCCATGCAATATTATTAGTTTTTTAATGTTTAAATTTTATTAACCGGTTTTATGACAATCTTTTGCCTGAGCTATATATTTATTAATTTTCAATTGTGGGATTAATATTTAACTTTATATAAATATAAAATCAAAATGGAAAGTTTTTTAAAATAGTATCTTTTTTAACATAGAAAAATAGTATTAAAGATGAAACTGAGATCTTAAAAGCCTTATTAGTCCAGATTAAGCATACAACCACAGTAAATCAACAATTTAGGGAATAATAAAAACTCATAATACCAGTAATATGCTTATTCGATAAAAATTGCATCTATAAAATACAAGTAATTGGAGTATCAAAAGTTCATTATCTAGTAATAAAGAAGAAGTTTTAGATTGTAGGAGCTAAGAATATGGGTGACCGAGATTGGGGACGTTGGCAAGTCATACTTGGTAGTTGGCAGGTTGTACTAGCTATTATCGCTATAGGTCTCACTTTAATTGGTTTAGTATTTCAACTTACACCAGAAACACCGAAAACAGGTAGTATCTCAGTTTCTTCTTCTCCTGTTGGTGCCAGTGTTTATCTTGATGGTAATTATAAAGGTGAAGTTCCACAGTTTTTAAATGATATTGAACAGGGTACGCATTCAATCACTTTAAAACTTGAAGGATATGATGATTGGTATGAGGATATAAGTGTTGATGCTGATAAAACTGTTTCAGTATCACCTACTTTAACACCAACAGAGTCATCAAAAGATACATCAGACACATCAAAAGATACATCAGACACATCAAAAGATACATCAGCGAATTCTGCCTTTATCTCAGATTCGGAGAACGTAAAAATTCCTACTTCAGTCGATATTTCGCCATATTTGGAATGGAGTTTTACTACATCTGATTCTGCCTCTTATATAACTGTCCCTGAAGGATATAGTTATGTTACCGTGACCATACATATAAAAAATGATGGGAATGTACCAATAAGCACCGATGAGTCATGCTGGAAATTCATCTCTAACGGAGACACTTATGATTATTGTGAGGAGGATATATCAATAGCCCTTCATAGGAATTATGAAATGCTTGAGGTCAACCCTGGAGAAGAAACCACCTTCAAAATACCTTACCTTGTTGAAGGCGAACCAACGACTGCATCTCTATCGTATATCAATCCGTATACTGACATTTGATAAGATTGAAGAAATTAGAAGATTAAGGAAAACATAAGAGCTCTGGGGTTTAATTCCATCTCCTCTTCAAATATCAAGCTTTCTTAGAAAAATACTATTTTCTATAGTTCAACAACCCAACATTTCTTCAAATAACGGAGTTTCACCTTACCTCAATGTTTTGCTACCTCAAGAATACGCTGACACTACCTCCAGCGACCAAGATCAAAATTAGGACACCTATAACTTATGGCGTCACAATATGTTTTATCCCGTGACTGAGACTTGTTTTGAGTTCTTAACTCATCTGTAACGGATCTACCTTCATATACTCCCGCAGCATAGTTGTTGCGTAACTTCCCTTCGGTAACATGAATTCAAGCACGGCTTTTGACTTTCCCGGATTCAGTTCATCTTCTCCAATCTCAAATTTCGGTTCAACCTGCAGAAGAACTTCTCTACGGATGCCTTTCGAACTCATTTCAGGAACTTTTTCTATATTGAAACCCTGTAGAGGGACTTTGAATTCCTCGATAACTGCCTGTTCGATCTCTCCCGGAATACCTGACGCAAATTCCGTAATATAGCCCGGAAGTGGAGCGGTTATGAAGGCTCTATTTCTTTTAATCAGGCGGTTCATGGGAGTTACGGTTTCCGATGTGACCTGTTCGGTTTTTGAAGAATC
This sequence comes from Methanosarcina spelaei, assembly GCF_002287235.1. Lineage (GTDB taxonomy): Archaea > Halobacteriota > Methanosarcinia > Methanosarcinales > Methanosarcinaceae > Methanosarcina > Methanosarcina spelaei. Next base: position 21,438 of record NZ_LMVP01000512.1, read on the forward strand.
AGGCAGTCCAAACTCATTCTTAAAACAGACAATGTCTCCTTCTACCGCTTCATTTAAGGGAAGACCTTTTTCGATTCGCTTGCACAGGATTGTGTTATAAATATAGGACTGGTAGCCGTGCACAAACATCCTGTAGAGATTTTTCGGGAGAACGAGAAAAGCACCTGCAAAATCATCTGGATTGGCTATTAGGTGGTTCATCATTGCTCTTTCATGCCCAAGGTGAAGAGGGTAGATTTTCAGGCCTTCTTTAAAATCGCGTGTTTCTTTGACGAACTGGCGGGCTTCCTTTGTTTCATCAGGTTCATCAGGGAATGGTTCGGCAATGTATAACAGAGCAGCTTTTTCAAAATCTCCCTCAACAATTGCTTTTCCTACCAGATGCGTAACAGGACGTACAGAGCCGAAGCGCTGGATCCCGAAGAAGTTCGGGACTCCACCCTGAGCCAGAATTTCGTTTGTTGTCTTTTCGAGTAATTTGTGTGTCTCCTCACTCGAGTGGGTTATATTTCGGATAGTAATTCTGAAATTGTTTCCCCACAGGTCTCCGAGTTCAACGGATTTTCGTGAGCGACCAAGGACTTTCAGCTCTATGTCTTTTAAGTGGATTTTCTCAATTTCCTGGGCATCGATATCAAAAATGCTAATTTTCTGAGTGGTAAGTGCACGTTTGTCCTTTGTACCTGCAACGCTAATTCTCTTCTGGCTTATCTGAAGGATTTTTGCAAGAGTTCGGGTAAAATGATGTGTGTCCCAGTCGCGCTTTACTAGCTCAAGAATCAGATATTTTCCTTCCTGTTCTTCCTCTCTATTCGTAATTTCTCTAACAATAAAATCCTCTACTTCCTGCCGAAGCTGCCCTCCAAGGCCGTCAGTATCTGTGGAGTAAAGATCTATTCCGATTTGTTTTTCAATTTTCGGCACTTCCATGGGTTAAAAACACTCCTCTATTACGTATTTTGTGAAAATTATAAAGGCCATCTGGGATTAATATCAATAGCTTTTACTTCGTTCGTGCTTACAAAGGTCCAGCTTCTATATGTTTCGTTTCCTCCAGTGACCTTAACTTCCGCCTGGGCCGTTTTCCCTGGAAGCCCGCCTGCATAAAGGCTCGAGGTCGGGTCAAGCATCAACCAGGAACCGTATTCATCGGTCAGGTAATTCACATCAACGTTTCCGTAATAAGCCCGTACACCCTCAACTGCAGCATTTGTCGCATCGGTCCCATTGCCTATATATACCGCTGCAAAAGCATGGGTATTGGTCAGGTAGACCCGGGTTGTGCCCCCTACGGCCTCAAGCATGGATGAAAGGAGAATTGCCTGGTCTTCACAGTCTCCGGCTCCTATTTTCAGGGTAACATTGGCTGGTTCCCATATGTCATTACCTCTTGGGTCACTTACGTATTCTACCTTCTCTTTTACCATGTCAAAAAGGGCACAGACCTGATAGATATTATATGCTCCCGGATATGTGCGAGCCACCTGGGCTGCCTTGCCCCTTATATCAGGTTCGGCTGGCTCCACAAGGTGGTTTATAGTATCAAAGTAAGGTGAAGGATTGTATCGGTACACTGGACTCAATTTTTCTGACATTGGCTTAAGATTTACAGTAAAGTTTTTCAGAGGATAGGGGCCATAGTCATGCCATTTTCCTTCCGAAGTCGAGGCAAGCAACCAGAGGACAATACTGAAATTGGCTTTTTCTTCCTCAGGTATCTCAACTGCAATTACTCCGAGGTTCTGCTCTTGACCTGGATCGATTAAAAATCCACGTTCTTCGGAATAAATCCGGCTTTCGGAAGCATTAACCGAAACCCCGTACCTTTCTATAAAAATTGGATTTCGACCTTGGTTTTTAATGCTGATTCTAACATAGCCAGTTCCTCCCTGGAAAAAATCTGAGGTCTGGTAGTTGCTGCTCAGGGAGAAACCAGGCTGCAAAGGGGTTCTCAGAATGGGAGTGAGTTCGCTTTTTTTAGGAGAGTATGTTGGGATTGCCGGGAAAGTAAATAAAGCCGGTTGAGGTGTAAAAGCACTCTCCTGGCTTCCAGAATCCAGTCCTGAGGCTATATAACCTGTTACCTCTTCTCTTAAATTCTCAATCGAATCAGAAGACAACACCCCTGTGAGTGCAACGAACACAAAGAACACAAATAAAATAGCAATTGTTGAGGCTGCCTTTTTTTCTCTTGAAACCCTTGAACCCCTCATGATCTCCTCCTGAATCGAACACAGGCAGGCCTTCTATCCGAATTGGAAGAGCTATCACATTGATAGCTTCGGCTCAGTTTGATTTTAGTACCGTTTTCCCAAATCTGGCTTTCAGGTTCTTGATACTTAAACAAGTTTAAGGTCCCGCGTAACTTTATCTATAAGCTCTTCTTTTGCCGGCCCTATTCCAAGGACTGTAACCGTTCCCGGCGGAATTTCCGTAAGTCCTGCATCCTGTATCAGAGCTGTAGGCAGCCCTTCCCTTCTTGCTTTTTCCTTAAGTTCATACAGGTCCTTAAGGGCAGGTACTTTAAGGACAATTTTTTTCTGCCCGCCTTCCTTCCATTTTTCAAGGTCACTTTTGCTTGCCCATTCGGAAGCAGAAATGGCAGCATGAGCTACCTGTACTGCAAACTTGCCTTTGGAAAGTTTCAGGTCCTCCCGGGTAACTATACACTGTTTATATTCACTCATCTTTTGCCTCGGGTTTATTGAAGGTCCGTCTGTTTCTTAAATGTTTTCGATGGGGGTATCAGGACCGGTTTATATCCCGGTCTTCATGCTTATTTTTGATCATCTGTAGTATGATCGACCTGGACCCGGAGTGTTAACTCAAAAAGTTTCTAAAAATCTACGAAATTCAAATCGATATATTGCTGATATTATGAACGACATCATTTATAACTATTTCATAAAGTTTTTTCAATGTATTCTAGAATATATTCCGCAGGATTTATCCCCCATGCATCAAAAATACCTTTTCCTGACGGTGTTCCATTGACTTCAAGAACTTTAGGGTTTCCCTCAGTTCGGTTGGAATAAACATCAATTTCTTTATTAAGATTATCCTCGGTCAGCCCTTCACCAAGATTATCATCAGTTAGCCCTTCTATGATATCAACACCAGCAAAAGTCGTGCTCACTGCCAAGGCAGCCTTCTCAGCAATTTCTTTTTGTTTTTCCGTGAGCACACACCGATCTGCACTTCCTCCCTGGCTCAGGTTGTTGACCCAGGAGCCAGATGCCGCTTTACGGTAAATTGCTCCAATAGCCGTACCGTCAACAATAAAAGCTCTGATATCTCTTCCTGAATTCTCTATGAACTCCTGGATATACAGCATACCTCTTTCTTGAAGTAACTGTTTGAGAACTGATTCCAGGTATAAGGATTCCATTTTTCTATCCGAAAATTGGACTTCGCCATTCCTTACTCTTGCAATATCCTTTCCTTTATATCCAAAAACAGGCTTAATGACAGCATCTCCGAATCCTGATATTACCTTCAGGGCTGCTTCCATATCCTGTACAGCTACGGTTTTGGGTACTGGCAGTCCTGCTTTTGCCAGAAGATAAGAAGCATGGTATTTATTTGCGGCATTCCGGATAGCTTCAGGGGAATTGACAACAGGGATTCCTTCGTCTTCCAGTTCACGCAGGATATCAAACCTGAAAGACACACCTTCGAAAGCTCCTGCACCAGCATCCCTTACAATTATCGCGTCAAGATCGGAGAGTTTTAGATCTCCCACTTTGAAGACCACGTTTGATTCTTCAGCTCTCGGGCCCCACGCTGCCGAGTTTACGCTGACCTCCACAGCCTTGAAATCCAGAACAAAAGGAGAAAAACCTTTTTTTCTCGCTGCGTCGGTAAGCGCCCTGGCTGTCCAGTCTTCCGGGTCAGTGATGACAATTCCTATTTTTTTCATAGACCCTCATCGAGAGAATAAAAGATCAAGTTTACGATACAGGAATGAATGATATATAAAATATATTATATAATATAATTTACATTTAAAGTATATATAAAATGCTTTACATATAAAATATCTTACGTTTAAAATATAATATTTTAAAAATATGTTATCTCTAAATTATGTTATCTAAACTTGTTTTCTATTTTCCTTCTATCAGGTCTGCTCAGGAAGGGCCTCAAGCCCCTGTTTTTTTCGGTATTCATTTATTGCGCTGTGGATTGCTTCCCTTGAAAGAACCGAACACTCTAGCTTTCCTGGAGGTAGGCCTTCGAGAGCCTCAGCGACAGCCTCGTTTGTAAGTTCCCAGGCTTCCTTTAGGGTTTTGCCTTTTATCAGTTCGGTTGCCATGCTGCTGGACGCAATTGCTGCTGCGCACCCGAAAGTCTTAAATTTCGCATCTTCAACTCGATCGTCCCGAATTTTCAGGAAAATCTTCATGTGGTCTCCATGTGGATTTCCTGCTTCTCCTATTCCGTCAGCGTCCTCAATTTCGCCTACGTTTCTCGGGTTCATGAAATGATCCATTACTTTTTTATTGTACACAAAACTCCCCCTGTTTTCACATTCCCACCCTGTTTTCACATTCCTACCCTGTTTTCACATTCCTATACACTTTCGATTCATTTCTTACAGGCATTTTCGGATTTATAGAAAGGAGACATAGCCCTGAGCTTTTCAACGGTCTCAGGCAAGACATCAAGTACATAATCAATGTCTTCTTCAGAATTATCGTCCCCAAGGGTCAGTCGAAGGGAACCCTGAGCTATTTCCGGAGTCAGCCCTATTGCCCTGAGCACATGCGAGGGATCAGGAGAACCTGAAGAACATGCACTTCCCGTGGAACTGCAGATCCCCATCTCGTCAAGCATGAGAAGCAGAGATTCACCTTCTATGTATTCAAAACTGAAATTCAGGTTGTCAGAAAGGCGCTTTTCCGGGTGTCCGTTAAGCCTGCAGTCCGGAATTTTCAGGACTCCTGCAAGGAGACGGTCTCTCAGTCTCTTCATTTTCTCATTATGCCTCTCAAGATTTCCTGCTGCAAGTTCTATTGCTTTTCCCAATCCTACAATACCTGCGACATTCTCGGTTCCTGCTCGCTTTTTGCGTTCCTGGCCACCCCCGTGCATATAATTGTCGATTTCTGTTCCTTCTCGCAGATAGAGAGCTCCTATTCCTTTGGGTCCATAGAACTTATGAGAAGAAAGGGAAAACATGTCAACATTCCTTTCTTTCTTTTCCATCTCAATGGGGATTTTACCAATTACCTGAACGGCATCGGTATGGAAGGGAATCTCATATTCTCTTGCAATCTCACCTATCGCATGAACAGGTTCTATTGTCCCGATCTCATTATTTGCATACATCACCGAGATCAGGATAGTATCATCTCTAATTGCAGCCTCAACCTCTGCAGGGTCTACAAGCCCATAACTGTCTACAGGCACGTAAGTCACATCAAAACCCAGGGTCTCCATGTACTTACAGGGATAGAGCACTGCATGATGTTCAATTGGTGTGGTAATGATATGTTTTCCTTTCTTTCTCCTGGCAAAAGCCGTTCCCTTGATAGCCCAGTTATCGGACTCGGTTCCTCCGGAGGTAAAATATATTTCCTCAGGATTAGCTCCCAGAGCCTTTGCAAGTTGCTCACGGGCAGTTTCTACTGCCTCTTTACTTTCTCTCCCTACTGAATACAGGGAAGAAGGGTTTCCAAAATGTTCTTTCAAAAAAGGCAGCATAGCTTCAACCACTTCAGGTTTTGTGGAGGTAGTGGCTGCGTGGTCCATGTAAACAAAGCGCTTTTCTCCCATTAGAACCCCGTTATTAAGATAGGGATTTACGCAATATGAATTTATTGTACAACTGGACTTTATGGAGTTCTTCCTCGCAAAGCTTTCAAAACGGTTTCATAAAAGAGAATCTGAATAATCTGAATAATAGAGATGATATGAATAATAGAGATGATATGAATAATAGAGATGATATGAATATAGGGATTATCACGGCTTGCTGTGAAGACCGGTAGGACGTAGCTATGAGCCAAATCACTGCAGTTAGCAGACTTGCAAATAACCCTGTTTTTGCTATATTTCTTTCTTTTTAAACAAAAAATTATATATACGAGTTTTGTAGTCCCCTTCCAATAAGGGAGGGAAAAACAACTTTGCTAAAACAATTCTCAATTATTCTGAGCATTTATTTCCTGGGCGAACTGATACAAAAAGCTTTAGGGCTGCCAGTTCCGGGCAATGTCCTGGGAATGCTCATTCTTTTTTTTAGCCTGTATACAGGCGTAATTAAACTCAATATGATAGACAAAATGAGTGACTTTTTGCTAGAGAATATGGCTTTTTTCTTTCTTCCCGCAGGCGCTAGCCTTATAACCTGTTTTGCCCTGCTTGAAGGAAAATTAACTGCTATTCTTGCAGTTTCCCTTATTTCTACTCTTATAATACTGGCTGTAACAGGGCTTACTGTGGAACTTGTTCAAAGGTTCCTGGGGAAAAAATCATCAAAAGAAGCTCGATACATAGAAAACAAAGACAATAAAGATGGCTCTTCGTCATTTCAGATGGGTAGTTTGAAATCTAACTTTCCTAATTTTATATACATTATTTTAAAAAAATACTG
>NZ_LMVP01000513.1 GCF_002287235.1 Methanosarcina spelaei
GCAGCAGTTCAAAGAATGCTCTATTACCTAATCAGGATTATCAACCATTTTAAGAGTTGTTCCTGGATGACCTTCTTGACCTCCAGGGTTCTTTTCGCTCTTTTTACGGAGACTCTTGGGATTAGGTTTTCCTTTGACAAAAAAATCAGTAGAAGGAGGTTTACTGCTGTTTCTGCTATTTTGATTTAAGCGAGATTCTAAAACTTGCAATTTTTCACTAAGCTGTTTTATTTGAGATTCAAGACTCTCAATGTAAGTTGCAATAACTTCAGGGTTTGAAGTACACAGAGCAAGAATCTCTTCACGTTTCATCAAAGATAGAAATAACTCATTGTAAATCCAATTTTTCCTCGAAAAGAGGAAAAATTGTGTAGCCCTAAAAAGGCTACCTGAATAGTAACAAAATAGTTTAAAAAAATAGTTTAAAAATAATTTACTTAAAAAATAAACGATGTACATTAAAAGATGATCTCAGCACATATCAGATACTTACTTACAATAACATCTATTTTTGATTTTACTTGTGTTCTATTTAAAACCTACTGGTAATTTGACTCTCAATTTCAGAATAAGTTTTTGCATATTCGTCTTGTAACGTAGTGTATTCTTTGAGGGCCATTTCGAGCTCTAATCTTATTAATTTAGATTTAGCTTTTTTTATCAAATCTTTATCCATTGCTATTTTATCAAAATTTCCAATGTCAGTAGAAAACTTTTTTATTTCACTCTTTGGTAAAAATTTGCCTTCTTTTGCTTCCTTCAAAAGGTTTCTTTTATTTCCTTTTGTAGTATTTGCTTTACTTACTATCTCTTCAATTTTTGCTATGTTTGATCTAAGTTTACTGATTTCTTCTGATATCTTAGTATCTTCCGATATCTTAGTATCTTCCGATATCTTAGTATCTTCCGATATCTTAGTATCTTCCGATATCTTAGTATCTTCCGATATCTTAGTGTCTTCTGATATCTTAGTATCTTCCGATATCTTAGTATCTTCTGATATCTTAGTTTTTTCTTTCATTTTATCCCTCTTAACATCTGTTTTGCCATTTTATGAATTTTATTTAAAACATTTTACTTTAATGTACCATAGTTATGAAGATTTCTAAGACCTTTATCTACAATTTCTTCATATTATATGACTAAACTATCAGTTATTTTTCTAAAAGGTAAACGTCACAAAACCAATGTAATCTAAATTTTCATCTATCGGTCAAAAGTACCTGCGTTACATGTTTAGTTTAATTAATTATATTGATTGAATTTACAGATACTTATGTGCTATAAAACTCATTCAACTATAGCCAAAAGGTAAGTCAGTAGAGGTTTCACCGAATCAAAGTACCTGCCTATCCCACAAACAACTATCTCCCACACAGATACTCTGTATTCAATGTTGCAAATGCTATTACTACCTAGTGTCGAGTCAAACACAAAATGTCGTATAAAATCGAGTGCAGTTATTAGGAATCATTGAATCCTTGACAATTGACTTGACACTAGTGACAGTACAATCACAAATAAATAGCAAAAACCTCTAAGCCATTTCTAAAAACAGTTTTTATTACTGGCGTTGTTACACTACGCTTTACCTCCATAAGATCACTTCCATATAGTTTAGATACTTATTTGAAATGAAATAAACAGATATTAAAAATGACAACTTCCAGTTGTTAGATCCTTAAATAAAGAGGGACATCTCATTTTTAATTGTATAAGGAGTTCTTTGTCCATTTTTGCATTTCGAAGTGTTTTAACTTTAGATAACTGACCAATTGTTAAATAATAAGTTCCTAGTAGATCAGCTTCCTCCAAGTCAGCCATTGTGAAGTTTGTTCCTGCAAGGTTAGCTCCTGCAAGGCTTGCCATAAAAAGATAAGTTCCCTCAAGATTGGCTCCTTTTAGCTGATTCTTTACTAATTTGGCTCCCTCAAGGTGAACGTATGTTAATTTAGCTTCTCTAATTTGAACTATTGGGAGAAAAGTTCCTCTTAAGTTAGCTTTTGTGAGGTTGGCTCCATCTAGATTAGCCATCTCAAGGTGAGCTTCTTTAAGGTCAGGCTCTTCGAGGCTAGCTTCTTTAAGATTAACTCCCATAAGGTCAGCTCTCACAAGATTAGCTTTTTTAAATATCATTTTTTCAAAATTAGACTCTCTGAGGTTAGCCTGGCTAATTTTAACCTCTTTAAGAATTGTCATTTGACAATCTGTCCTCCTCTACTCTTAAAATTAAATAAGCCCACAGTCTATTTTGTGATCTAAAAGTTTAACAATATTGGTTTAAAACTTTAAAAATAATAGAGGAAATATACGTTACACTATATAGAACTTTTGGAATAGTACGAATGTGTACTATAGTTAAAGAATTTTCTTGCCTGAAAGCTATCGATTTTGTACTGGAAGCAGGTCTTAAATTTTGACCTATTTACAGGAAATCGATACCTTGTCCCAGCTTGTAATTTATTAAAATATTTGACAAATGTTAAGGAAATTGACGCAATTGTCACAATTCCTCACTTAACCGAAAACGCATGGAAAGGTATTACTTGTTTTTCTTGCCTTTCGTACTGTTTTTCTTAACTTCTTCCTTGGTGACCTTGCTGCGTGCAGCCAGAGTTTTTGGATCGGCAGCAGTCTTCGCTTCGGCCCTTGTGACGGCTTTATCCTTCAGACCACCATCCTCGTGTTCAAGTTCCTCCTTAGCTACAAGCAAAGCTTGTTTCTGCTCCTCACTGACAGTAGGATAGGCTAAGTTGAGACTCTTCATCGTGTTATAGAGTACAGCCGCCACAGCCAGCCTGGTGAACCACTTATGATCGGCTGGCACGATGTACCAGGGAGCCCACTCAGTACTTGTGTGATTGAACATGTCTTCGTAGGCTGCCATATAATCGTCCCAAAAAGCCCGCTCTTTCATATCGGCTGCGGAGAACTTCCAGTTCTTTTCCGGCTCCAATGTCCGCTCCAGGAAACGCTCCTTTTGTGTCTCTTTAGACACATACAGGAAGAGCTTTACTACAATGATGCCGTTGTCAACCAGGTATTTCTCGAAGTTATTGATCTCCTCGAAGCGCCGATTCCAGATATTTTTGTCTTTCAGCGATGGGGGAAGCTTCTGGCCAGCAAGGAACTCGGGGTGCACGCGTACGGCAAGGACCTCTTCATAGTAAGAACGGTTAAAAATTCCAATGCGACCACGAGCAGGCAGGGCTTTGAAGTTACGCCACAGATAATCGTGATCAAGCTCCTCACCTGAGGGGACCTTGAAACTGTGAACATCGACCCCCTGTGGATTGACGCCTGACATTACATGCTTGATGGTACTGTCCTTGCCTGCTGCATCGAGAGCTTGAAGAATTATTAGTAGTGCATATTGATCTTGAGCCCAGAGCTTGTCCTGCATCTCGGCCAGAATCTGGATGCCTTCGGTCAGGGCCTCTTTAGCCTCTTCCTTTTTCACCCATTTACCGGTGAAGTCTGGATCGTAGTCCTTTTTCAGGTTGATCTTCTTGCCGGAAGGAACCCTCAGGACGTCCAGCAATTCTTCTATTCTGTTTGCCATAATTTAACTCCCTGTATTATTCCCTGTATTTAATGTTCAAGACTTATTAAACTTACAAAAGTTATCCAGATATGTTTGAGTAATGGGACTCATAGCATCGACTGTGCTGTCAATGTGGCCCGTATGATAGATGAGTGATTTTCCAAAATTTAGATAGCTATGACCTTAAGTTATTCCATAGGAGTTATATACTCGACGTATGGAGCCAAAAACAGATATAGTAAGTATCATAATTTGAGTTTACATTAAATATTTAACGATTTAATGCTACTGTTTTTCAGTTCAAATGGATAAGTCTTGTCCCAATTATAGAACCAAGTTTAATTTTAAACATGCTATAGGCATTATGATTTAATACAATTTGAACTCGTAAGGACTGCAGACAAACACAAATTTATAGAAAAATATATTGTGAACTCAAAACCCCTTTATTTCCAGTGGAATTCTGTGATTTTTCTTTCTTCAATATACTTCTTCATTTTTATTGATATATCAATTAGATTTATATGGTTTAACTAAAAAATAGTAGTGTCCAGGATCATTGATTTATTCTGAAAAGTAAGTCTTCCATGGTTTTGAGAAAAAATAGAGCGACTCTGTTACTTCTACTTTTCAATAGCCCACATCCATTATCTAATTTTTGAGTTTTTCTTTTTAAGAGTATAACTAAATACAAAACATAGTGTATTTATTAATCATTTTTTACATTACGTACATATAAACTAAATAGAGTAGCTATATATAGAGCTCAGTAGATTTCAATTTCAAGTAAAGTTAGAATAGAATGAGCAAGACAGAAGAGTTAGATATCATAAAAATGCACATCTTTTAGGTATCCACTTCTCAGGGGTATTTTATATGTCTGAAATTGCAAACTCTATGCCTAAATAAATCGGTCTCTGGATATTGTAATCACCGGTGGTGACCAGACAGAGAGTGAGCTTGTAATTGTGAAAAGCCTTCTTACTAAGATACTGAAAATTTTTACTGTAAAACTGAAAATTCAACAGGATTGCTAAATGTTCAAAAGGGTTTAAATATCAGATTTTGGATAGTGAGTGAATAAAATTGCGAGATAAACTCTAGCAGGTTATCTTCATGAACTCACAATCAAAATAGTTAAAAACGGATTCTTTTTAGGTGACATGGTGTCATATCGAAAGTTTGTAAGAGACGTTGGCCTTATCGGGACAGTTCAGGTATTTACTAGCCTGGGAACTTTCTTCCTACTTCCGATAATCACAAAAACCCTTGGAACATATGATTATGGACTTTGGGCCCAGATCAATATTATTGTATCTCTCGTTTCTTCAGTTGCACTTATGGGTCTTTCCATGGGGTTTGTCAGGTTTTTATCTTCTGAAACTGACAGAAAGATGATAAGAGAAGCTTTATATTCTATTCTCTTCTTTGTGGCGATCTCCGGCTTTCTGGCCTCTTCGTTAGTTTATATATTTGCAGAGCCTCTCGCAACCGTTGTTTTTAAGGATCCTGAAGCGACTTATTTTATCCAGGCAGGTTCCGCTTTGATCCTCCTGACTGTAGTCGAATCAATATCTCTTTATTATTTCAGAGTCTTCAGGCAGATTAAAAAATATTCTTACTTTACTCTCCTCGAAACATTTGGAAAGTTGTTTTTTATCCTGGTCCTTATTAAATTGGGGTACGGACTTTTAGGTGTGATAATCGCAACTCTGCTTGTACAGAGTTTCATTTTTTTAATTTCTCTTGTGACAATCGTATTGCAGATAGGATTTACTATTCCCAGGTTTACTCACATAAAAGAGTACCTGCAATTCTCATTCCCTTTAACTCCCAGTGCTCTTGTAACGTGGGTCACAGCATCCAGTGACAGATTTTTGGTAACTTATTTTATGGGTCTTGGGAGCGCAGGTATATATTCAGCAGCTTATTCCATTGGAACTCTCATCCAGCTTCTTGTAACTCCTCTTCAGGTTATTCTTCTCCCGGAGCTTTCAAAGTTATTTGATGAGGATAAACTTGATCAGGTAAAGATCTACTTATCGAATTCATTGAGATATTTCCTTATTATTACCGTTCCAGCTGTTTTTGGCCTTTCTGCTCTTGCAAAGCCTCTTCTCGGAATTTTTACGACTCCAGACTTCCTTTCAGGCTGGCTTGTAATTCCAATTGTTGCACTTTCAGGTCTTTTAGCAGGAGTTTTCCAAATCTTTGTCAATATAATGTTTCTTGTAAAAGAAACAAAATCTGCTACTTACATTAATATCATTGCTGCAGTTTCGAATGTATTACTCAACCTGTTGCTCATACCTTCTATTGGCTTTATCGGAGCAGCACTATCAACCCTGATCTCTTATTTTTTAATGATTGTACTCTGTATCTACGTATCTAGGAAGCATTTTGTGTTTGACTATTATTATTATGACATCGCAAAAAGTGTCTTCTCCTCTTTTGGGATGTATCTGTTTGTTTCTCACTTTGTTATTTCAAATGTCTATGAACTTTTTGGAGTAGCAGCATTGGGAGCATTTATCTATATCTCTTTAATGCTTATTATCGGTGGTTTCAGCAAATGCGAACTTTCTGCGGTGATAAAATATACTCCCCCAAGAGTGTAATTAAAAGTAGGACTGCGTCTTGATTCATTTTCAACTTTAAATCTTTTTATCTTTTCTATAATTAACTCGTTTTCCATTAACTCGTTTTCCATTAACTCGTTTTCCATTAACTCGTTTTCCATTAACTCGTTTTCCATTAACTCGTTTTCCATTAACTCGTTTTCCATTAACTCGTTTTCCAGAAGGATGACGAATTTAAAGAATGGACGAATGAAAAATGATAAAGTTAAGAAATGAATGATATGTGGTGAATGAAGACTCAGTACCAAAATCTAGTGATGGATGTAAAATTCAAAATCACTAGATTTTGTAAATGGTCACCATCCGTGTAATACAACTTAATGATTCAAGTCTTTAGATAGCGAATATTGATTTTGATAAAAACTGGATTCTTCTTGCTAATTCAGATTTTCTATCAAAAATGCAAAAATCACTGGATTTTGGAACAGAGTCTGAATGAATGACAAATGATAAAATTAAGGAGTAAATAAAGGACGAATGAAAAATGATAAAGTTAAGAAATAAACGATATGTGGTGAATGAATGACAAATGATAAAATTAAGGAGTAAATGAAGAACGAATGAAAAATTAATTCAGAATAACTTCGTTCTTTTTTGTTAACCCCACATATCGGGCAATTTTCGGATTTATTAATCTTCAGTTCACTGAAAGAGCATGAAAGCCCGTCCCATAACAAAAGGCGATTTTCCAGCAGCTCTCCCTGCCCTGCCAGATACTTAATCGCTTCATTAGCCTGGATAGCTCCTATTACTCCTGGAGTAGTTCCAAGCACCGGAAATACTTCTTTCTTAAAGGAAGTTGGATAAATACAGCAAAGGCATGGCGTCTTTTCCGGAATTACTGTTGTTGCCTGGCCTCTGTATCCTGAGACTGCTCCATGAACCAGGGGTATATTCCGTTTCACTGCAAGTCTGTTCAGCACGTGCCTTGTATCAAAATTGTCAAGAGCATCTATTATAATATCACATGGGGGAACAATTGAGTCTGCGTTTTCATCCGTAATTTTTTCCCTGATTGTCTCGACCTTTATCTCTGGATTTAGGGAAAGGAGTTTTTCTTCTGCAGATTTAATCTTTTCTATCCCAACATCCTTTTCATGATGAAGAAATTGCCTGTTGAGGTTGCTAAGTTCTACAGAATCAAAGTCTGCAAGTACTATTTTCCCAACACCTGCAACTGCAAGGTAAGTGGAAATAGGAGATCCAAACCCTCCTGCTCCGACAACAAGCGCTGTTGCTTTTTTTAGTTTTTCCTGACCTTCTTCCCCAAAAAGCATTATCTGCCTGATATATTTCTCTGCTGTATATTTTTCCATTTATATGCTTCGGGATTTCAATGTCCTATAGTTTCCAGGAATCGACCATAGGAACCAAGATTATTCATCCCACGTCTCAAGTCCTCTTTTCTTTAGATAATCATTAATTGCCTCATGAATTGCTTCTTCTGCAAGCATTGAACAGTGCATTTTTATCGGAGGAAGTCCGTCAAGAGCTTCTGCAACGGCTTTGTTTGAAAGTTTCCAGGCCTCTTCCAGGGTTTTTCCCTTAATCATTTCAGTTGCCATACTGCTTGATGCAATTGCAGCTCCGCACCCGAAGGTTTGAAACTTAACGTCTGCAATCCGATTATTCTCAACTTTGAGGTAGATTTTCATTATATCTCCGCACTTCGCATTTCCAACCTCTCCTACACCGTCACTGTTCTCAATACTCCCCATATTTCTCGGGTTTGAAAAATGATCCATTACTTTAAGGCTGTAGTCCATTAGCTGTCCTCCAGTGATATTTTCCAATCATATCTCAGTTTTTATATCTCAGTTTTCGGTTACTCAAAAATATTCAAAACTTTTAAACGACTTCAGTTAATCCAATATCGTAAAGTTGCCGCTCAACTGGTCCTGTATTCTTTAGGGGTAAGTGGGGACATATTTCTCAATTTCTGTACGATCTCAGGCACAGCTTCAAGTACCCTGTCCACATCTTGTTCTGAATTCATCCTTCCGAGGCTAAGCCTTAGTGACCCGTGAACGATTTCGTGCGGGACTCCGCAAGCTGTAAGCACATGTGAAGGTTCAAGAGAAAAAGAGTTACATGCACTCCCGGTAGACGCAAAAATTCCTTTTGCGTTCAGTAACAGCAAAAGCGATTCACCCTCTATGTATTCAAACGTAATATTTACGTTATTTGCAAGCCTCTTTGTGGGATGTCCATTAAGGTGAGCTTTCGGGATTTTCAGAAGACCTTTAACAAGGCGCCCTCTTAGTTCGAGCAGGGTTTTATTCGATTCTTCAATTTCGGCTGTTGCAAGCTCTATAGCTTTTCCAAGGCCCACAATAGCAGGGACATTTTCGGTTCCGGCCCTGCGCTTCCTTTCCTGAGCCCCGCCGTGCAGAAAAGTGTCTATTTTTGTCCCTTTTTGAATGTAGAGAGCTCCACAGCCTTTTGGACCTTCGAATTTATGACCTGAGAGCGAAAGAAGGTCAATATTCATCTTATTGACATCGATAGGAACGTGGCCTATTGCCTGCACTGCATCCGTATGAAAATAGATCCGGCTCTCTTTAGCGATTTTTCCGATTTCCTCTACAGGTTGAATTGTCCCTATTTCGTTGTTCGCAAGCATTATGGAAATAAGGATGGTATCGTCTCGAATAGCTTTTTTCACTTCCTCAGGGGATACAATTCCGTATTTGTCTACAGGCAGGTATGTTACCTCAAAGCCCTGTCCTTCCAGCCAGGCACAGGTATGCAGGACTGCATGGTGTTCGATAGAAGAGGTGATTATGTGTTTTCCTTTACTCCGGTTTGCAAAGGCTATTCCCTTGATTGCCCAGTTATCGGATTCCGTGCCTCCTGATGTGAAATAGATCTCGTTTTCTTCAGACCCGAGAGCATCGGCAACCTTTTTTCTTGCTTTGTCTATTGCATGTTTTGAGATTTTTCCGATCTCATAAATAGAAGAAGGGTTTCCGAAATTCTCAGTCATGTAAGGAAGCATCTCTTCGACAACTTCTTTTCTTACAGGAGTTGTAGCTGAGTTGTCCATGTAAATGGTCTTTTTTTCAGTGGTCACACTCACACCTTCACAATTGTGAATAAGCAATAACAATTGTGAATATATAAGTTTTATCGTAAGATACCAGGAAAAAATTACAGATATACAGGAGGAGTCCAGGAATATTTTCAGAAACTCTTTTGAATCGTTTCAGAAACTCTTTTGAATCGTTTCAGAAACTCTTTTGAATCGTTTCAGAAACTCTTTTGAATCGTTTCAGAAACTTTTTTAATTGTTAAAGATCAAGCCATTTTCTCAAAGTTTACTTCTTAGAGAGCTGTCTGAGGATCTCATTATTGTTTTTTCCAATGATAATAATTTATATGTACACCAGATATATTCGTTTTCAATTGTGAAATTTCAAAAATTGTAATATATTAATAAGTGATGGTAATTATGGAAACTCCGTGTCAGAAGATTGTGTGGGATCTGGTCCCCGCAATAAGGGCCAGTCTTGCAATCGAACTCGTAAAAAGAGGACAGTCACAGGCAGCGTCTGCAAAGTTGCTGGGGATTGCCCCATCGGCAGTTTCCCAGTATATTTCGGGAAAAAGAGGATACAGAATCGAGTTTCAGGGCGAAACTAAAGAATTGATCGAAAAGCTTGCTCAGGATCTGATTGAGAACAGAGTTAATGACTTTGTAGCAAGAATTTGTGAGATCTGTGTAAGTGCCAGAGGAATTGAAAATAAGTGCAACAACGGTTGTAGTTAGGAAGAACATACAGAGGATAAGATAGTAGGTAAAGCAGTAGGTAAAGCAGTAGGTAAAGCAGTAGGTAAAGCAGTAGGTAAAGCAGTAGATAAAACTTGAAGGTAAAGTTGAAGATAAAGAAAAATCTGAAGTATAAAGACGGACTTTATCAATTCATTTACTACTTTTCAGTCCTTTTATTGTTTTTCCAATTCCTTAATGTTTTTTCATTTCTTCACTATTTTTACACCCTGCTGTCGTATTCTTTTCATTCTTATGTACGTTTTTAGTAAAGAAACTTCTCGATAACTATATTAAACATAAAATTAATTCACAATTGTGAATTTCCTGTAGATTATCTATGTGTTTCCGTGTCTTGCTGATATTACAAGTCATCAGATCAACTATAATCAGGCCTGAAAAAGTTTGAGTGTAAAAACACGCACTATTGACAGCCTGTAGTATAACTGAGTTAATATGATCTAATTAATATATTCTTATTAATATAATCTAATCAAATTAAAATACGTGGAACCTGAAAAAAGTAAGTTGCAGGAGACGGTAAAAGTATGGGGCAAATATATTCCGATATAACCTGGACAATTGGTAATACACCTCTTGTCAGGTTAAACCATATAACAGAAGGTCTGCATGCGGATGTGTTAGCTAAAGTAGAGTCCTTTAATCCTATGGGAAGTGTGAAGGACAGAATAGGGCTGGCAATGGTTGAAAAAGCCGAACTTGAAGGAAAAATCAAAAAAGGTACTACTGTTATTGAAGCAACGAGCGGCAATACCGGCATCGGACTTGCATGCGTCTGTGCTGCCCGTGGTTATAAGCTCATACTGGTTATGCCTGAAACAATGACGGTAGAAAGAAGAAAACTGTTAAAAGCGCTTGGAGCGGAACTTGTCCTGACCTCTGGAACGGAAGGAATGAAAGGAGCAGTCAATAAAGCCGAGCAGATGGCTGCTGACGACCCTGAACTTTACTTTATAACCCAGCAATTCCAGAATCCTGCAAACCCTGAAATTCACAGACGGACAACGGCCGAAGAAATCTGGAGAGACACGGACGGCAAAGCAGATGTCATTGTAGCAGGCGTGGGGACAGGCGGAACTATCACAGGTTTTGCCAGTGTCATCAAAAAACGGAAACCTGCGTTTAAAGCGATTGCAGTCGAACCTGCCGAGTCTCCTGTGCTCAGCGGTGGAAGCCCGGGCCCACACAGGATTCAAGGTATCGGTGCCGGTTTCGTTCCTGATGTACTCCGGCTTGACCTTGTAGATGAAGTGATCAAAGTAACCGGAGACAATGCTGCTGCAACATCCAGGCGCCTTGCAAAGGAAGAAGGCATCCTTGCAGGCATATCTTCAGGCGCTGCTACCTATGCTGCTCTGCAAGTTGCAGCCAGGGAAGAAATGAGTGGAAAGACGATTGTTGTAATTTTGCCGGACACGGGAGAACGTTATCTGAGCACTGACCTCTTTGACTGACTTGTCAGCGAACTTTTGACTGATTTGTCAGTGAATTTTTGACTGATTTGTCAGTGAATTTTTGACTGATTTGTCAGCAACTGTCCGAACTGCCTGACTGTTTACCAGTAACTGTCCGACTGTTTACCAGCAACTGCCTGACTGATTTGTCAGTAACTGTCTAACTGGTTTATTAGCAACTGACTGACTGCTTACCAGCAATTGTTTGACTGATTTATCTAAAAACTAGCTGACCGATTTATTTGACAATTAATCCGGAAGGTTTCGAATGGGAATCAGGGAAGATATCAGGACCGTTTTTAAAAAAGACCCTGCAGCAAGGTCTACGCTTGAGGTGATCTGCTGCTATCCAGGCCTGCATGCTATCTGGGTACATCGGATATCTCATTCGCTCTGGGAGAGACACTTTTATTTTCTGGCCCGTCTCCTCTCTCACATTTCCAGGATGTTGACAGGTATTGAAATCCATCCGGGGGCAAAGCTTGGAAGGAGAGTTTTCATAGACCACGGGTCCGGAGTGGTAATAGGAGAAACTGCTGAGGTAGGTGATGACGTTCTTATATATATGGGAGTTGTGCTAGGCGGGACAGCTCTTGAAAAGGTAAAGCGTCATCCTACTATTGAAAATGACGTGGTTATCGGTTCAGGAGCAGCCGTACTTGGACCGATTACTGTCGGAAGAGGCGCCAAAATAGGCGCAGGCTCGGTTGTCATCCGGTCGGTCCCAGCCGGAGCTACGGTTGTGGGGGTTCCTGCAAGGATTGCAGAGCCACATACGCCTGCTTCCGTAGGGCAACTAGACCACGATAAGCTTCCTGATCCCGGACTTATTGTGATAAGCCAGATACTTGACCGGCTGAGCAGGCTAGAAGACAAGTTTCAGGCACATGAAGAGTTAGTTTCCGAACATGAGGAAATTCCACAAGGAACAGCTCTTAAAGATGAGAAAATTTATTCCCTGCTAAAAGACGTGATCGACCCAGGTGTAGGGATGGATATTGTCGAACTGGGCCTGGTCAAGGAAATAATAGTCGACGGCCCAAATGTAGATGTAAATCTTGTATTAACAACAACCGCCTGCCCTATGATCGAGTACTTTAAGGAACAGATCCGGCGAAAAGTCCTGAGTGCGGAAGGGGTAGAAAAGGTTAATGTCAATATCCTTGATGAGCCCTGGAGCTGGGACCGAAACAAAAAAAAGGTCGTTCATTAAAAGCAAAAGGACGCTAAAAACTGTTTTAACTCACTTTGGATTTTTAAGATCAGGACTTAGAGGAAAGCTCACTAGGTAATCCAAAGGATAGACCTGGACTCCTGCCTGGACTGAAGCAAAATGATCTATACTTTCTATTTTCGAAAACCAAAAAGGAAAATTTTTAAACATCAACCTGATATGATTTTACGGTGTTTGGCATTTGGTTGACCAGGAGAAAATTCACAATCAATGTCTAAGCGATGATTGTCTTTATTCGCGGAATTCTAAAACGCCATATAAAAATCAAATGACTGATAACACGAAAATCAAAAACAGTGATGCTTAAATAACCGAGTTTTTAGATAGGATCGTCTTCATATCAGTGTCGGACATTGGGTTTCTCTGAATTCGATAGAACCACTTTATTAATTAAAATCGGAAAACTTATCTATCTAAAAAAGTTTTATAATATAAGAGCATAATGGAATTTCCAAAACTTGACATTAATAGACCTGAAAGTTTAATTTTATTCTGTGTGTTTATAGTATCTGCCATTACTATTTATATACGAGATACTACAGTCTCAGAATACTTATATTTTTACCTATGTAATATAAGCTTGCTACTATTGATATTAGCTGTGATTTCATTTACTTCCTTTATATTTAGAGTATACACAAATTCTATTCCTAGATATTTTTTAATATTTATTTCAATTTATACTATATTAACGAGTATTTATTGGTATCTGGATTTATCCTTATTTGAAGATGCAATTATGTATATCAGTAGTATATGGTTTTTTATTATTATTTCGGCACTTCTTGGATTTGTAATGATTGAATTAGGTATAGCTATATCAACCTACCATGGAGATTCAAAGTTTATAATAAAACTTCAAGAAATTCAATATTCCATTATTGGTCCACCAGATCGCTATCGTTCGTTAACATGCTGGAATCTCGAAGATGAAGAAATAAAAGGTCTAAAATTCTTTGTGAGTATTCTTATTTTGATATCTTTGTCTCTTAGCGTTGTATATTTACCTTCTACATTGTCTTCTTTATCACCTCGTTTATATGATATTTATGCAATAGATGGCAATATAAAAACCGAAATGAATGATGAATACTCAGCAGGTAGGAATTTCTATGTCCCGGTTGAAGTTGAAGGACTAAATACTGGTTTATCAGTAATCCTTTCAAAATACGAATATGATTACGGGACATTTAAAGAGATTTCATCTTTAACCTTAAAACCTAATGAGTCAATGATTAGAGAAAATAATATTTTATCTGGTGAAGTTAGCAGTTCTGGGGAATACATGATTGTTGTGAATACAACGTCTATAAATACAGGAGATTATGAATTAAAATTTAAGAATCTACAAAACGTGAGTTCAAGCAGTGTTTTCTCTTTAATGCCAGAATAAAAAACCTAAACCTTGTGCAAGGTTGTCCTGCAGCGCAGCACAAAAACTAGGAAATAGTAACGGTATTGATGCTCATGGAAAAAATAACTCGTGATATTAATGGAGAATACATATCCTCCCGTTCAGTGGTATATGTGGGTGAAAAGTCTTGTATTAAGTCATTAACCCCACTCTCTGGCTCCCATCTAAGATGTGCTTGCCTCTGTGCAAATAAATGTAAAGAGATTGAGCAAGAGTTTATAGATGGAAATACTACCCAAAAAGAAAGTGATCTGTTTCAAGAAGATATGGCATATTCCATTGGTGCGATAATGGCTAGCGTTGCATTCTTAGAATCCACTATAAATGAATTTTTTCAAGAATTTTTTTATAAATTCGATAATTTAACTATAAATAAATCATACTGGATGGATTTAAAAACTAAATGGGATGAGGATGCTGGAAAAATACAAAAAATGAAAAAGACACTTGCGGACAAGTATGGATATTCTAATAAAGAAATTGGTGATCAAAGTGAATTAATTACAAAGTATGAAATTGCACATCAAATATTATTTAATAAACAATTGGATAAAAGTTGTGACGCTTGTGTTGATTTTGAAAATCTTATTCATTTGCGCAATCAGTTAGTACACTTTAAACTAAAATGGCAAACCACACATCCAGAAGAAGAAGACCTATATATAATGAGACTACGCTTTGAAAATAAATTTAAGAAAAATGTATTCATGGAAAAATCAGGTAATTGTTATTTTCCAGATAAGTGCCTTGGTGCAGGGTGCGCTGAATGGTCTATATTTGTCTCAACGAAGTTCTTAAATCTATTTTCAAATACTATTTCTAAATCTGGTATTGATCTATTGAAACCACATATTAACAGAATAATTCAGGAATACTCCTTCTCGAAAACATAATAATACAGATTATTTAGCCGGAGTATATTAATTTTTAATATAAAAATATATAGCGATCAGATGAGCATCTTCCCTTGAAGAACCTGCAAAAGCAGGGAAAAAAGTAATCATATAAAGACAGTTAAGCCGCCTCTAATACTTTTTAATTTTCCAGATGATATTCTGGGTTTCGAAAATTTTTCTCATTTCTGTCTTCTTGCATAGATAACTACTATTAGCATCATTACAACTGCCCAGAGAGGGCTTACGAAAGGAACTTTGTCAATATAGACGGTTGTATTCTCAGTCATGTTTTTATCTATGTTTTCTTTTTCCATTTCATCTAATAGCTGCGGGTTTGATGTTGACTTTCAAAAAGACACTGTGTCAATTTTTCTGCAAAATCATAGATCTCAAAAAGTTGGTAGTTTAAGAATACAGTATTGAAAAAATGGAATTATACTCTATACAAAAAATAAACTCTGAATTTATAGCAAATTAGAGATACTGCCCCTGAATGTAAAAACGGCTTTAACCTAACTCCCTTATACCATCCAACTCCACAATTCCAGAATCTGGGCCGCTCGATATTTAAACATTAAAAACAAAAAAGCGTTCCGGAATTTATCTCATAAAACGCTCACTCTGTATCCTGTACAGGATGTATATTCATGCCTGTCCTTTGTTCTAAAGAATTCATTTCTCCCATACAATGGTGATCTTTTGTCTACAAAAATTAACCGTGAAAGTTTTATCCGGTCTATCGCAGACCTTTTAAGAAAAGCGGAAATCGAGCTTCCTGACGATGTAGTGAATGCGCTCAGGAAAGCTGAGGCTGCAGAAGAAAATCAGGTTGCAAAATCCCAGCTTCAGGCAATCCTGAAAAACCTTGAAATTGCAAAAAAATACAGGGTTCCCATGTGCCAGGACACTGGCATCATGATCTTTTTTGCAGAAATCGGGAGCGAATTTCAGCCGGGTTTTGACCTTGAGGCTGCAATAAGAGAAGCAGTGGCCCTTGCAACAGCCGAAATTCCTCTTCGGCCGAACGCAGTCGATCCCCTGACCCGAAAGAACAGCGGAAACAATTTAGGGGTTGGAATTCCTGATATCCACTGGAAAATTGTTCCCGGAAACCAGTTAAAGATCACGGCTGCTCCTAAAGGTGCAGGTTCGGAAAATATGAGTGCATTGCGTATGTTTAACCCTACTGAAACCGGAAGCATCAAAAACTTCGTGCTCGAAACCGTAGTGAATGCCGGAGGAATGCCCTGTCCTCCTCTGACCATAGGAGTCGGTATAGGGGGTTCTTTTGATGCGGCAGCCAGGCTTGCAAAAGAAGCCCTGCTTGAGCCTCTTGACGCTCCGATGGAAGGACTTGAAAGAGAGATCTTTGAGGCTGTAAACGCCCTTGGAATAGGCTGTATGGGGCTTGGCGGCAGCACAACTGCTCTTGCAGTACGCGTGAAAACTGCTCACTGCCACACTGCGTCCCTTCCGGTTGCAGTAAATATCCAGTGCTGGGCGAATCGACATGCTTCGGTTGTGTTTGGAGGGGATGAATAATGGAATATCACCTGAAAACTCCGCTGAAAAAAGAAGATATCGAGAAACTCAGTGCAGGAGATATTGTTTATCTCTCAGGAGAGATCCTGACCGCCAGGGACGAGGCTCATGCCAGAATTCTTGAGATGGGGGAAAAGAAAGAAGAACTTCCTTTTTCCATGGAAGGTGCTGTAATCTACCACTGCGGCCCTCTGATGAAGCAAACCGAAAACGGCTGGAAAGTAGTGTCTGCCGGCCCCACAACCAGCGGCAGGATGTCAAAAATGACCCCTCCTTTCCTGAAAGCGCATCAAGTCCGGGCAATCATAGGAAAAGGCGGGATGAAAGACGTAGCTGATGCCTTGAAGAACAGATCCGTCTACCTTGCTTATACAGGCGGGTGTGCAGCTCTTGCTGCAGAGTTAATCAAGGAAGTAAAAGCTGTCCACTGGCTTGATCTTGGAATGCCTGAAGCTGTCTGGGTGCTCAGAGTGGAAGAATTCGGGCCGCTTATTGTAGGGATTGACACAAAAGGAAAGGACATTTTTGCCGAGATAAGGGAAAAAGCTCAAAAACAGCTTGAAAAGCAGGGATAAGTTCCTAAAAGGCTTGAAAAACAGGACAAGTATTAAAAGGCTTGAGAAACAGAACAAATTATTAAAAGACTTTAGAAACAGAATAAATTATCAAAAGGCTTGAAAAGTAGTGGTAAGTCTAGTATTTTTTCATTCGCTGGCAGCAGGGATTGAGGTGACAGAAACATATCACCTGGTCTTTGCCTCAATCTCGAATAGGCTGCCGGATAGCAGGTTCAGGGAGAAGGTTTGCAGAATTTTAAGATATTTCGGAGCCATGTTTTTACTTATAATCATTTTCAAGCTGCCTTAAGGCTTTTACAAGAGACTCCATTTTTCTGACAATGATTTTCCCGAGCAGGGAAAGCTCATATATCTTTTTCTCCTGAATCACGATCCCATTTTCTTTTAGTTTTTTAAGCTGGGGGAGAATCGCAACCGAGTTTGTATCAAGCTCATTATTAATCTCTTCAACTGTTCGGGGCTTTTCTTTGAGTAGAAGAAGAAGATCGGTTCTTTTTTCGGAAGACAAAAGAATTGTGATCAGGTTAGATCTCATTATTCCTACTGCAAAAACTGTGGATATATACTTTTTCATTCTCAATATTGTTATAATTATTGTTATTGTTACTGTTATTGTTATTGTTACTGTTATTGTTACTGTTACTGTTACTGTTATTGTTACTGTTATTATTGTTATTATTGTTATTTCCTGACAAAAGGACTTAAGAGTTTTAATTGACAGAAATATTCTGTCTTTTAATATATTTACCATGGAACTGGATAAACAGGTCTTTACCTCGAATAAAGCAGATCAAAAAGAGAGTAAAATGTATTTCAAGCTTACATCATTCTGTTTCCATACAGGAAGCCCAGAAATTAAAGAAGGAGCAGGAAGGCGTAAATTTTTTTCATTACCTAAGAATATACTTAAGAATAATATATCTGCCACCTGCATCTTCGCTCGTTAATCTGTTCTAAATGCCCCCCTTACACCCGGCAGCATTATATAGATTAGAACAAGGGCATTCACAATAACTGACAAATTTACATCATACCATGTACCTCCTGTGACCAGTACCACAAAATCGATGCACAGATTGAATATCGTAATAACAGCCAGAAATATCCAGGCTTGATGGTCTATCTGCCAGAGCATTTGAGCCAGCCATACCCATATGTAGGCAAGCAGGCCGTAAAGTAATGCATACCAGAGACTGAAAATACGGCCTTCAATTACCCCTAAAAAAGGCAAAAAGCCGAGAAATCGAAGCATTACAATAGCGTTTAAAAATGCCAGAACAATAGCTACAAAGGCCAGTATAGTGACACCAATAGGTCTTTCCATACTCAAATTTCTCCTTCCTGTCCTGTGATAGCCTGTGTCAGGTTCTCATTCTTAGTCCCCAGATAAGTGACCCGATTCACCCGATAATAAGGAAAAAGCCGAATATCCATGGCAAAAATAGGGCTCCCACCAGAGAATTGGTTAGAAGAAGCAGACCTAAAATTACGGTAAGGATACCAATGATTCCTATTCCCCCTCCTCCTCCTTTAAGCGCCAGGGCAATTTTCACTATCCCATTGATAATAGCCCATACTCCTATGAAAATAACAAATAGTGTAAGGACTATGAAAGGACTGTAGATTGGGTACGTTATTATAACAACTCCTGCAATAATACTCAGGATACCCGAAAGCAATTTCCATACCCTATTCCCCGAAAATATAAACGCTCCTATGACAGAAAGAATTCCTTCTGCTAGCCAGAAAATACCAAGAATCTGTACAAGAAAGATAGTGGTTGCTGCAGGCCTGTATAAGAGGAATAAGCCTACAAGGATAGCAATGATCCCTTCCAGAAGAACTACCCACCAGGGCACCTGCAGTATTTCATACTCAATATTATAATCAGATTCAATTGATTGTCCAGTAATATCAGCTGGTTGTTCCATATAGTCCATCTCCCCCAACATTTATGCTTCAACCATACTTTCTGTGGCCAGAATATAAATGCAAACAGAGATAAGGAGGTATCGTTTATCCTGATAGAGACTTTCACGTTTCTGGATGACCTATTTGCACTTAGGAACAGCCAGAGTTGAAGAGAACGTAACCTTCTCCCTCAGCACACTTGACCACAGACAAAGTAGTAGTATATTAATTATATACAAGTTATTAAATATAAATAAACTTATTATTAATTTTTAAAAAACTTTTTAGTTAAAAATAAAAGTTTGATAACAATATAGACTCAGTACCAAAATCCAGTGATGAATGTAAAATTCAAAATCACAGATTCTGTAATTTGTCACAATCCTTGTGATACAACTTAATGATTGACGCCGTTAGATATCGAATATTGATTTGATGAAAACCGAATTTTCTTGTTAATTCAGATTTCAATCAAAAATGCAAAAATCAATGGATTTTGAATCAGAATCACAATATACGAAAAAATAAATAAAAGATAAAACAGGTAAACAAAGAAGCAAGCAAACAAGAAAGCAAGTAAATAAGAAAGCAGGTAAATAAGGAAGCAGGTAAATAAGGAAGCTGTTTAAATAGGATCCCATCATCCAGAGGATAAGTAATGAATCCAACAGATCAACGGGATATTCCCCTTTATATATACCATGCCGGGCAGTGTGACCCGAAAAAGTGCACCGGAAGAAAATTGGCTCGCTTTGACCTTGCTCGTCTTTATGACAGGATATCAAGGCTGCCAAGTTTAGCAATCCTTCTTGACCCTACTGCAGAAAAAGCTCTCTCTCCCGCCGACAATTACAAAAAAGGGATCATCGTACTCGATTGTTCCTGGGAAGAAGTAGAAAGGGTTTTTCCCGAACTTACTAAATTAAACCTTGAGCACAGGGCCCTTCCTTATTTGCTTGCAGGCAATCCTGTTAATTTCGGAAGGCCCTTCAAACTCAATTCAGCTGAAGCTTTTGCAGCAGCTCTATACATTCTGGGGCACAAAGAACAGGCTGAAAAAGTCCTTTCCAAGTTTAATTGGGGGCACAGCTTTCTTGAACTCAATCAGGAACCTCTTGAAGAGTATGCAACCGCAAAGAACAGTACTGAGATCGTGGAAATGCAGAGTCACTACTTCTAATTCTCTGTTTTCCATTAGCTCTGACTATTCGTTTTCCATTAGCTCTGACTATTCGTTTTCCATTAGCTCTGACTATTACTGTCCATAATCTCTTAATTTTCACTTTTCATCACTTTTGACTGTCTATTATCTCTAATTACTCCCAAAAGCTAGCAAATTAAAACTTACTCAAAAAAAGATACTCGTAAAAGACTTGATATGAATAAATAGGATGTCTGTCCAATGAAAGTACCGGTGAAAGCAGAGGCCAGAAAACAGATAGGAGTCATAGGTGCAGGTGATTGCGGCAGCGAGGTAAGGGCTCTTGCAGAAAGGGTAGGAAGAGAGATAGCAAAAAGAGGGGCTGTTCTGCTCTGCGGAGGTCTGGGCGGAGTTATGGAGGCTGCTGCATACGGCGCAAAGAAGGAAGGAGGAATAACCCTGGGAATTTTGCCCGGAACCCTAAGAGAAGAAGCAAATCTCTGGATAGATATTGCAGTTGTTAGCGGAATGGGGCATGCCAGAAATGCTCTTATAGCGCAATCATCGGATGCATTAATTGCAGTTAACGGAGAATATGGAACACTTTCGGAGATAGCTCTTGGTCTGAAGATGGGAAAACCTGTAGTCGTGCTTGAACCAGGCTGGAAAATCGAAGGCGTTCACAGGGTAAAAATCCGGAAGAAGCCGTAGAACTTGCTTTCAAGCTGACTGAAGAGAAAAAGTCCTTTAAGGTAAATACTAAGGAAAAATACTATAAAATAGCTATTAAAAATCTCAACTGAGAAAAATTTGAAAAAATAAAGTATTTAAAGGCCAACCGGAAATGTATCTCATAGAAAATCGTATATCTCATAGAAAATCGTATATCTCATAGAAAATCGTGTATCTCATAGAAAATCGTATCCAACAGAGAATTTGTGAAGAGGAAAATGAACAAATGAGTAGAAAAATTTAACGGGTATATGAAGTCTCCTGAAGGGGCAGATGAAGAGCTTTGAGCCTAATTATAGTTACGGATGACAGCTTATTTTAAGATTTAATCCAAAAATATATATTGGAAAAGGAAACTTCAAAGAATTAGGAGGCAGGCTTTGTCTCAGACTGGAAGGAGTTTTGGGGTACGCTAGTATTCCTCCATAAAATTAAAAAAATTATACCGGAGTTTTAAATGCACCTTATTGTAACGGAAAAAAATATAGCAGCAAGGAGGATAGCTGCAATTCTGGCTCCAAAGAACCCGAAGAAGGATAGAGTCAGTGGAGTAGACGTATACCGGTATGAGATTGTGTCCGATGAAGAGAAGCAGGAGACTGTAGTTATAGGGCTGTCGGGCCATATCGTAGGGATCGATTTTCCCAAAGAGTACAATAACTGGCAGAAAGTAGAGGCTAAAACCCTTATCGACGCCGACATAATAACAACTCCTATCAACCGGAAGATTGTAACTGCCCTTAGAAGCCTGGGAAAGGAAGCAAACAGGGTTACAATTGCTACTGACTACGATCGGGAAGGAGAACTGATAGGAGTCGAGGCCCTCAATATCATAAAACAGGTGAATCCGAATGTTCCTTTTGACCGGGTGCGCTACAGCGCAATAACCCCAAAGGCAATAGAGGCCGCATTTTCAAATGCAACAGATGTTGATTTTAATCTCGCGGATGCAGGTCATTCCAGGCAGGTCATTGACCTTGTCTGGGGTGCAGCCCTTACTCGTTATATTTCTCTTGCCGCAGGCAGGCTTGGAAAGATGTTTCTTTCTGTGGGCAGGGTACAGTCGCCAACTCTTTCTCTTATCGTTGACAGGGAAAAAGAGAGGAATATTTTTATCCCTACCCCTTATTGTGAGATCCATGCAGAACTCCAAAATGCAGAAGGAGAAACCTTCTCGGCTCAGCACTCAACTCGCCGTTTCCTGGATAAAAAGGAGGCAACAAAAGTCTTCAAGAAACTGGGGGAACAGGCTAAATTAAAAGAAACTGAAAAAGGGATAAAGACTGACCAGCCCCCGACTCCTTTTAATACCACAGGTTTCATAAGCGCAGCAAACTCAATCGGGCTCAGTCCTGCAAATGCGATGCGCATAGCTGAAGCTCTCTATACCAATGGTTATATTTCGTACCCCAGAACCGACAATACGGTTTATCCCGATACTCTTGACCTGAGAGCGCAGATTGAGATTTTCAAAGAAGGTCCCTTTAAAGAATACGCAGATGTCCTGCTTGGGAAAGCCGAACTCATTCCTACACGAGGAAAAAAGGAAACTACCGACCATCCTCCTATTTTTCCAGCTTCCCTTGCAAAAGAGGCTGATTTGAAAGAAGAAGAGTGGAAAGTCTATGAACTTGTAGTCAGGCGCTTTTTTGCAACCTTTGCAGGGCCAAGCGAATGGGAGACTATGCGCTTGAAACTCGACATCAACGGAGAAGAGTTCAGGGCAAACGGAGCAAGGCTTGTAGAGCCTGGCTGGAGATGGTACTATCCTTACAATGCGCCTGAAGACCGGTTGTTCCCTGAGCTTCATGAAGGCGATTCTCTGAAGGTTATAAACAAAGAGATGCCGGATAAAGAAACCCAGCCTCCAGGCCGTTACGGGCAGGGAAGACTTATTAATATTATGGAAGAGCTCGGGCTTGGAACAAAAGCAACGCGGCATGAGATTATCAGCAAGCTTTATTCCAGGGCTTACATCCACGGAAATCCTGTGCAGCCTACTAATACCTCTTTTGCAGTAATGGATACTCTTGAAAAGTATTCCCCTACTATTACAAAACCTGACATGACACAACTGCTTGAAGAAAATATGGACCGGATTGCTGAGGGTAAGATCAAAGAGTCTGCTGTTCTTGAAGAGTCGCGGGAGATATTAAAGCAGGTCTTCTTGGAACTCGATAAAAACCGGGAAAAAATCGTGGAATCTCTCCAGGCAGGCCTCAGGGAAGATAAAATCATAGGTGTCTGCTCAGGCTGCGGAAACGAGCTTATAATCCGACGTTCGAAAAGGGGAGGCCGTTTTATAGGCTGCAACAATTATCCTAACTGTACTTTTTCCCTTCCTCTGCCCAGAAGCGGACAGATTATAGTTACCGACAAGGTCTGTGAAGCTCATGGCCTGCACCATATCCGTATAATCAACGCAGGAAAACGGCCCTGGGACCTTGGCTGCCCTCAGTGCAATTTCATTGAATGGCAGAAAACCCAGCAGGAAGAACAGGCTCAGCTGCCCAAAAAAGAAAGGCCAAAATCGATTACGGACCTCGAAGGCGTTGGAAAAGCCACAGCAGGAAAACTGGAAGAAGCCGGAATTACAAGCGTGGAAGCCCTGGCAGAAGCCGACCCTGTAGAACTTGCAAAAATAATAAAGACCAGCGTGAAGAAGGTCAAAAGCTGGCAGGTTTCGTGCAACGGTACGGTTGAAGGCAACAGCACGGTTAAGGACAACTGTACAGCTGAGGACGCATGAAAATAGTCCTCACTGACGTCAGCTTTTCGATTTTGCCTGTTACTATATAATTGATGTTACTATATAATTGATATATCTGGTAAAGTAGACGGTTGGAGAGTTTACCTAAGTTCTGCCCCCTATAACCTTACTCTCCATCCATGACGTTTTTATTACGCTCGACGAAGGAGAGCGGTTTTTGCCTGAAAAGAGAAAAAGAAGAAATTGGCAAAAGTAATCTACTTCTTTTGTACTACCTTTACTACTGTTCCAGGCTTCTCTTTTGTTTTTCTCCTTGCTTCAAGTGTGTCTACTTCTTTAGCATGAAAATGCTTGAAATGATTTTCATTTGTTTGTGCCAGTTATTCAGAATTTAATTTTCGTGTGAAATGTGATCAGATACATAGATTGTTCTATATAATCTGACAAAATGTAGTGGTTTTAGGGGAAAACTATTGCATTTATGAGGTCTGTTCTCTCGTATCCTGCTCGATATGACTCAGAAAGCAATCTGTTTAGATGAAGGATATTTCACAAGCCATTTCTCACCTGAATGCGCCAGCCCGTAGACGATCTTACTGCACATTCTCCATTATCGAACCATGCGCATTGTTCCTCAAGGCATGTTGCAAAGTCGGGTGCTCTGTTTCCTATGGGAGAATTAGGACGCAGTGGACATAATTTTGTCATCTTAGTTCAACTCCTTGTAATACAAAACTGATATAATATGTTTATACTGTGTCAACAGATAAGATCTTTTCTCTGGAGTCTGGTCAAAACAGAAATCTTACCTGAAAACTTGCCTGTTGTCGTCAGCCTGTATGTGTATTTGTTATTTCTCTTTTTTGTCTTGAAACCATGAGTATACTCTGATTACTAGTGTTTCGATTCCAAAATAGATTTTTTACTTTCTGGGAAAATCCACGATCTCAGGTTCTATTCAAAAGTCAAATTTTATGAACCTATTTCGGAATCGCCCTAGTAGGGCGGTTAAATCGCAGCTCTGGTGAGTATCAAACCTGATCTGCTACGATCTCCTTCGTCGAGCGGTCTTTACCTGAAAAGAGAAAAAAAAGAATATATTAAGAAAATAGGAAGTGTTTACAAAGCCATTAAACTGTTTCTAAGTTCAAATAATGTGTTTTATAACTTGCAGCGCCGTTCGCAAACCACCTTCGATAAAACCCTGAAAATCCGAGTAAGCTTCACCACATATATGGACATTTTTATTTAACATTGGCGAATCCTGTAATGAGAAAGCAGTTAACTCTTTTATTGCCTCTTCAGTACGGACGCCAGCTTTCCAGATATGACAACCCGCTTCAAATGGTTCACGGCTCCAGTCCCTTATGCCGAAACAACTTATTAGTTCAGCCTCTGCTTCTATATCTTCAACGTCTGTATTGTCAGGATTTGACCGTAGATATTGAAGGTAGCCTTCAACAAGACGTTTATCGAGATTTAGTTCTGCCTTTAGATGTTCCGGTTGCCGTACAAATGGCATCCAGTAGCGCATACTTGGCGGGTCACCGTAAACCATTACAATCCCACATTTTCGGTTCCCATCTTTCCTGAAGGCGTAATGGATTTCCCTTGCTGGAGTAGATGAGGCTCGTGTTTGTGGCGGTGTGAATTCATTCCACCAAGGATTTTCATTAACAAAAAAACATTTTACCAGTGGAATAGGAATTACAAAGTCTACCAGTTCTCCAATATATTCAGGTAACTGAGGACGAAGTTGCATCAGAGGACAACGAGGCAATGCAAGCACAACATGTTTTGCCAGTACTTTAACTACATTATTGCCAGTTTTATTGCCAATCTTATTTTCTGTCTTATTTTCAGTCTTATTTTCAGTCTTATTTTCAGTCTTATTTTCAGTCTTATTTTCAGTCTTATTTTCAGTCTTATTTTCAGCCTTGAACTCCAGTAAAACTCTTCCATCAGGCTGGGAAAAAAGAGCTGTTAACCTGTGATTAAGATGTAGCGAGCCTGAGAGTTCAGGTCCATAGTCCAATTTACGGACTAACTCCTGAACAAGAGACTCAGTACCCTGTTTTATGCCAACCAGTTCATCGTCAGGGTGCAGTCCGCGCAGCCAGAAAATAATCCATTCTGCTGCGTTGGGGTTAAAATGAATAACATGGTAAAAGGTCCCATAATGTATGATTTTATTCACTGCACGGTAGCTAAGAACAAGACTGAGTGCGTTCCAGAAGCCGATCTCGTAGAGATATTTTCCGTTGTAGCTCGCCTCATTACGTACATAGCTGTAGTACTCCTCGTCAAGAGTAGCCCACCATGCCCGGTGCCTGGGGTCATTAGGGTCGTTCATATCTCCACCGCTTGCATTTAACAGGCGTAGAATTCCCAGTTTCAATAACTCAAGTGTTGTCAATTTACTCCCAGAGCATTTACCTCCGGATTCGTCAAAAGTTAAATCAAAAAGAGAATCAGGATCTTTTGCCGCTGTATAGGGTACGAAAGGTTTTGTCTCCAGATCAAGTTCGGCTATGAGATCCATAAGCAGGGGCTGCGCAAGCTTCTCAAACCTCATTGGACCGTATTCTGCTAAAAACCCGTCCATTTCTACAGTCTCAATTCGGCCTCCAAATCGATCTGTAGCTTCAAACAGAGAAACGGTATGGTTAGCACCTTTTACCTGTTTTAGTTTGTAACAGGTATAAAGACCTGTGATGCCTCCTCCTACTATTACCGTATCGGAACTTATAATATCAGGCACTCTATCTCTCCCCATCTCCACAATTCATTTAAGCTGCTCTTCACTTTTTGTAGGCCAGGTGCAATTTTCCAGTTTTTGTGGACCAAGTGTAATTTTCCAGTTTGAAAGTGACATTCTGTAGCAGTAAATACAGAAAATGGAACTCTGTCTTTCTCGATATGGTTAGTAAGTCTTCTGTAAAAAATTAGTTATATTTCTTTTCAGTTCTAATTGATCGCCTTATTTTAGCTATGTGACCACCTTTATTTTAACTATGCATAACTATAATTTTTACAGACTTTTGATCTTGCAGCAGAACTGAAAATGAAGTGAATAACCTTATCCTTACTACCTGTGAAATTTTTAACTGCTATGAAACATCTTTGAATCTCCGGTTTCTGGATCCAAACCCGAGTAACAAGTTCTTTACTGTTACGCTCGATAAAGGAAAACGGTCTTTCCAAAATAAAAGTAAAAGAAGAAGAAGAGCCGCCAGATAAGCTGGTAGGGTGCTTATAATTCATATGTGGCTTGAAATGCGGTTCGAACAGGCTGGCAGACAGTTATGATGCTGTGATACCCAGAATGGACTTCTAACCCATACAATTTTGTTTACAATATCTTGCCGATCTTGCTTCGATATTGTTTTAAGTATCCTCTTGCTCGAAAACGAGGCCTCCCAGGTTAGACTCATCTTCTCCACTAATAATTTCTTTAATTTTTAAATTTCCAAATCTGTCACTAGGTTTGATAGTCTTTGCATTCACATAGTCAATAAGCCAGAGGCCGTCGAACTGAACAGTGCTATCTGTCCCACTCTGACTGATTTTACTTACATGAACTTTGAAGACAAGAACATCATCAACACCCTGAACATCATCGACTTCGACATTCCATGTACCATCGTCAGTGACTGAGATGATATTATCATCGATAAGTTCTCCGTCATTGGTTAACTCGAGCCATACCTTCTGATTGTTAACATCGATTCGTTTGATTTTAAGGATGTAGCCCTCCGAACAGTCGATAGATTCGCCTGACGTAAGAATACAACTTTTGCTTTCCGGAAACAAGTCGAGAATTAGTTTGGCAATCTTGTCAGTGTGAGCATTCCAGATTTCTTCATGATTTGAAAATAAAGGAACATATTTCTCTTCAAACAGCTCGATTATTGGATACTGTTTATTAGACCAGCTACTGCATTCGTAATTTGTGCCAACAACGCTACAAGTAAATTCTGATGTTTCTGTTTTTGTTGGCGTTAATTCTCCTTTGGCGTCTGTTGGTCCAGACACATCTGTATATATAAAAATTGCAGTAATGCAGGCTATAATGCCTATCAATAAAAGATATTTTGGCTCTTCGTCGTATAAAATGGGTAATTATATATAATAAAAATATAATATAAATAAGTATTATATTATTTGATAAAAATAACTGCAGGAGTTTGATATCCCATTTGCGAAAAAACATTTGAAATACCTTTGAATGTCAAAGACCCTTGGCAAATAACCAGTATTGAATTAGATTCAATATCTGACAAACTTGATATTTGGATTGATTTTAAACGTGGTTCCAAATTTCCCTGTCCTAAGTGTGGCAAACCAAACTGTTCAGCCTATGATACTAAGGAAAAAGAGTTA
>NZ_LMVP01000514.1 GCF_002287235.1 Methanosarcina spelaei
GAAGTGTCCTCAGAGGCGTTGCAGAGTGAATATTTAATTTCATTAGATTCTATATCTTTACTTATGAGAAGCCATAATGGCTTCTCACAAGGTAATTTATTCTGACGTCTCCATACTTTAATAGCCTTAAAATAGACTTTTTTGTACCCTCTTTCCGTTTTTCTAACTTTGATAAGTTTCCATCCCTCAATTGAACTGGAAAGAGAATCGACGCTTGTTGATATTGTATTCAAAACCTTAGGGATAGTGGGTTTTCTTCCTCTTGTTCCCTTTTTATCAGGAACACCAACTAATGGTTCTTCAACATAAACAAGAGTATCAAAAGCTACGTCTGCAACAAAAGTTAAGCCTCTACTTTCAAGTTCTGCCAATAAAGCCGGATTTTCACCGTAAAATCCATCCATTGTAACATAGGAAAAAGGAACACCTTCCTCTATTGCGTTATCAATCATTTCAAGACCAAGTTCACTCTTGGTTCGGAACTTTATCTCCTCAGGACTTGTCATCAATCCATTTTTGTGGGAGATATAATCTCTCATCAATCAACATTCTCTTCTGTTCCTTAAAATAAGCAAGGAATACGCCAACCTGGCAATTATCCTTTTTTCCAAGGTTACCGCAATACTGATGAGAAACTCCGACAGAACAATTTCCAGATTTTTTTATGCTTGATTCGTCAAGTATAAGAACACCATTTTTACCTATAGTTTTAATGGCATTTGTTCGAACAGATTTGAGGAGATCTGTAGGATGCCAAGGAGAAGTTGAGATGAAATGGCTTATTGATTGGTTGTTAGAGCATTTACAACAATAGATTGCCATTTTTCTCATATTCTTCCTATAAGGGAGGATAATCAGACCATTAAGGTAATCAATACAGGTTGAAACAACACAACGAGTTTTCGTTTGGAAATAGGATTCAAGTTGTTTCTCTAAAATGTATTTTTCTACAGAAATATTATTTGACTTGATAAAGTCATCTGTTATTTGTTTCATTAAACCAAATTTATAGAGGAAAAATTATACTTCACGGTAGACGTGAAAAGGAAATGTGACAATGTCAAGATAAGTAAAAGATAAAAAAGTGAAAGGTAAATAAGTAAAAGATAAAGAAGTGAAAAATAGATAAATGAAAGATAGATAAGTGAAAGATAAGTAAATGGAAGATAGATAAGTGAAAGATAAGTAAATGAAAGATAACTGAAAGATAAAGAAGTGAAAGATAAAGAAATGAAAGATAACTGAAAGATAAAGAAGTGAAAGATAAAGAAATGAAAGATAACTGAAAGATAAAGAAATGAAAGATAAAAAAATGAAAGGGATTACACGATAGGAAGCCTTACGGAACAATCTTTCTGGCTTCGATATAATATCTCTTCTCATTTTCCTTTCCGAGCGAAAATGATTTTCTCGGAAGAACTCCTTTCTTTTTAATTAGAGAAAAAAAATCGCTCTTCTTCAACGGAGGAAGGAAGAAACCGATATTACCCTGTTTTTTTCCAAGTTTCTCCACTACTTCAGGATCATGCTCATATTCGATTGAGTAATTGTCAATGATCTCGTCAAGGGTTTCGACCTCCAGATCGTACACTGGATTATCAAAGACAAGCATACCAGACCTGTCTTTTGTAATAAACCCTATTGAATGTCCTGCAACCGGGAAATCAGTATTTGAGGGAGAAGTTCTTGTTTCTTCGATCCTTGCACTGAATTTCTTGAGCAGTTCTTCAGGCTCAATTCCGCTTACAATTCTGTGAATAGGTTCAAAGGAAAGCCCTGGATCATGAACATTTACAAGCTCAACCATCGCATACCTTGCAGGATGATCGACCTGTACTGTCCCTTTAATTTGTTCCCAGAAGCTCTTTGCAGCAGCAAGGCTGTGGTTTCCATCGCCAACAAGCAGGGTTCCCAGGTTCAGGATTTTATCCGAAATTTCTTTGATTATTTTTTCATTAATGATTCTGTAACCCGTGATGTGGCCGCCACCTTCCATCAGATCAAAATCATAAATCTTGTCCTCTTTACAAATAAAATCAACAGGGTTTCTTGGAATAACCGAGAAATAAGGATCTTCATACAACACTAAGATGTGTGAGAGTTCCAGTTCGGCGTTTTCCCTTATCCTGACTCTTGCAGGAAGCCTTTCTTTAATAGTGCCTTCAGTTGGTTTGATAAACGAGTCTGATCCGTTGAAATGATACTCTTCCAGATCTACTGCAACAACAAGCCCGGTTCTTTCCTTATCCGAGACCGAACGCCTTATGAGAATAAAGCAGGGGCCATAATCAACAAGAAACCTTTTGTAGTCACTTATGGTTTTATGAATCTTATTTACTCTATTTTTATCTAGCGGAAGATATATTTCCGGATAAATTAAATTAAAAGTAGAGGGGGCATCTCCAATAAATTCTTCAACTCTTTTCCAGTATTCCGGATCCTGAGTGTGCTGATCACAGGCAATCACTGCCCACTTTTCCCAATTATCGTTTGGAAGAAGAATGCGCGGAACATGTAAAATCATGGTATGTTAAAAAAAGAGAGAGAATATAAAGATTTCTAAATTCCTTTTTTGAGTGCACAGCTTTAAGAAAAAACAATTTTATTTTACTGTATTATATCCGGCGTTTTTCCATGCAGTCATGCTGCCAAGTACGTTATATACATTATTATAGCCATGCTTTTTCAAAATCGAAGTTGCTATACTGGAACGCCTGGAACTGTCACAATAAACAATTACCTGAGAGTCTTTCGGGATCTTATCCAGATTTATCTCAAGTTCCCCCACATATATGTTTTTGGCTCCCTGAATATGCCCCTCATCCCACTCCTTCTTTTTCCTGACATCCAGTAGTGTCATCTCCTCGTGCTCTTGCAGTTTATTTTTCAGATCGTGGACCGAGATAAAACTAATTTTGTCCACAGGTAAGGCTTTCATATACCAGGCTGCAATTCCGCCGTTCAAAAAACCAACGATGTTGTCATAACCCAGACGGACCAGGTACCTTACAGCAGTCTCAAGATGCTCTTTTTCCTCCAGCACGAGGAGTATGGGTTTATCATAAGGAAGAATCCAGCCCGCAAACGAAGGTATTCCGTTGAGCCAGAGACTATAGGTGTTTCTTATATGCGTTCCGCCAAAAGAATGTGGCATGCGGGTATCCACGACCACTGCTCCTTTTTCCATTTCTGCTCTGAACTCCACTGGTGAAAGCGGCTTCGGAACTGGCAGGCCCTGCAGCAGAGGAGGTCCCTGCAGGTTATACTGTTCCATTTTATAGAAGTAAGGAGGAAACTCAAGCTTCTCTTGAAGTTTGAACTTGATAAACTCCTCCCTGTTTGTCTTTTGCAGAGCAGGATTTTGTACACGCTCAAGTCCAAGCGTACTGTAGTCTCGTTTGGCGATAGCTCCCCCACAAACCGAGCCTGCACCGTGCGCAGGACATAGTATTACTCCGTCTCCCAGAGGAAGGATTTTATTAAATATACTGTCATAAAGGTTTGCTGCCAGCCGTGGAGCTTCCTCGGGGCCATAGAGATCGGTTCTTCCGGTATCGCCTACAAACAGGGCATCTCCTGTAAAAACCATTACTGGCTCTTTTCCCGTATCAAGGTCTGTCAGGGTATAGGACAGACTCTCATCCGTATGGCCAGGAGTATGTAAAGCAGTCAGTCTCATTGAGCCAAAATCGAACTCCTGGCCTTCATTCAAGTAGTTCCCGTATTTGAAATCTACTCCATGACCATGATAAATCTCTGCATCTGTAAGCTTCTTCAGTTCCAGGGAACCAATTAAGTAGTCCTCGTTTCTGTGGGTTTCAAAAATATATTTTATGTTCATACTCTCTCTTCTGGCAAGTTCGGCATAGACCTGACAGTCTCTTCGAGGGTCAATAACTATGGATTCATTTTCCGAACCTATGAAATAAGAAAGATGAGCCAGACCTTCCGATTTAATGCGCTCAAATTTCAAGCTAATCCCCCATTCTGTTTTATGTTATATTTTATGAACTAAATCTCTGCCTGCTGAAGATTTCTCGTTGTATTGTTATACAACCGTATATTTTATATTTTTTATTTTAAAGGTGCCAATAACAGTATCATAAATTTTATAAGAAATCAAAACTATATTGAATTTACTTTATAAGAATTCGATATAGTATATAGTAGTATACTGATTTCAGTATATGATAACGTTTTTAGGACATAAACTTATTGATTTTTTGGATACTCTCGTAACCTTTGTAGATCTTTAGCATAACAAGTTTACAGAGATGGTTGAACTGGCGAATAAGATAAGGAAAAAATTTATTGTTACACTGTCTCTCCTAACAATTGTTTTATTTATCTGTGTCTCTCTTCCCATAACCATTCCTTTTATTTTTACAGGATCAACTGCATCGTTTTTCATAATACACAACCATGATGTCAAAAGTCACGAAGTAACAGTTGAAGTGTTTGATCAGCATGATAAATCAATAATAAACGAAACCCACCATCTGGAACCTAAAAGCGATTTGTCACACTCTCGTCCTTTAAGTCTAAAGTTCTCTCGGGAAAAAAAGGAATATACATATAAGGTAACTGTAGATAAACAAATTACAAATATAACTAAAGTTGAGATTCCCAATCCTCGCACTTCTGTAGACATACGCTTATATTACAAATACTATGGTGAGATTCCTCATATGGACTACGAATCTCCTGAGATAATCCCCATCTTTGTAGAAACTGTAGAATGGATGTGCTGATAAACTATCGAGAAATATGGGCAGTCATTGAAAGAAGATCTGAATAAAGGAAGTCCGAAAAAAGAAAGCTTGAAAAAAGAAAGCTTGAAAAAAGAAAGTCTGAAAAAAGGAAGTCCGAAAAAAGAAGGTCTGAAAAACTGCCTCTGTTACAGGAAACTTTGAAAATTTTTCAGAGTACTTTCTCATGAATTTTTAAAATGTTTTTAAAATATTTATTTGAGTTAGTTTCGGACTACGCTCTCAAAGGACTTTTTCCATTATGCCTAAAGCTTTTTCAATATCTTTCATTGAAGCCGCATAGGAAAATCGAATATGTCCATCTCCTTCGCTTCCGAAGGCTGTACCCGGAGTGACAATAATGCCGTTTGAGATCAATTTTGAGGCTACTTCTGAGGAGTTTGAGACTTTCGGGAAGGCGTAGAAAGCTCCTTTCGGGAGAGCACATTCCATCCCTAACTCATTCAGCCCTTTTACGAGTACATCCCTGCGCTTTCTGAACTCATCTAACATAACTTTGACTGAGTCTTTAGGTCCTGTCAATGCTGCATAAGCTGCTTTCTGAGCGATTGAATTGGCGCAGGCCTGAATATACTGGTGTACCTTAAGCATCTGACCTATGTATTCTTTCTGGGCTGCTACGTAGCCAAGCCTCCAGCCGGTCATAGCATAGCTTTTTGAGGTAGCATTTACCGTAATAACATTGTCCGAATAACTGGCAGGGCTTACATGTTCTCCTTCATAGATGAAGTATTCATAGACTTCGTCCGAAATAATGGTTATATTATGGTCGTCTGCAATCTCGGCCAGGGCTTTTATATCGGCTCTGCTTGCGACAGTTCCTGTAGGATTTGAAGGAGAATTAAGGATAAGAGCTCGGGTTTTAGGGGTAATTTTCTCAAGCACGGTCTCAGGCTTCATGGTAAGGTCTTCGGCAAGGGGGACACTTACAGCTTTACCACTGACGATCTGGGTCAGTGCATTATAAGAAACAAAGCCCGGGTTTGAGATAAGAACTTCATCTCCAGGGTTTAGCAGGGCTGTAAGGGCAATGGCAAGAGCTTCAGATGCTCCCGAGGTAACAATTATTTCTTCAGGAGAAACCGTGAACCTGTTTTCTTCCTGGAATTTGGAGCTCAGGGCTTCTCTTAACTCCGGAATTCCCGAGCCGACCGTATAGCCCGTAAAACCTTCGTTTATAGCTTTTACTGCCGCTGCCTTGATATGCTCTGGAGTATCAAAATCAGGCTGTCCAAGCCCAAGGTTAATGGCATCCGAGCCTGCAGCTTCGAAAATCTTCCTGATTCCTGAGATGTCGATTCTGGCTACGTTATCTGAAAATTTTCTTTCCTTCAAATTGAGCCCTCCTGTATCCTTATAAGTTAACTGTGTTTAGATGGATCTGATGCTTTCTAGCGATTTAGCGGTTAAGGCTTTATTCAATATTCGTATGTCTCGATTTCAGTTCGGCTTCAGAGGCGCCTGTGAGCGTTATAAGCTGAGAAATTATCGAATCAAGGAAAATAAGTGATGCAATTTCAAAAGATGTGCCCAGAGGTGGCATAGTTTTGTAACCTCCCCGCATATTTCTTTCAAGGTAACCGTCTGCGTCAGGGTCATTTTTAGTCTTGCTAGGAAGGATCATAGCAATATCCGAGATTCTGCCGAGTGTGGATTCTTTTTTAGATGTAACCGTTATGAGAGTTGCGCCAATGTCTTTTACTATTTTCCCGAGATCAGCTATAGAGTGGGTTTCTCCTGACCCTGAAATGGCAATCACCACATCCTCGGGTCTGACAGCAGGAGTTGTAGTTTCACCAACCACATACACACTGAATCCAAGGTGCATAAGCCTCATTGCAAAAGCTTTGGCAACAAGCCCGGACCTTCCGGCTCCCAACAAAAAAATTCTTTTGCCTTCCAGAATTTTCTGGATCATCGACCTTATGGCTTCTCTATCTAGTCTGTCAATTATCTCATTGAGGTTTACTGCAATCAGTTTCATTGATAGTAGTACGTCTTCGCAGTTGTTTACCTGAACTTTTTCCATATGAGTTCTCCGAAAAACATTGGGTTAAGTGCTGGTTAAATGCCTGATTTTATAATAATTAATTGATGAGTTATATAATAATTAACTGATAATAGTTAATTGATAGATCCTATAATAATTAACCATTTATGATTAACTGATAACAGTTAACTGATAACAATAACCAATTACGATTAACTGATAGCAGTTAACCAATTACGATTAACTGATAAAAGTTAACTGATAACAATAACCAATTACGATTAACTGATAACAATTAACCAATACGATTAACTGATAAAAGTTAACCAATTACGATTAACTGATAACAATTAACCAATTACGATTAACTGATAACAATTAACCAATTACGATTAACTGATAACAATTAACCAATTACGATTAACTGATAACAATTAACCGACAACAATAACTGATTATGTCTTATTTACCTGCCTATGTCAGCATCAAATAGAAAATGCTCCTGAAACTTTACCAAAATCTTTACTCAAATCTACAGTGCAGATCTCAGGGCAAACTTCGGAAGCCTTCTTTTCACCTTGCTGCAGTGCTGGCAGTCCTGACTTTATTTGCTTACTTGCGACTCAGTTTTATAATTAATATTTTTCAGTTCCCAATTTTCAATGTTACTTTTAAATTCGTGATATAGCCTCTGGATGTCACAGTCGTTCCCATTCCAATAAAAGTCTTTACGTGTTTCTCCTTTTTGGAGCTCTTCAAGTATAAATTTTGATAAGTGAAAAAGGGCTTTTTTATTGGAAAAAGGAATACTATAGTTTACGCGATAACCACCGGCTGTTTTTCCATAGGACACAAGTGTGTACCCTTTACTCTCATATTCCGTAATCTCATCAAAGTTGCAGATAATTTCAAATTCATGAACTGTAGACTGGTCAACTTTTGAAATTCCAATTAGTATCTGCGCTATAATGTAATCAGGAACTTTCCGTCCAAACCACACGGCGATTTTCCCGTAAGTACAGATTAAGTTGACGTCATTCCTGCCCATCTCAAAGGAGCCTAGAGACTGGGGAGGGTAGATTATAGCTTCCTCATCTTGGGTCTTCTGGGCACACATTGCTTCCACTTCGTTTACTTACTTGCAGAGACAAGTGCACTTATGAGATTCCGATCTTTTTTAAGGGTTTTGAGCTGGTTTGCAGGCCCTATTACCGTAAGTCTCTTACTGCTCTGTCTTTTGAGAATTTTTCCAAGAAATGAGCCGTCCGTATTTGCAGGATAACTTTGCATCTCGATGCCCGAAAAAACATCAGGCTGAATCACTGACATTGTCATTTCTATAAGCTTTGCTTCCTCCATCGGGTTCAGGCCCTTTTCAAGCACCAGGATTTTACCTTTTCGTACCTCATCGATTATGTATCTGACCTTTTCCATCGAAGCCATCTGAGAGATTCTGGCTTCGGATACCAAATCAAGTTGAATTCCCTGCATACGGATCACCCGAACTGTTTTGCTAGAGCTTCATAAAACGAGTCCATTCCCACTCCTTCAAGGGCAGAAACTGGCACCATAGGATGCTGGGGGAAAGCTTCCTTTATGACAGATGGATCAGCATCAGGAAGGTCTACCTTGTTTGCTACTATAAGAAGTGGAAGGTTTCTGGCTTCCAT
This sequence comes from Methanosarcina spelaei, assembly GCF_002287235.1. Classification (GTDB taxonomy): domain Archaea; phylum Halobacteriota; class Methanosarcinia; order Methanosarcinales; family Methanosarcinaceae; genus Methanosarcina; species Methanosarcina spelaei. The sequence goes on from NZ_LMVP01000514.1 coordinate 8,430, forward strand.
GTTCCCTATTACTGTTACATTGACCTGGGTATAGGGATTTTCTGTAGAATCCATAACAAGTATGACACCGTCAAGGTCATCCAACCATTTGACAGCTTCGATTACGCCTTCTGTTGCTTCTTTGGACCGTTTTTTGGATTCGGAATCACTCATTCCCTGCTCCATGAAGTCATGGAAATCGATTTTTGTGGCAAGCCCGGGCGTGTCTACGATATCAAGGTTGATTGTGTGCCCATTGGTCTCAATACTTATCTCGTTCCTTCTCTTGGCATGCCGGGTTTCATGAGCTATATGAGAAACAGAACCCATAGTTTCATCAGCTCCGACCCAATCCTTGAGGATCCGATTACTAAGGGTCGTCTTACCGGCATTTGGGGGGCCGTAAATTCCTATGCATGCTCCTTTTTTCTTGAACAGTTTATTGAACATTTTTGAAAAGCTTACCTTAAATCGTTCAAACATATTCATAGCTTCCCTCCTTTGGGAAAAGCATAGTACCTAAGGATTTCTCGGATTGCTTTCCTTTACGGATTGGTACTTAAATTTAATCTCTTGATCCATGCATTTATGCAACTTCTATTTATCGTACTGAGGGGATTGGGGAAAATTGTAGATGTTTTTCCCTTTCCAGTGTATCTGGAAGTAAATTGGAAGTTTAAGACCCTTTCTACGATAGAATAGAAAGTGCCTCCGTGGAAATAACACCGGAATATAAATAAATTGCTTTCTATCGCCTAATTCCCTCACCACATTAATAAAAAAGCTTTTTATCCATAAACAAAAAGCTTTCTATCCAGAAGACTTCAAGCTCTTCCAAATTTTTTATAAGTATTAATTTTTTATATGTGCACTGATGTTCTGCACTTTACTTTATATTTTTTCCTATTTTATCCATTCAATCTTAAAAATATAAATTGTTTTTATTAAGAATATCTTCTGGTATCTTTCTCACTTAACTCTTTTTGTAACATTTTACAGCTCAATTTCCCTCTATTTATACTTAAGATATCTTTCAGAAACTCTAAAATATTTTTATAAATCTAAAAATATTTTTTGAGCAGCTCAGAGCATTGAAAGGTAAATCAATGATCTCGATTTAAGATGTTAGTTATATATTTAACTCTTTTATTACTTTTGAGATCTTTATATGAATGCATAGAAATTTTACCCTGGAAATCTTTTCATTTTTATTGACCGCTCTTCAAGAACTGGATTATTCAGTAGTTTTCCGTCAGGTTGGGGCTTGAATGAAACCTTTGTGCCTGTTTTGGTCCCCATTTTTTCAGTCCGTTATTAAGGATGGGAAGTATGTAAGTAGATCCACCTGCCTGCTATACTTTCCTGGCCCTGATAATTATTTCATATTTTTGATTAAATTCGTTAGATCTGAAATTAGAAACGTTTGTTCCTGATTCAAATAGTATCCTCTGATCAGATTTGGAAATATTTCTTGTATATGTGATTCAACTTTGCTATTTATGTTTGTAAATTTCCGCTTTTTTATGAATACTTTCAAAGCTTTGCATTTCAGGAGACCTGGGTCCTGTGAAGAAACGCAGTAAAAAATATTAAAGAATAATGCATTCTGAGGATGATGATACTTGAAGGGCGTGCCTGCGCGTCGGGAGCAGGAACCATTATCGCGGCATTTGCAACCTGGAAAGGTGCGGCATTCGGAACTGGCTTAAAAACATATTCAGAGGTGGAACTCTCGGACCGCGAAAGAAAAGTCCGCGGATCTATTGAGGGAATGCCTGAAGCAGACACTTTTCTTATTGAAAGGTGTGTTGAACTTGTGCTTGAACACTTCGAGATTAAACTTGGGGGCAAGGTAAAAACAAGCAGCAATATTCCTCTTGCAGGCGGACTCAAGAGCAGCAGTGCAGCTGCCAATGCAACCGTACTGGCGACCTTAAACGCTATAGGAGAGTCAATGCCTCCTCTTGACGCTGTAAAACTTGGGGTAAGAGCTGCAAGAGAAGCAAAAGTAACCATAACAGGGTCTTTTGATGACGCTTGTGCTTCTTTTTTCGGCGGAGTTGTGATTACCGACAATCGAAAACTGGAACTGCTTAAAAGAGAAGAATACAATTCAAAGGTCCTGATCTTTGCGCCGAACAGGAAAGTGTTCAGTTCACAAACAAATGTCAAACGTTCGGAACTCATTGCTCCGTATATAGATCTGGCATATGAACTTGCGCTGGCAGGAGAGTATGAAAAAGCAATGACTTTAAACGGTTTCCTCTACTGCAGCGCCCTTGGCTTTGATACCGAATGCATTCTTCAAGCCCTGGAATGCGGTGTAAAAGGGGTAAGTCTATCCGGATCCGGCCCGGCATACGTTGCGCTTGTTAAAGAAAGCCAGGTCGAAGAGCTCAGGTCGGCCTGGGAGAGCTGTGGGATGGAAGGCAGGGTTATAGAAACCTCTATAAATAACAGAGATGCAATGTCTTTATAAAACGAGGGTTTCACTTGAACGAACTTGAGGACATCCGCAGAGAAATTGAGGAAATTGATAGGGAAATACTTGCCCTCATTGATAGAAGAGTAAATATGGCCGAAAGAGTGCTTGAATCAAAAAGAATAAATGGAACTTCGATAAATGACCAGAAGCAAAACGAGGTTGTAATTAACAGAGCTTTAAATGCCGCAACCGAGCTCAACCTTGATCCGGGTTCCATAAAGGCCATTTTTGAGGTTCTTATCAGGATGAGTATTGAGCGCCAAAACGAGTTAAGCGGCAAAGGAAGACTGCCCTGACTGCTCAGGAGAAGCTAAAAATGGTTGATATCTCAGTAATTATGGGTTCCGAATCCGACAGGTCTATCGCCAACCGTGCGGTATCCGTACTTGAAAAGAGCAAATACACTTACGAAGTAATGGTTATCTCTGCTCACAGGAACCCTGACGAACTTGAAAGCTACGTCTCAAGCACCGATGCAAAGGTCTTTATTACAATTGCAGGTTTGTCTGCAGCCCTTCCCGGGGTTGTAGCTTCCAGAACAAAAAGACCTGTAGTCGGAGTCCCTGTTAGCGCGAAGCTTGGCGGACTCGATGCCCTGCTCTCCATTGCCCAGATGCCCCCTGGAGTGCCTGTAGGAAGCGTAGGGATAGATAACGGAGCAAACGGTGCGCATCTTGCTCTGCGAATTCTGGACTTGATTGATACTGTGAAGCCTTAAGGAGCCTGTAAAAAGCTCTCACTCAGGCTTAATGTAGTAAGAATCAACTACTAAAATCAGCTACTAAAAATCAACTACTAAAATCAACTACTAAAAATCAACTACTAAAATCAACTACTAAGTTGAATCGGCAGTAAACTTAGCCGACTGTTTACAAAATTCGGTCGGCTCACTCCGAAAATTCTTTATTAGACTATCGGAATTATTTAGTATATGTTAACTTTGATTATTCTTTTATTCATTCCTTTGTTAAGTCATCTGTTCAGTCCGTTCAACCTTGTAAGCTTAAGTTGTAAAAAAGTACTTTGAAAAACAACTATAAATTCTCTGTTTTTTACATAAAGGATTTCAATCCACACATCCATCAAGGGTGCGACGCCGTTCTTTGCATATTGTCTTAAGACCTTTCATAGAGATTTTAGCACAATGTCTACCTGTTCAACTGCTAGTGGAATATCGTTAGGATTGTTATTATGAATAAGTCAGTGAAAATAAAGTATCCAGGACGACACGGCGGAAAGACTCATTATCACTAAATTGTTTGAAGAATTCGGTCTCAATACTCATGCGTGCAATTGCCGCGCGTTGAGCAGCTTTGTCAAGCTCAATGCGAGCGTTTTGCTTGTCCGAGTTTTTTCTGGCATTCTGGTAAGCGGTGTCTGCCAGTACCGCTGCAGGCAGTTCTTCGGTTATCAGATGGATAATCCTATCGGAGTCAGTCCAGCGAATGCCGCCAAACTGGTCGTTAAAACTCTTGATGATATTACTGAGCCGGTCTAACTCTGGTTCGGGTTTAAACCCGCTACTGCTTGCAGGTACAGGTTCGATTTCGGCATCCGAATCCGGCAGCTGAATTTTTACCACAGCCTGTTTTTCAACCCTGTAACTATCCATATCTATGGCTTCGAGGATGCCCTTTGAGAGGTCTTCTTCAATAGGGGCTGGCAATTTGGGTACAAGGAAGTTAAGGAATATTGAGAGCTTTTCCCATTCGGCATCCGTATATGGAATAACCGAAGCAAGGAAGCCATAGGTACGGTTGAAAGCTTTTGCTTTGCTTTTGAAATCAACCTGTCCGTCTTCATCAAGCTGTTCTTTATAAACGGCTACACAGGCATCAAGAATGGGATCAAGTTTATCGCGGTCAGAGCCGCTGAGATAAAGTTCAACTAACTTCTCGATATCCTCAGGTGAATAGACCTGGTAGCTGTCAAGGTCGGCCTTCAGGTCATGAAGTTTGTTGGGGTCAGTCTCGTCACTCAGAAGTGTAGTACGGTAGTAATTTGAGAAAGCAGCCTGGATTGTATCAGTGTTATTCATGAAATCGAGCACAAAAACGTCATGCTTCTGAGGGTGTGCTCGGTTAAGCCTTGAGAGTGTCTGAACAGCCTTGATATCAGATAGCACCTTGTCTACGTACATCGTATGCAGAAGCGGCTCATCATAGCCGGTCTGGAATTTGTCGGCACAGATAAGGAACCTGTAAGGATCTTCTTTGATCTTCTCTTCGATCTTATTTGATGGAAAGCCGTTGATTAAGGCCTCGGTAACTTTTACTCCGCCGTATTCGCGCTCTCCAGAAAAAGCAACAATTGCCTGATATGGGCTCTTCCTTTCACTTAGGTAGTTGTGAATGGCATAATAGTACTGAATTGCACGTTCAACTCCATCCGTAACCACCATTGCCCTGGCCTGCCTCCCTATCTTGTCAAGCGCGATTACCTGTTCATGAAAATGATCTACCATGATCTCAGCTTTGAGCTGGATAGCGTGGTCATGGTTTTCTACGTATTTACGCAGCTTCTTTTTCGCTCTTTTGGTATCGAATTCAGGATCTCCCTCTACAGTTTTGATAAGTTTATAGTAACTGTTCACAGGAGTATAGTAACTTAGCACGTCCAGAATGAAACCTTCCTGAATCGCCTGCTTCATGGTGTAGCTGTGGAAAGACCGGTGCTTGACCTGTCCAGCTTCCCCATAGGGCTCCCCGAATAATTCAAGAGTTTTGTTTTTGGGAGTTGCGGTAAATGCAAAATAACTGGCATTTGGCAGTATTTTACGTGCCTGCATTCGTTTTTCCAGTGCATCGTTGATGGTATCTTCTGGATCAAAGAGGGCTTCGTTCATGGCTGCTGATGTGCGTCCTCCCTGACTGGAGTGAGCCTCATCGATTATGATTGCAAATTTTCGTCCACGGTGGTCCGTTCCAATCTCATCGAGGATAAACGGAAACTTCTGGACCGTGGAAATGATTATCTTTTTCCCGCCTTCAATGAACTTCCTGAGGTCACCTGAGTGTTCGGCGTGCCCTACTGTTGAGCTTACCTGAGCAAATTGTTTGATTGTTTCACAGATCTGTTTATCAAGAATACGCCTGTCAGTGATGACAATGATGGAATCGAAGATCTCTTTGTCCTTTTTCTTGAGGTCAATGAGCTGACGTGCTAGCCAGGCAATGGAATTGCTTTTGCCACTGCCAGCCGAATGCTGGATAAGATATCGGTTGCCTACACCGTGTTGACCTGCATGAGCAAGAAGTTTCCTGACTACGTCGAGCTGGTGATACCGAGGGAAAATCTGTACTTCCCTGTCGATTTTTTTTGTTTTTTCGTTTTTGTACTTCACTACCTGTGCGTAGTTTTCAAGAATATTGGTAAGGCCTTTCGGCGTGAGAATGCGCTTCCAGAGGTAATCGGTCTTGATGCCGTTCGGATTTGGAGGGTTGCCTGCACCGTCATTGTAGCCCTGGTTGAAGGGAAGGAACCAGGAGCTATCACCTTTCAAGTGAGTACAGAATTTCACTTCCTGGTCATCAACAGCAAAATGAACTATACATCTCCCAAACTGGAATAGGAGCTCTTTTGCGTCACGGTCATTTTTATACTGTTCTACAGCATCTGCCACTGTCTGCTTTGTGAGGCTGTTTTTGAGCTCAAAGGTAGCTACAGGCAGTCCGTTGATGAAAAGCGCAAGATCGAGGGCAAGCTTTGTTTCATCCCGGCTGTACCTGAGCTGCCTGGTTACACTGAAGCGGTTCAGAGCATTGAGTTCTTCATACTTTGTGTTTCCTGGCGTGGGAGTTCCATAGAAAAGATCGATATCATGAGGCCCGTGCTTTATGCCTTTGCGCAGCACGTCGATTATGCCTCGCTTTGTGATTTCGCCTTGCAGGCGGAAGAGGAATTTCTGTCGTGTTGGGCTGGAATTTCCAAGGTCAAGAGCTTCTACCAGTTCGGGCTGTGTTGATTTCAGGAAAGCAATTAATTGCACAAGGTCAACGGCGTACTCACGGTTGTAGTCCTGCCAGCGCCCGAGTATCCAGCCGGTACCACCGTAAAGAGCACTTGGTTCTCTGCCTATGTCTGTCTGTACCTGAGAAGGTGCTGGCTTTCCGGTCATCGCTTCAACAATAAGGGTTTCGAGACCTTTTTCTGTGGTATCGGTTGGCATGTTTATTCTTCCTCTGGTTCGCTTTCAAGCTCTTCTTCAGCCGTTTCGTCGTCTCCGGCAAATTCATCTTCGAAAACTTCTGTTTCATCGGTTTCTTCAGGAAGGTTCGCAGCCGCCTCTCTCACATCCAGTTTTCCAGTTACAACGTCAGCTATCAGGCGGGTGCGGTATTCGCGGAGGATGGATATTTCACGAGATATTCCAGACATAGCTCGTTCAATTCCCTCTAATTCATTCTCAACTTTGTCAAGAATTAAGTCTTGCTCTTCTACTTTTGGAAGAGGAATGGGAAATTGTCCTATTGTTGTCTTGTTTGTAGAAGCAAGGTTAGTTGTCTGTTTTCCCGTCCGGAGAAAATATTCCTTTGCGTATTGAGAACTAAGCAAAATTCCCAAGTAATAAGGTTTAAGACGGCTAATATTAGGGCGAACAGCGAAAATATGATTCTGATGTAAGCAAGGATATATTTGACCTTCCCAAACACATCCACGGCCTAATTTGTCAGGATCTCCTCCTTCTGTCATCAGTACGTCACCTTTTTGAAGTCGACTACGTTTTGCCTCTTCGGCTGGAACTTCAATGGTTTTAATTTCTGAAAGATTCACATGACCCTCTTGAACGTTGGCAACTCGTAGATAAGGGAACTCTACAAGCTCTTGACCAAGGTATTGTTTACCAAGAGTTATACCAGATTGAACAGTGGATAATGCCTTGAGTGGTAATACTTCCCAATGCTCTGGTATTTCCCCTAACCATTCCACCCCCGACGGCTTGAGCTTAACATTTGGATCAAGTCCACGGGTGACGGCTTGATGGATAATTGCCTGCTTCTGTTCCTCCAGCAGTTTGATAAGTTTCTTTTTTGCACGGATATAGTGCCGGATGCGCCGGTCGATATAGTCAAGGTAATGAACGATGGCGGATTGTTCGGGAAGGGGTGGAATATAAATGGGTAATGAGCGCACCTTTTCAGCGTTCAGATTTGCCTGTGTGCTTGAATTAGACAGAAGAGTAATGTATGGCTGAAGGCTCTCAAGAAAATATAGAGTGAATTCAGTTTCTAATTCCAAGTTTCTGGTTTTGATACCAATAATAGCCTGATTTATAGCTGCCTCGATTTCTAGGACGGACACAGTACCAAGACTCGCATACATAGAGTAGAGAAGAGTTCCTTTTGGGAGTACCTCTAGGTTTTTTGAAGCTCGTCCCTTCTCAGTGATTGCCTTGATTGTTGATTTCACATGTCTTTGATGTGTCATATCTGCGATCATTAACCAAGGTAAACCTTTAGACGCGTTGCAGTAATAGTCTCCATTTCCAGAATCTGGCGTGCCTCCAGCATAAAAACGCTCAACACACTGTTTCAACCTTTTAACAACCCAATGCTCAGGCACTTTTCCCAGCCACAACACGCCTGAATCTTTGTATGTTGGGTAAGGTTTGAGGTTATGAATCATTGTAAGCCCCCTTTGCCTCGTTCAAGGTATAAAACTCGTGGAGTTTGGCCCTGAGAAGCTTCCTGTCAGGCAGGCGAGTCTGGTATTCCGAAACTAAAGCAGGAGACAGAGTACGGCTAAGGGCGTATTCTACTACCTCGATGTCTCTGGTAGCACAGAGCAGAAGGCCGATACTGGGCTGTTCATGAGGCTTCTTCACATTACGGTCCAGAGCTTCCAGATAAAATTCAAGCTTTCCCAGATATTCAGGCTTGAACTCATCGACTTTAAGCTCTATAGCCACCAGACAATTCAGGCTGCGGTGAAAAAACAGAAGATCAAGGGCAAAATCGTGGCTTCCTACCTGCAAAAGATATTGTTCTCCTATAAATGCAAAATCTGCTCCGAGTTCAAGTAGAAAATTACGAAGGTTTGCCACAAGCCCTTTTTGGAGATCAGCTTCGGAATGCTTTTCTGGCAGGTCAAGGAAATCAAGAAGATAGGCATCCTTGAAAATAGAATTCACATCCGGGTGCAGTTGTTTCAATGCCGCTGACGCTTTCGGAGGAGAAATAACAGCCTGTTCAAAAAGTGCGCCTGCAAGCTGCCTTTCCAGTTCGCGTTTTGTCCAGTGCTCTCGCAGACACATCTGCAGATAAAACTCACGCTCTTCCGGCTGTTTGCAACGGCTCATAATCAGGAGGTTGTGTGTCCAGGGTAATTGTCTCACCAGTGGTGAGACTTTTTCATCGTAGCGGTAAGTCTCGTAAAACTGCCTCATCCGAAACAGATTTGGCCTTGTAAACCCTCGAATCTCAGGGTGGTAAGTGGAAATATGTCCGGCAAGCTGGTTCACAACACCTTCGCCCCATTCCGCAGTCTGTAGTTTACGGCTGATATATTCACCCACCTGCCAGTAAAGGTCAATCAGGGCTTTATTGGCAGCAGTAAACGCCCCTTGGCGAGCGTTCCGGATAAGTTCCACCACTTCTTCAAAGGCACCTTCGTCAAACGATATTGAAATATCATGAGAAGTTCTTGCAGTATTTCGTGATGATCTGGGCTGCTTCATCTTTTACCCTTTCCTATATCCGGTTTTATAAAGCCGCTAAATACCGAACCTTTCGAAAATAAACCGGTGTTTCCGTACGCAGAGGAATATTTGAGGTTGCGGATCATTTATCCACCTCAGCATCCTGAATAGACTTTAGCGTATGTCCGTCAGGAGTCTTCCAACCAGTACGGCCATTTGCTGACCTTCCTAGAAGCACACCTGCTGCAGTTGATGGAGAGATAAAAGTGTAATCTTGTGTCATTTCAAAGTACTGGCCACGGTCAACAAAGACACCCTGTTCAGCTAGTGAACGACGCATATCAGTCAAGTAGCCATGAATAGACTTCGTCTCGCTCTTAACTGCCTGTGAACCTGCCCGCACGACAAAACCTGTACTAGCTTCATATCCATTGCCCTTTACACCCTTAGCGTTCAATATAAATTCGAGAGTAGTCTGTGTGGGAGCAGGTGCTTCATCAAAATACCCATATCCCAGCACTGGCAGGCAAAGCAGGACGTCCGCAAGAAATCCTTCTGCCTCAGCCGTGTCTGCTTCTGAAAGCGAAGGGGGTTGCGGTGTGTTGGTATTATCTAATACACACCTTTTTGCAACCTTTGCCAAATCGATAAGACGGTATTCAAGAAACTGTATGTGAGCTTTATTCAAGTTCTGGTCCTTGCTAGTAAAGGCTACTGCTTGTGTCCAGAAATCTTTATTTTTCGCATGCTGTTCAAGTCTTGGGCCAACTGGATCTCCTTCACCGACATAGACACGGGGAAGCTGAGATTTTTCATCGGGCCCAACTAGAATATATACCCCCGTGTGTCCCAGCTCAGTACGTGCACGGGTCTCAGCAAACAGTGATCTTGGAATGACAAGTCCTCTGCCAGTCCAGTTTGACTTCTCTACAGTCTTGACACCATCAGGATCGCCTTCCGGAAGGAACAGGCGCACAGAGAATCCCTTTGGTCTTTCCCTGCTGTTGATCATTATCCACCTCTCCCGATGATCTCGTCCAGCAGCCCATCGGTCTCTTTCTCAAGCGCCAGAATATCTGCACGGATTTCCTCAAGAGAACGCAGCGGCTGTGGTTTGTAGAAGTAGCGGGTAAAGCTTATCTCATACCCTGTTTTAATGCTGCTCTCGTCGATCCAGGCGTCTTCTGCATAGGGAAGCACCTCACGCCGGATAAAAGCCTCTATGCCTCCTTCCTCGAGCAGCGGCACCTGTTCAGTATCACGAAGTTCGGTATCAGGCTCATACTCTCCCACACAGAGCTTGCCGTTCACAGTTGTTTCAAAGCGGCCATGCAGAGGATCAGCTTCAGCTTTTCCTGGTTTATGCACCTTTTTGATAACAGGTACAGCCAGCTCGTTTTTCTGGGCAAGGTTGTTCTGTAAAATCTTTAGCCGTTTGGCTGTAAGTTTAACTCCTGACTTGCTCGCCAGGGTCTCGACAGAAGAGAGGAAAGTATTGAAATCATTATGTGGGCCTGGGCCAAGCTGAGCTGCAGCCGTATCGATAAGTGTGGCAAGCTGCTCTTCTCCGGCATCAATACAGGTTTTTCTGAAGTTGGCGGTTACGTCCGGTGTGAGATAAACAGCAAGGCGCAGAGGCCTTTCGACTGTCACTTTCCAGTACCCAAAAGCAGCGTTCGGGAAGATTTTAGATTGTTCGGATTCTTCAAAAGCAAGGAAAGTATCACAGATCTTCTGGATATCCTCGTCAGATAGCTCACAGTTTTTCTTACCCAGGTTCTTGCGAAGAGGCACATACCACTGTGTTGCATCGATAAGCTGAACTTTGCCCTGTCTGTGTTCTGGTTTACGGTTTGTGAGCACCCAGATGTAGGTCGCAATGCCTGTGTTGTAAAACATGTTCAAAGGCAGGGCAACAATTGCTTCCAGCCAGTCATTTTCAATGATCCACCTGCGAATATTGCTCTCACCCTGGCCTGCATCGCCAGTAAAAAGCGAAGAACCGTTGTGAACTTCAGCAATTCGGCTTCCAAGCCTGGTATCATGCTTCATTTTTGAGAGCATGTTGACCAGAAATAGCATCTGCCCGTCGCTGGAACGTGTAAGTAACGAGTACTCCGGATCGCCTGCATGCTCTATAACAAAACGCGGGTCTTTAATGCCGTCTTTTCCGCCCATCCTTTCCAGGTCGCTCTTCCAGCTCTTACCATATGGCGGGTTTGAAAGCATAAAGTCAAACTCACGGGCCGGAAAAGCATCGTTAGCAAGGGTCGAATACTCAGGTCCTCCAATAAGGTTGTCTGCTGCATCACCTTCACCCTTGAGCAGAAAATCGGCTTTGGCAATGGCATAGGTTTCGGCGTTGATCTCCTGACCGTACAGGTGTGTTGCAACCTGCTTGTCGTGTTCTTCTGCAAGCCGTTTCAGTTCTTCTTCAGCAACGGTCAGCATGCCGCCGGTTCCGCAGGCTCCGTCATAAAGCAAATATGTGCCTGATTCAATCCTGTCAGCTACCGGAAGGAAAATCAGTCTCGCCATAAGCTTTACAGCATCGCGTGGAGTCCAGTGCTCACCTGCCTCTTCATTATTTTCTTCATTGAAACGCCTTAAAAGTTCCTCAAAGATCGAACCCATACCGTGGTTGTCAAGTCCAGGGTGCTTCACCGAGTCATTGCCGTTCATAACAGGGTCAGGACTCAGGTTGATCGACGGGTCAAGAAACTTTTCGATCAGCTTACCGAGCACATCAGCCTTGGAAAGCCGTGGGATCTGGTTTCTGAACTCAAAATTGTCCAGGATATCCTGGACATTAGGAGAAAAGCCGTCAAGGTAAGCTTCAAAGTCAGCTTTTAGCTGCTGCTGGCTTGCTCGGGAACGCAGGTCCCGCAGGGTAAATTTTGACGTGTTATAGAAAGCCTGCCCTGCAGCCTGACGCAAAGGCTGATCCTGGTTCTTTATGTCTGCCCTGTCAAGAGCTGCCTTCATATCGAGAACAGACTGTTTTGTAGGCTCAAGCACCGCATCCAGGCGTCTCAGGACAGTCATCGGAAGGATTACGTCACGGTACTTGCCACGAACATAGAGGTCTCGCAGAACATCGTCTGCAATTCCCCATATAAAATTAGTGATCCAGTTTAAGTCGTTTTCAATCATTTTTTCAGCCTTGAAGTTGTGCTCAATCTGTGTTTTCCAGGATTTCAGTTAGCCCTTGATGCTACTGTTATCAGGATTTTCTATTCAAATATGTGTAATAACCGTTTTAACTTTTTCTTTATTTACCGATTTGTGCTGTGATTATACCAAACAGGAATAACCAAAATTCTTAACTCAACCTTTCAGGATGCCTTGTATACATTAGAATAAAATTTAAATAGAATCAAAATTGATACTATGGTACAGACCCAATCGGCTAGGGTCTTCTTTCACAATTGGAACAGGCTTTCATCACACCTGTTCTATCTCAAGCCAGGGAGGGCATGTTTCACCCGCCCATCTACCTTTTGCGTTTCTAAAACTGCTCGCAACCATTGAAAACTCAGCAAAGAAAATGGTATGTTTGGTACTGTATAACCTACAAATATTTTCCTAATGGGACTTACGCATTTGACTGAAAAATCAGTATGCTTTAAACCTTCAACTATCTAAAACATACACATAACAGCAATGTCGATTGTGCTTGATTTTGTACCTCAAGTGCGTAAGTCTTATGTAAAAGAGAGAAGAATGGTATCTCTGTGCGTGAAATTCAATTCCGGTTTTATGCGACCAAGGATGTGATCTACATGAGTAAGGAAGCACCTAATCAGAAAAATGTCATATTTGACGAAATCGTTGTTGATAGGCGGTCTCATCGACGGTTCTGGCAGGAGTTCCCGGCAAAAGACGACATCAAGAGCATCATTGATGCTGGTCTTCATGCCCCTTATGCCGCCGCATCGGTGGGTAGCACAAATGATTATTTTCGGAGATTTTTCGTCCTAAAAATGGGTTCAAAATGTATGACAACCGCAGCTTCTCTCATCTTTGAAGAGGTCTCGACAATGGCTTCCAAACTTGAAATCTCTATGGAGAATGACACGCAGCTCCGTGAAAAAGCCATTGGGTTTGCAAACCGACTCGCGATGATCAAGAAACTAGGGAAGGTTCCTGGTGTTGGCACAGCTCCATACTTTATCGTCGTAGCCGAGAAGAAAGGTTTCCCTGCGGTAGAGCAGCAGTCTCTAGCACACTGTCTTGAGAACATGTGGTTGAAAGCAACAGCTCTTAACCTTGGATTCCAGTTGGTTTCTGCGACAGCTCAAATGGCTGACAATCCAGAATTCTGCGTAATGCTCGGGATTAATCCGGGTGAGTGGGCACTTAATGGATGTGCAGTGGGATATCCAGCCGATGAATTGTCCCCTTCTATCCTTCCTTCAGTCGATGAGGTCACACGTTGGTTGGAATGAAACTCAAATTTACGCTGGCGCACCCTTTATTCTCTGAGAAGCCTGTGTCCCTACTAGCAGCTTAAGTGCCAGAGAGAGCAAAATCAAGCATGTTTTTATTTCGACAGCTTATATTTAGCCTCAAAAACCATGTGGCTTTGGTGGCACTATGCATAAAACCTTCAGAGAATTTAGCGGTAAAACCTTCATGATCGATGAATTAAGAGCCTATCCGAAAAATCAGTAATGCAGATTGAAAACTCACATTAGGTCTATAATATCAGTGTATCCATTCCGGTTTTGCGTATTGCATATCGTAACAGTTATAGCAGGTAACCACTTTTCGGATGGGCTTTAAGCGGGTTGTCCCTATGAATCTGAAACGTCACGGATTCTACGCAGTTGACGAGTTCCTGAACGATAAACACAGGTTTTTCAAAGAGAAAAAGAGAACCAAATGTGCTAAATAGTCAGCCAGTCTGTCAATTTATAGGTATATAGCACAACACCCAACGGCGAAAAATGTCGAATTTTTTTCTAGCGGTCAACTTCCATCTATCTATTAGTCTTATAACTATATGATAAATATAATGGTAAACAGTATAGAAAACTTTAGTGGCTGGAAGAATACAGTACCCTTGACCGACTTGCTTGCAGCGACTTAAAAAAAATGAAATAGAATTAGATAATTTGAACGAAAACAAGAGCCTAAAAGAGATAGAAATCTTAATAAGTTTAGTGCGGGAGAAGGGATTCGAACCCCTGAACGTCTGCACGAACAGATCTTGAGTCTGCCACCGTTGACCGTGCTGGCAACCCTCGCATATTGAAGGGAAGATTTTTATTTTTGCCTGTTCTTATCGACTCTGGTCCAAAATCCAGTGATTTTTGCATTTTTCGATTGAAACACTGAATTTGCGGGAAGAATTCTTTCTTCTATAAACTCACTATTCGATATCTAAAGACTTCAATCAAGAGGATGTATTCAAAGGATTGTGTCCATTTTCAAAATCTAGTGATTTTTAATTCTACGTTCATCACTGGATTTTGGTACTGAGTCTTCTTATCTCTTTACTTTTTGTTCTTTCGCTTGGGTTTACTTCTTGCTTTTGTTTAGTCCTGTATGCCCGTTCTTAAGTTTATTAGGTGCGAAAGGCAGTTGCATAATATTTAGACCCTTCAAAAGATGATTAGTTTTTTAAGGGTTATTAAGCCTTATTTGCACAATTAAAATGGTTTTAGCCCTTCTCTAACTAAAATACATTCATTAAACAATTTTTTTTCTATTTAGGGGGTTTAAGTGCTCCAATTAATTGATTAAACATCTTTTTTCTTCGCTTTCACATTGAATTTTGTATGGATGAAAAATGACATCATATGCCTTAGTTATATATAAACATAAATTGTGAAAGCATAAAGTGTTTATCTCACTCGTTTCTCGATTTTAAAGATTATTACAGGTCATTTCTCTAAAAAATTAGTTTTTAGAGTGTACCTTTGTTGAGGAAATTCAAAATGCATATCTATTGTCCAAAATAAGTATCCCATATCCTTAGTTTTAACACTGATTTGGAAGGACCCTAATAATATTGCATTTGTTTTAGACTTGATAAATTAATTCTATGTAACCGGAGTATTTTCAAAGGAATTCTCTTAAAATCGTGTTTCTGATCCTGCAAAAATCTAAAACCTTATTGAAATAATATATGAGTTAGTTCTCCTGAAATTTAACAATTACTTTACGAAATTTTTTCTTTTATACTAAAACCTGGGTAAAAAACAATTACTTTTTATCTTATCATATGGGCATTTTTTAGAATTATCTACTCTTTAACTGTAAATTGTATTTTCTATTATTGAGTGAGTTAACAGCTCTGTTTCTTTAATAACTCTAAACTATCGTAATATTTTGATTGCCCTGGAAGTTACAGGTTAAAATTAGAAGGAAAGATTTAAAGAATATTGTGATGTAATCAGTATTAATATTTTTTAATGATGATTGATGAAGGAAAATAAATGGCAAGTAGAGAAAGACTGCATTCTATACCTTTAACAGCATTAGTCTTATTTTTTTTAATTCTTGGCTCATCTGGGGCATCGGCTGGAACAGAAACTCAGCTCACACATAATGCGCTATTAACTGATTCCACAGCAATCTATGGTAATATAGTTACATGGTCAGAAACTGCTGGGAATGGTGTACACGTATATGATATAGCTGCCGGAAAAGAAATAAATGTGGGAAGCACAGGGGGAGGTAATGTTCGTGTATGTGGTAATAATATCATATGGGCTGACATGGATGGAAATATTAGGGTGTATGATGTTTCTACCGATAACTGGACTACAATATCCTCGGATGGTGACCTCCCTGATATTTACGGAAACTATGTAGTATACACTAAATATTATTATATTCAAGATCAGAAAAATGATGGTATTTATCTGTACGACCTCAATACTCACAATGAAACTAAGATCGCCAGCGTCCACGGCTATCCTGCCATATATGATAAGAAAGTTGTATGGTCTCAAGCTAATAGTAACAATGGTTATGACATTTACAAGTATGATATATCTACTAACCAGACAAGCATAATAACAACTGCAGACAGCTATGTATCCAAACTCGACATCTACGGAAATGTCGTAGTATGGACAGAATCGTACAAAGTATATATGTATGATATGGCTTCACATAAAACAACTCAGGTCACCAATACTGGAAATGCATATGATCCTGCAATAGACGGCGATAGGATAGTATATACATTAAGTGAATCTCATAGCAGTGACATCTACATGTATGAAATATCCACTGCCAGGACAAACCGCATAACAACCAGTACCAGGGCGTTTAGTCCATCTATCTATGAAGATAAAATCATATATGCAGATCTTCGCAATCCGGAAAACCCGGATGTTAGAGACATTTTTCTATATGACCTCTCATCAACAGTACAAAATCCGCTTGTAGCTGAATTTACCGCGAACGTAACTTCTGGAACTGCACCTTTAGTTGTGTTATTCACTGATACAAGCACTGGAGGAGTCCCAACTTCCTGGCATTGGGACACTGGAGACGGCATTTACTCAAAGCATACCATGAATGCAACCCATACTTTTACGAAGCCAGGGAGTTACACAGTAAGTCTTACTGTAGGAAATGCTGTGGGTAATAGTACAGCGACAAAGCCAAATTACATAGTCGTTACAGACCCAAATGCTCCAGTTTCAAACTTCAATAGTAGCGTTACCGAGGGCTATGCTCCCCTGACGGTACAGTTTAATGACATATCTCAAAATGCAATGTCAAGAGTATGGGACTTCGATAGTGATGGAAAAGCAGACTCAACTGAGGTAAGTCCTGTTTATACATATACAACACCAGGAACCTATACTGTTAACCTGACAGTAAGAAATGCTTACGGTACTACCTCAAAAACTGGTACAATAACTGTACTTACAGAAAATGGTCCCAACATTGGCACTGAAACCCGGATTACCACCAGCGAATTAGCATCCCATCCTGATATATATGATAACAGAATAGTGTGGCAGGATTTTCGCAACGGAAACTACGATATCTACATGTACGATCTATCCACTTCCAAGGAAACTAGAATCACTACCAATGAATCAAATCAGATATATCCTGCAATCTACGGTGATAGAATAGTGTGGCAGGATGATCGTAATGGACAATACGACATCTACATGTATGACATCTCTACTTCCACGGAAATTCGAATCAGTACCTATGAATCAGATCAAGACCATCCTGGTACCTACGGTAACAGACATCCTGATATCTACGGTGAAAGGATAGTCTGGGATGATTATCGAAATGGACTTCCGGATATTTACATGTACGATCTCTCCACTTCTAAGGAAACTCAAATTACCACCCATGAGTCAAACCAGGAGTTTCCAGCTATCTATGGTGATAGAGTAGTATGGCAGGACCGCCGCAAAGGAGTCTCTGACATGTACATGTATGATCTCTCCATTTCCAAGGAAACTCAAATAAACTCCAACGGAAAAGCAACATTTTTCCCTGAGATCTACGGTAATAGGATAATGTTGATTAATTATCACAATGGAAGCGGGGATAGGGATATTTACATGTATGATCTCTCCACTTCCAGGGAAACTCAGATTACTAACAGTGGATCAGCTGATTCTCCTGCGATCTATAGTGATAAGATAGTGTGGGAAGATAAGCGCACTGGGAACTGGGATATCTACATATACAATCTCGCCACTTCCAAGGAAACTCAGATTACCAACGATGAGTCAAATCAGGAGTCTCCAGCTATCTATGATAATAGGATAGTGTGGCAGGACCGCCGCAAAGGAGGATCGGATATCTACATTTGTACCATCTCAAAGGAAAAAACGAAACCGATAATACCTGCAGTAGACTTCAGCGCCAATGTTACAAGCGGCTATACTCCTCTTTCCGTCCAGTTTACTGACTTGTCACAACACTCAACATCAAGGAGCTGGGACTTTGGAGATGGTGCGACTTCAACCGAGCAGAACCCACTGCATACTTATTCTGCAGCAGGAACCTATGCTGTTAACCTGACAGCAGGCAATGCGAATGGCACTTCCCTAAAAACTGCCCAAATAACTGTCCTAGAAACAAGCAGTGAAAGCAGTGGAGGAAGTAGCCACAGCAGCAGTGGAAGCAGCGATGGCGGCGGTGCAGGCGGTTCCCCTGAACCTGCAAAGAATGTCCAGATAAAAGAACTTTCACAGGCATTTGTTACAAATGAAAAAACTGTAAAGTTTGATTTCCCAAAGAATGCAACCTGTGTTGTGTATGTGAGCTTTGATTCAAAGAAAACCTTTGGCAAGACCACAACAATTGCCGAACAGCTCAAAGGGAAATCAACTCTGGTTTCCAAACTGCCTTATGGAGAAGTTTACAAATCCTTTAACATCTGGGTTGGGAATGGAGGGGTTGCAACTTCAAAGAACATTGAAAATCCAGTTGTCTGTTTCAAGGTTGAAAAATCCTGGATAAATGATAAAAAGATCAATGAGGATTCAATCACTTTAAACAGGTATAGTGATAAAAAGTGGGAGCAATTACCTGTAACCCTGTCAGGCGAAGACAATAAATTCATGTATTTTACAGCCGAGACTTCAGGGTTCTCTTCGTTTGTGATAACGGGCACATCAAAAACCTCATCTGAAGAAATTGTATCGGTAATAGAGGTTGATTACCCTGAAACAATTAACAACAATACAGAGAATAAAGAACCACAGAAAGAACAAAAAGAAATCTTGAAAACACCAGGCTTTGAGATATATTACGGAGTAGCTAGCCTGCTTGTAGTACTCCTGTATAAAAAAGGTAAAAAAGGCAAAATCCAAAATTCGATGTGAAAAAGCTAGTGCGAGGGGTGGGATTCGAACCCACGAAATCCTTCGATGCCAGATCTTAAGTCTGGCGCCTTTGACCGTGCTGGGCAACCCTCGCACACTGATAAATATATTTTTATTTCAGTCGAATACCCCGCTAGCTTGCTGCGGGGATGGAAAACTTCCCCG
>NZ_LMVP01000515.1 GCF_002287235.1 Methanosarcina spelaei
CAATTTTCATTCCAACGGAAAGGCCCTTCGTAATAATATCAAGCGCCGGAATTCCCGCGTCAAGGGCTTCCTGGGTTAATTGCGCAATGCCTGCAACGTTCTGATTTACGATTGCGTCGCGTAGCTTGTCAAATATCTCTTGATTTGCCATCCCATTTATCACTTCTTTTTGTTTTCACGTTTGGCCGGTCAGGAATTAGTTATTCACTTGCCGGATAACGGAAGCTCATTACCCCTTACATATATATAAATATTTTCCCCGTGTGGTGGGATTATATATATTTTGTGTCATAAAATGTGCGATTGATTAAAATTTATATAAGTATTTTTCGATTGGTTTTTCGAAAAGCGTGCCAGAAAGATTAACAGCAAACATGAAAAATGTTAGATTAACTGCACCCTCATAGGAAAAAGAGAAGATATAAATAACAGAATTTTTATAGAAGGAAACTTCAGAAAAAACAACTGTGCGGAAATCCTATACAAATACGTGCAAAGAATTCTATTTTTATTCAGATTAAACTTTATATTACGAACTTGTAACATCCTGTTCTAATAAATCAGTATTGCTGATTGTTGCAGTAACGCACAAAAATTTGAGATCCATATTATCCCGTTATTTAGTTTGAGGAGTGGAGTTCGAACCCATAAAATCCTTCGATTACGGTTCTGGGAATTCTTCTGCTGCCAGGATTTTTATTTTTTCAAAAAACTTCCCTGCATAAATAGCTCTTAGAGATTGTCTGAAAACTCGAATCCATTCTTACATCAAGATAATGGAAAACTTGCTCAAGATTTATTAATAGATTTTCCGAGATTTAAGCAGATAAATTAATGACTTTTAGGTTGTTACCGACATGTACAGCTTGCAAGCGTTTTTAAGCTCCAGTAGATTCTTCTTTTTTGATAGTGACCGCCCGATATCTGCCCACTATGTGGGCATTCGGGCGTTGAGGAGAATATCTATTTGATCGCAAAGTCGCACACTAATTATAAATGATTTAATTTCAAGATGGCTTCTTACTGAGTATATCCTGTTGATATACTTAGAAACTTTACGATGCATAGCATTTAATTATTATTAATCTATCTATATAATATGGGAGACAATACAACACACGAAGACATAAACAAAAGGCTTGATACTATAGAAAAAATTCTCATGGAAATCAGGGATGAACTGAGAGCATCAAATCAAAGATTAAGAGAAGCAAAAGGCGGAGGAATAGAAGTAAAGGGAGAGTAAAATCAGTACTGTGTAGTCTACAGGGTCTGGGATAAATTTTCGGTAAGATCCAAAGTTGTTCAGAGGGAAAAAAACCGTCAACTACACAGAGCCCTTTCAGGCATGTTTTCCACAATCTATATCTTTATATGTTAACATTTGAATAATCTCTTTTTCATAGTTCTTTTTTAAGAAGACCGCTCGCATACTCCTTCAGGTGATGCAAACTGGAACCACGCGAGAAGGTATTGCAAGAAACTTTTCTTCTGTTTTGCTCATAATTTCCTCGCCTTCAATGAACATTGCTATTCATTCGTCTAAAACTTCGGATTTTCATTATATTCAAAAAACCTCTCTGCATCTTCTCCTTTAAGAACAATCCCGAGTTCAATAGATTTTGCCATTTGTGAACACTTTCTTTTTGTATGATTGAACGATCTATGTTGTGCCATTATATATTCTATTAACAGACCTCTGCCTGATCGTGAAATTAAAAAAGATATATATTGTAATGTGGATTATACTGAATGAAGGGTAAACATGGGAAACAGATACCAGATAATAAATTTTGAAACCTGGAAAAGAAAAGAGTATTGCCAAATATACAGAAATGCAGTGCAGCCTCAATATTGTGTGAGTTTTGAACTTGATGTGACGAATTTTAAAAAGAGCGTTAAAGAAAATAACTGGTCATTTACGATGGCGTTTATATTTGCCGTTACGAAATGCGCAGATGAAATCGAGGAATTTCGGTATCGTTTTCTTGATGGCGAAGTTGTGTTATATGAGTCCATTGATACTTCATTTACATATCTGGATAAAGAAACGGAATTATTTAAGGTAGTAAATGTTCCCATGCAGGATACGATAGAGAAATTTGTACAACTGGCAACCACAATGGCGGAAAATCAAAAAGAACATTTTACAGGGCCTGTAGAAAACGATGTATATCAATTCTCGGCCCTGCCGTGGATAACGTTTACGCATATCTCGCACACGGATTTCGGAGACAGGGAAAAAGCACAGCCCATATTTGATTGGGGAAAATATAAGGAAAGAGAAGGCAAATTAATGATGCCGTTTGCAGTCCAGGTTCATCATGCATTTGTTGATGGTATTCATATTGGTAGACTTGCGGATAAGTTGCAGAGATATTTGAATGAAGTGTAAATAAGCATAATGGATGACCAATAGTTCACTAATTTTTACTTTTCTTGAAGTTATGTTTTCAGAATACGTAGGTTTAACAGAAAAACATCTGCATGTAAGAAATATGTGAGTGAGCCAATACCTTACACAATTTTGATTCCCAGAATCCACGCAGCGAGTTCTATTGCTTGCCCGGCATTAACTGTAGCTCCTCTGAGTTCGTTGCGTGTATCGGATACTGTGATCCCGTCAATGATACAATCCGATAAGTCGATGTCTTTGAGTGAGGTTTTAAAGAAATCCGTTTCAGTGAAATTAACTGCTTTCAGCATGGGCTTCTTTAACCGAATCTCGGATAAGAAGGCTTCCGTGAAATTGCAGTCACGAATGGTGCAGTTCTCCAATACAGAACTTGAAAAATCTGCATATCGAAAGGAACCATCCGCTAAAGAGGTTTCTTTCATGTGGCTCTTGCTGAAGTTGCTGCCATCGCCCTTGCACGTTAATATTTTGGAGTCTTTCCAGTAGCTGTCCATAAAAATGCAATTTGCAAAATTGCAGTTATCAAATACCGAATTGTAAAAGCTGGCTTTTGAAAAATCACATTTGTTGAACTGGCATTCTATAAATTGTACTGATTCAAATTCTATCCTTGCGATATCGATGTCCGAAATCATTTCGCCTTCAAAGCGCATCCTTTCTATATATTTGTCATCAGATTGTGCAGCTATAATTCGGCTTTCCAGCATGCTTCCATCTCCATAGACTGATGTTTCTAAATGATTATACTAGATAGGACTTACTCACTAGTAGGCCACACCTATAGTTTTTCCGGTTCTGTTGTAAAAATTATAAACATGGAAATAAAAATTTAGTTTCACAGAAAAAAATTTAGTTTCAGGGAAACGAATGTAGGCTGAGATCTGGGAAGATCTCCTTAAGTTGCACTATGGGATTATCTCAGAAAGCCAAATGCAAACAAATACAGTAAAAGATTTTAAATTTTATGCGAAAGTGGTGTAATTTTATTTTCAGTCATTGCATAGACGGATTTATTTTAGAAGTGAGGAGTAAACGACAATGAACATTTCTATCAGATTAGAAGAAGAAAAGGACTTCAAAAGTGTAGAATACATGGCAAGAGAAGCATTCTGGGATTTATACAAACCAGGATGTGATGAACATCTTGTAGTGCATAAAATAAGAAAAGTACCTGCATTTGTAAAAGAATTGGATTTTGTTGCATATGATAAGGATACAATCGTCGGCAATATTATTTATTCAAGAGCTAAGATCCTGAATGAAGAAAGTAAAGAATTCGAAGTTTTATGTATGGGTCCATTAACAGTATCGCCATCATATCAAAAGCAGGGGATCGGTTCTTTATTAATGAATCATTCTATCGAAAGGGCAAGGCAGCTGGGATATAAGGGTATTATTATTTTTGGAAACCCTGACTATTATCATCGTTTTGGTTTTGTCAATGCTAAAGAATATGATATCCAGACATCCTGGGGCGATAATTTTGATGCATTTATGGCATTAGAACTCTATGATGGTAGCTTGAGGGGCATTTCTGGAAAATTTTATGAGGACGAGGTTTTTAAAATAGAAAATGAGGAGCTGGAGGATTTTGAAAAGCAATTTCCCTACAAAGAGAAGCATGTTACGGACACTCAATTAAAACTCATTGGTCATCGGTTAAGGAAAAATCGTTATCAATTGCATTGATTTTCATAAAATTTATTAAATTATTCATCAAATGCAAAACTGGAATCTGATATCGATTTCAATTTAAACACTAAACATTTGGGTTTGAGTTTTTCCGTCGAAATCGAGATCAGCAGCTCAAAATCCTTAACCGAATACAAATGAATTAAAACTATGAATAAAAGAGGACTTTGCCTTACATGTCGTAGTTTGATTGAAGGATAAGGAGTTTAGAATCCCACCCTCGCACTTAAATTTTGTATCGTCTATCTTATAATTTTTTCAGTGCTTCTTCTTCTTGGGGGTCACGGTACCCGGACTGGTCCCTGGCAAGGGCTATGCTGTCCCAAAACCGGTCCGATTCGAGCCTGTCTTCTTCGGTTAAGGGGGACGCTTGACTGAAGATTACACCCTCGCTGGTCGCTATAAACCGCCGTCTGGGATCGTCCGGGTGCAGGTCTATGCCTTTCCTGTCCGGTTCTGCCATTCTGGGCCACATCTTATTCATTGCAGCCTGATATTCTTCGTAAGTCATGCCGTCCGGGTCTACCCATTTGGGGTCGAATTTGTGCCGCCTGGCTTTCTGCTCATCACTCATGCCGGTTTTTATGATTTTTGACATATTAAAACCTCTTATATTATGTACTCTGCCTGTCTATATATATTCAATCTTCATTAAATTTCACTGAAATCTATAACAAATGCCCTTCTCCGTGGGGAGCTTGCTCCCAGGCTCTAACAGCCTCCCATTCTCAGCCAGTTGTTTATTATTTAATCAGTGAGAGAGAATAATATAAAGAAGGCTAATTCGAAGCCTTCTGCCTTTTAACTTGACATTGTCAAATTAACTCATTTTTGCAGGTATCGCAACCTATTTCCACCCAAATTTACATCCTTTTGAAAATTTTGGTCGTTCA
This sequence comes from Methanosarcina spelaei, assembly GCF_002287235.1. Taxonomy (GTDB): domain Archaea; phylum Halobacteriota; class Methanosarcinia; order Methanosarcinales; family Methanosarcinaceae; genus Methanosarcina; species Methanosarcina spelaei. The sequence goes on from NZ_LMVP01000515.1 coordinate 5,002, forward strand.
CTAATACGTGATTGATGTTTTCATAACGTTCTCTTCAGCATGGCTTTTGCGTGCGTTTATTTGCTCGTACAGCAGGATGAACACAGTAGCGCCAAAAATGTGGGGCGCCAAAAATGTGGGAACAGAAAGAGCAGAAACTGGATTTCGATTAATTTGGAATAATTGTCAATCGACTACTGGTGGACTACCCAACCTTACGGAGTTCAAAAAAACCTACACCTCAATTCTGAAGGATAAAAAGTCCCTTACAAAGAATGTGTGCCTCGCAGTGCTCATGTACTCATTCATTTATTCCAAATCATACATCCTCTTTCCCAGTATTGGATATGATATTTCCATCCTCCAGCTGGTGTCCCTGTCCCTTATACTCTGGATTATCTCTGTGGTCCCTACTCCGGGAGTATTTGGGTTTAAAGAAATTGTGATGATAGGCATGTATACCATGGTGAGAGTTCCCATCAGTATTGCAGCTATTGTTTCTGTATTGACAGAATTATTTATTTGTTTTTTGTGAGTGCCATCTCATATTTGTCCATTGGCATTATGAGAATCTTCCATATAAGCCAGAAGCGATACAGGATATAGATATTATCTAATTATAGATATTATCTAATGATAGATGAGTGAGCCTTGCAGTGTTATGCGGTATATTGGACGTGGTGGCGCGCAAACAAACCAGAAACGGCTCTTGCATGAAGCGGCACACTATTACAAACGGAACCTTTGGAAGAACAATGAATGCTGGGTAATCACATCATCAAAATAGGCAAAGGTATAAGGGAAAGTTCACCGTTATAAGCGATTACTAACTTTTAAGCAGTAAATTAATCTTAACTTTTCTAAAGTTGTGCTTATAGCTCTTAATTGTTTTTAATATGTCTTAAATATATGAATATGAAAAAGCAATTAAGTAGCTTTTTCAGAAAAATCACGGAAAGTATAACTATGAATAATTTTAAAAAACTAGGTCTCAGTAATGCTGTTTTGAAATCAATAGATGATCATGGCTTTGAAAGCCCTACAGCAGTACAGGAAAAATCAATTCCCCTAATACTTGCTGGGGAAGATGTTATAGCCGGAGCCGCAACAGGTTCCGGAAAAACACTCGCATTTGCTTCCGGCATATTACAAAATTCCGAAAAAGGAAAAGGAATTCAGGCTTTGATCCTGACCCCTACAAGAGAACTGGCGGAGCAGGTGGCAAATTCTTTCAGGAAATTCTCAAAATACGACCCGTTAAATATCGCATCTATCTATGGCGGTGTAGGGATCAATCCACAAATTAAAGAATTAAAGAATGCCGAGGTTGTTGTGGGGACACCCGGTAGGCTACTCGATCATATCAGCAGAAATACCATCAAACTCAATAATATGAAAACCCTTGTCATTGATGAGGCAGACCATATGTTTGATCTGGGATTCAAAGTGGATGTAGAAAAAATTATCAAGGAATGTCCTCAAAAAAGGCAGACCCTTTTGTTCTCTGCGACCATTACAAAAGATATTGTCCAGCTTTCCCGCAAGTACATGGAAAACCCGGTTCGAGTATCAGCAGAGTCTTATATCGACCCGCAAAAATTGAATCAGGTCGTTTATAAAGTACAGGATGACATGAAATTATCTCTGCTTGTGTACCTTCTACAAAATGAGAAGTCAAACCTCGGGATGGTTTTCTGCAACACAAAAAGAAACACTGAAAAGGTCGCAAAAAACCTGAGAAAATCAAGTATCAATGCCGTGGCAATTCATGGAGGATTGACACAGAACGAACGAACTCGCATAATGGAAAAATTCCATTCCGGGAACATATGTGTCCTTGTATGCACAGATGTAGCCGGAAGAGGACTTGATATACAGGGTGTTTCCCATGTTTACAATTATGATATTCCTAGGGAAAGTAAACAGTATATTCACAGGATTGGAAGGACTGCACGAGCAGGAACAGAAGGAAAAGCGATAAATATCCTTTCCAAAAATGACCATGCTAATTTCATGAGTGTGCTGAAAGACAATGATGTAGATATTAAGGAACAGGCACTACCTGCTCTGAAGAAGATTGTAATTGAAAGACCGGAAATAAGATTGCCAAAGCCGGTAAATAGGATGAACAACCCCTCCAGAAAAGGCCATAAACCCAGGCACAAAAACTGTTAGACACCGTTCGTCTGTGCATTGCATTATAACTAACCATTGATCGATTGGCATCGGCAGGAGCAATGAACTGCTCCTGCAAAAACCCAGGCACGAAAATAAGAACGACGGCCAGTAGTTCGTGCCACTACGATGTCAAAATGTACCCTTCCGATGCCTTCGGACCAATGGACAGAGGTCGTTGACTACGGGTGGGAGATTTATGCTAAAATCAAATTGCGTGCGGCCACCCCAACCTGAACAGGCTGCCCGATAATTACTTCCAGTAATAACTGGATTCCTTCTTCTCCAATTTAAAAGCCTTAAATGCCTTTTTTACCATCTTTTTAGGGACCTATAGTGAATAGAATACAGACTTTTACTCTGTTGCCAGAACTTCCACCACGACTTTATTTCCATGCTTCTTCGGAATTAACTTAATATTTAACCAACTCTCCCATGAAGTCAAAAACCGGACCCTAGAACTATATTGACTCAAAGCCGCGCCGAATTATCAAATAGGATTTTGAGGTTCCAGCCGGTGATGGAGACAATTTTCCTTTGGGTTTAATTCCAGACGCTCCCTGTTTAATTAGTTTTTATTATTCCTGAATGCCCGCAATTGCATTTCTCGTTCTTTCTTTCCACTCGCCGCGCTCCGCTTGAACCCGCCTGCGTACAGTAGATAAAAATGAAATCATTAGCCGCGCCGGGAAGTCTGATCCCCGAATATCAACCATGTAGCCGGGGACGGCCAGAATTTTGGCTTCAGAAAAATTCATGCAGGTCAGCAGGAAAGTGAAAGTATTCGGTTGAGCCGTTTAAAAGGCAAAAATAAAAAATCGATTAATTCATTACGGGGCGTTTCATCCTTTCAGGAAGTAATTGAAAAATTGATTAATACTTTCTTATGAAGTTGTTTGAAATATTTATCTAAATGATTGATCCAAATAAACTCAACTATTTACAAATTTATATTTACATGTACGTGTAATTGTGCAAAAAAAAGCATTTAGAGGAATGATACATTAACAAAGAGACTATATACAGAAACTATTTTCTTTTTTCTAAATTTTTAGGCAGAAGTTGCCATGTTTTAAATATTTTGATTTCAGAATCATTCAAATGATAGGAAGAGAAAACGATAATGAATCATGCAGGATACGATTGAAAAGTTTGTACAACTGGCAATCGTAACGGCAGAAAATCAAAAAGAACATTTTACGGGACCTGTAGAAAATGATGTATATCAATTTTCTGCCCTGCCGTGGATAACATTTACGCATATTTCGCACACGGGTTTCGGAAACAGGGAAAAAGCGCAGCCCATGTTTGATTGGGGAAAATATCAGGAAAGAGAAGGTAAGTTTATGATGCCGTTTTCAGTCCAGGTTCATCATGCATTTGTTGATGGTATTCATATTGGCAAACTTGCGGATAAGCTGCAGAAATACCTGGATAAAGTGTAAATGAGCATAATGGATGACCAATAGTTCACTAATTTTTACTTTTTTTAAAGTTATGTCCTCAGAATATTAGGTTTCACAGTAACTCCTGTGCATAAAATATTAAAATTACAAGATGAAGGTACCTTGAAAAATAATGACATTGGCGCTGGAAAAAGATATAGCAATAAATGTTAACCAGAGATAATATAAGGTTTAAATTATATCTTAGAAAAGTAAAAAATACTAAAAACATTTGCCTTTACAGGGGAAAAGGTTTTGAGTTCTTGTCAGGTCTTCGGGGAAGAAATGATTTACATGCTTAAATTCTGCTAGAAATGATTTTTTTCTAATGGACTTGATAAGGTCTTAACGTTAACATAAAAAAGTTACATGAGACACATAGTTGAGGGTATCTTATGAAAGGCGACAACTGTAAGAATCCAATGGATAAAAATCAATTAGGTCAGCCGCTTCCAAGCAGAAATCAAACAGTGGGGGATAATACTGAATTAACTACAGTAGCAGGAGCTCCGGTGGAAAGCAATCAGGATAGCATGACAAGCGGTAGACGCGGACCCCTTATGCTTCAAGAGATCTGGTTTTTGGAAAAATTAGCACATTTTGACAGGGAAGTAATTCCAGAACGCAGAATGCATGCAAAAGGCTCAGGAGCATTTGGGACATTTACTGTAACTCATGATATAACCAATTACACTAAAGCAGCCATATTTTCTGAAATCGGAAAACAAACCAAAATGTTTGCACGCTTTTCTACTGTAGCTGGTGAGCGTGGAGCGGCTGATGCAGAGCGTGATATCCGCGGTTTTGCTTTGAAGTTTTACACTGAAGAAGGAAACTGGGACATGGTAGGGAATAATACGCCTGTATTCTTTTTTAGAGACCCTTTAAAGTTTCCTGATCTAAACCACGCTATTAAACGTGATCCACGTACCAATATGCGTAGCCCAAATACCAATTGGGATTTCTGGACATCTTTACCGGAAGCTCTGCTACAGGTAACTATTATTATGGGTGATCGTGGAATACCTTCTTCTTACAGGCACATGCATGGATTTAGTAGCCATGCCTACAGTTTAATAAACAAAAATAATGAACGTGTATGGGTAAAGTTCTATTTGAGGTCACAACAGGGTATAAGAACCCTCACAGACCAGGAAGCTGCAAAAGTTGTCGGAATGGACCGTGAAAGTCATCAAAGAGACCTTTACGAAGCTATTGAAAAAGGCAAGTTTCCAAAATGGAAAATGTATATACAGGTTATGACAGAGGAACAGGCCAATTCTATGAAGAATAATCCCTTTGACCTAACTAAAATGTGGCATAAAAAGGATTTTCCATTGATACCTGTGGGTGAATTTGAATTAAACAAGAATCCTGAAAACTATTTTGCAGACGTGGAACAGGCTGCTTTTTCACCAGCTAACGTAGTCCCTGGAATTAGTTTTTCCCCGGACCGTATGTTACAGGGACGTTTGTTCTCTTATGGAGATGCACAGAGGTATAGATTAGGTGTAAATCACCATCAAATACCTGTGAATTCTCCTCAGGGTGTTAAAAACTATCATAGCTTCCATAGAGATGGACAGATGAGAGTTGATGGCAATAGAGGAAGTCAACTGCATTATGAACCCAATAGCTATGGAAATTGGAACGATCAACCTCAATACGCACTTCCAGTTGAAAAAACAGGTTCAACAGATATCTGGAGGTATGATTTCAGAGAAGATGACAGTGATTATTACACCCAGCCAGGAGAGTTATTCAGAGCTATGACTCCTGATCAGCAACAGGTTTTGTTTGAAAATACTGCCAGAAATATGGGAGATTCTACTCTCCAAATCAAGCACAGGCATATTTACAATTGCTATCAGGCAGATCCCGTATATGGTGAAGGTGTTGCAAAAGCATTGGAAATAGATATATCAACCGTTGACTTAAATTTGCCAGCGCGTACTTCAAGAAAAGCCAATTATGAAGCAAACAATAAACATCCTGAGTTAAATCAACCTACAATGAAAAAAGATTCGTGCAGGGAGATTGATACTAATGGTGATCCATGCATTGAACCCGAAAATGATCCGTGGCTTTTGTAACTATTGAATAATTAAATGTGGCATTAGCGGTACTATCAGGTCTATAAGAGGGATAGAGGGATATAAAAAATTATAGGCTCGACTGTAGCTGAAATGGTTCAGAGACCTCATAGACTTGATAATGCCTTTTTTAATGTTTTGGAGTATGTTAATGCTTTGACTCTTAATCTGTTTTTTATAGTAGACAATTATATTTTTTAAATTTCAATACTTTTCCATGCTTAAAATCGGCATCAGTAGCTATCAAGGAAAGAGTCTGTGGCTTTTTAGAATTTTTTACATTTGATTCCCATTTTCACGATACCATGGATAATACAAATTCTATACCCTGCCGTGGATAACGTTTACGCATATTTAGTACACGGATGTTAGATTCAAGGAAAAAGTAAAGGCAAAGGAAAAGTGAAGGAAAAATTTACCTCTTGTAACCAAATACTTTATCGTATTTTTTATGATCAATTATATCGATCACTATTACGAGAGTGTCAATATCCGGATTACCAGCTGTAAGTGTGTAAAGCATTCTCCAGAAACCGGGAAGTTCTACTCTAAACAGGTTCTTTACTTCATATTTAGTTTTATATTCGGAAGGATTAATCTTTTAGCAACTGGATTTCCATAATGAACATCGTTTTTTATTAACTCTATTTTCTGATGAAAAGCATTAAGAATTGTCTCCTCCTGCTTTGAGTGCGAAGCCTTACTTATAAGAGATTCATATATTTTCTCAGCTTCAGGAGTTAATCTTACACTTACACGCTTCATAGCTTATTCACACTTTAGAGCTCACGTCCGTAAACCGCAACATTTCTTAAATTCTTGTTTGTGTTGTGAATCCACGTTATCCCTCTTAACCCTACAACTATTTTATTACTTTTCTCAAGATATTCCAAAATAATCATTAAAGTGTTATGGTTTACCTGGCGTGGAAGTGCTTTTTTGAGTTCCGGAATCGTTATGACACTATTTGGAGAGTTTTGTATAGTATCTTCTACCATTATGATAGTATTGAGAGTTGGAGAAGGTCTTACCTTATCAGAATTTAATGCCTCTGCCATTTATTCACTTCCGTAAGTCTGTAATGATTGTGTAAGAAACAGATATTAGTTAATAACTTATTAATATCTATGGATACTTATGATTTCTGGTCACATGTGCAGAGACAATCTTTTTTCATCATAAAAAATAGATGGGAAGGAAAAAAGGTGTTTCAAAATTCTCAGGTGCTACCAGAGATCTCGACTGGAGGATGGCGTTTATATTTGCTGTTACGAAATGCGCAAATGAGATCGAGGAATTTCGGTATCGTTTTCTTGATGGTGAAGTTGTGTTATATGAGTCCATTGATACCTCATTTACATATCTGGATAAAGAAACCGAATTATTTAAGGTAGTAAATGTTCCCATTCAGGACACGATTGAGAAGTTTATACAACTGGCAATCGCAATGGCGGAAAATCAAAAAGAATATTTTAAAGGATTTGTAGAGAGAATCTTGTGCATATGTTTTTCAAGAACTTGTGCCCACAACTTTGGGTTAAAAAAGAAGTAAAATTAGCAACATAATGCAATTTCTTGATTGCTGATCGGAAGGTTCATACTATTTAACCCAACTGCTTCCATACATTTACTAATTGAGTTGTTTCTTTTAACTATAGTAATTTTCATAGCTATTTTGATAGTTTCTTTATGAATTTCAATATCGGCATCAAAACTTTTCAAGTTTTGTAAATCTGCTTTTAAAACGTTAAATTTTTTTGATGCATCTAGTATCTCAATAGCCATTACGTAATCGTCTTCGCTCATATCAAGTATTATACCATCTAAATCCATAGATTTCTTGTACTTTTTACCAGTACCATAAAAGAAAGCACTATCGTTTTCCAAGTCATAGTCATATTTACTAAGTTCAATCCCCCTAGACATCTTCTCTCCTCCGCTTTTTGGCTTCATCAGGGAAGCAACTTATTAAATTAATTCTAACTGGATCCGAATTCTTTATGCTTATAATAACCACAAAATCATCATCATCGTTGAGATTATAGATTAATTTAAATTTTTCTTCTGATTGTTTGAGTATACCACATGGAGTATCATTGAGGATAATATTTACTACTCCATTTGCATCTGGGTATATATCACTCTTACGTTCATCTGCTCTTATATTAAAGTGATAAGTCATATGGAGATTATTTATCTCAATCTTTGACAGATAATCAAGAGCGTCTTTAACCGTATAAGAATCGCCATTTGACATAAACATCAATGTCGCGTCTGTTATTGTGCAAATTATTGAAGGTAAAATACTTTCAAGAATAAATAACTTATAACAATTTAGGACAATATATAACCTACTTGAAAGACCTGACAATGAAACCAGCTTTAGGAAAAACTATGAAGATATACCTAAAGTTTCATTCAGTCTTTACACGTAAAGAATAAGACAGCCTACCCACATGTACTGCCCAAGCCATGCGACAGGTCTTGGACCCCTTACACCCACGCCTAATACCAACTACCCATAGATATCACCGCGAGCCATATGTGGTACTAGGAAACCTTGTACCCATCATTGAAACACTACTCACCATCAATAACATTATTGAGTATCTGGACATTCGATGTAGTTTCGTTTGCCCTGGAGTTTTCAACCTGAATTCCTGGGCCTGTACGAGGTTTATACTTCGCAGTGCTCTTTATTATATTGTCCTGGAAAATCACATTCCTGGAACCTTTAGAGCGCAGGCCTGAATTGATCCTTGTATAGATCTCATTTCCTGAAGCTTCTACGTCAACACATCTTTCACAATAAAAACCATCATGCCCGACGCCGTATATTTTGTTTTCAGAAAAGGTTACATCTCTGGAGTCTAAAATCCTGACACCATCACCTATTGAATTTTGAATTTTCACGTTCCGGATTTTGACGTTTGAAGCCCTGCTTCCTCCAAATAGATTATGGTAACCTTTCCCGTGAAGCACACTCTGCTTATCAGCCAGCCCATCAAATGTGAACCCTTCAAACAGATAATTTTCTCCAGAGAAACTGAAAATCGGCACCTGTGGCTTCCAGAGGCACGTCGAAGCATATGGTATTAGCTGGATGATTGCTTTTTCATCTCCGGTTATGGTCGTGCCAGGATGTAGCTGAATAGGAATTTTGGCAGTAAATGTTGTCTTCGTTCCTGTTGTTTTGAGCTCTATTTCTTCGTATTTACGGCCATCGCCGACTTTATCAAAACTACTCTGAAGAAATGTTCCTGGTGTTAGAGTCAGTACGTTTGTCATATGTTATGCAGGTTCCCTGGGTGTTGAAAAAGAAAATTGAATTCTTATTAAGGTCTTTTAATTTTAAGAGTTTTATATTTGATGTTATAAAGACACGATTGAGAAGTTCGTGCAATTAGCAACTGCAACGGCAGAAAATCAAAAAGAACATTCATGTGTTTTCGGCTAAGTGAGAAATCATGACAAATTGCACCGATTTTCCTCAACATTTATTATATATTTTAATAAATCCTGATTTTACTCTTTTGAAAAGACTCTAAAAAAGGTACATGTAAATGTAATAGGCATTGTTGAAAAAATACAAAAATTAATTAAATACTGAATATGTTAAGGTTCGTTATAAATTTGAATCTTTATGGCTACGATTGTCAAACGGTAGAGAATAATAGAAACAAACGCAGTTAAATTAACGGAAATTTATGGGGTATTATATGATACTAAAATTTAAAAGAGATTGCACTTCCGAACAGATTCATGAAATGGAATCAAAATTAAGTGCTGACAATATTGAAAATTATGTGGTTAACTATAAAGGATGCAGAATTATTGTGTGCAATGGTAATGTAACAGATATACCAGAGTATATTGAATCACAGATAATTAAAACTCCATATAAGCTTGCGAGTAAAGAATTCCAGAATGAAAAGACTATTGTAGACGTCGACGGAGTTAAGGTGGGTGGGAATAAAATAATAATGATAGCAGGTCCATGTGCTGTTGAAAACCAAGAAAGCTTAATCGAAGAAGCTCATTTTCTTAAATCAATTGGAACAGATTTTTTACGAGGAGGAGCATTCAAACCAAGAACCTCTCCATATTCGTTTAGAGGATTAAAAGAGGAAGGGTTAAAGATATTAGCTGAGGCAAAAGATGAGACAGGATTAAAGATTGTTACAGAAGTAATGACTCCAACTGATGTTAAACTCGTAGCTGAATATGCTGATGTACTTCAAATTGGCACACGGAATATGCAAAACTATCAGTTATTAGATGAAGTCGGTAAATCAGATAAGCCAGTGCTGTTAAAACGTGGGATGTCTGCCACAGTTAAAGAGTGGCTTTTATCAGCTGAGTATATTTTAAGTCAAGGCAATCCCGATGTCATACTTTGTGAAAGAGGAATTCGTACATTTGAAACTGCGCTACGAAACACACTCGATTTGAGTGTAGTACCTTTACTAAGAGAGTTAACACATTTGCCAGTAATTGTAGATCCTAGTCATGCTACTGGAAAAAGGTCTCTAATAAATCCGATGTCCAAAGCAAGTATTGCAGCTGGCGCTGATGGTTTGATGGTAGAAGTTCATCCATGTCCAGAATGTGCACTATCTGATGGAGAAGAATCCTTAACATTTCAACAATTTGGCAATTTGATGGAAGAACTAAAGTCTGTTGTAAAAGTGTTTGGAAAAGCTATCTAATGATTATGAGTAATGTCGTGCATAAAAGCTGGACTTAAGCGGTCGAAACATTTTTCTGTAAGTACATAATATATTTTTTTAATACAATAACAGCAATTAGACAGTTTGCAACAAGTAGATTATTAATGAGATGCTGTTAATCAATTCATAAAAATCCAATCTATGCATTAGAAAAAAGGTAATTTAAAAGTTGCCTGCAAAGCAGGCAACCGCGTAAATCTTAGTACTTTTATATGTCAATTATATTCATGCACTGATGCAAAATTAAACTCAATTACCGTTATGATTGAAAGTTGAATTCTATAAAATGAATGCTTACTGGTATTGATATTGAATTCTATGTGTTCTAAAATTCTTCAATATTTCATCCATGAGCTTAGAATTTCTCGAAACATAGTTACTAAACGAATCCTTTTCCAGTTCTGTTTCAATATCGTCAAGAGATATATGTTCTCCTAATGATTTTTTAGCTTTTAGCCCTGCTACGAAATTTGCAAATAATACAGATTCTTCCAGGGTATGTTTGTTCAACATTCCAATTATTGCAAAAGCATCAAAAACATCGCCACACCCTACATCTGTATTGAGCTCGTCTCCTACCAATAAAGGCTCGATTACTTTTATTTTGTCCTTTGGATCGTGGGTTAATATAACCGCACCTTTACTAGCAGCTTTAATTATAAAGTTTTTACAAACAGGGTATTTTTCTACCAAGTTGGAGTATTCATATTCATACTTAAATTTGCATTTGTTATCCCTTTCAAGAATTTCATCTTCTTTGGTTTTCATATCAAATATACCCGAAGCCGCCTCTTTCATATTAGGCAAGATAGCTTCAATATCAACATCTCCAAATATTTTCCAATCATATTTTGGATCTACATACAAAGGTATTTTCTTATTCAATGCGACCTTTGATATTTCTTTTACAAGATTTTTTGAGATCATTCCTTTCTGGTGGTCTTTTATAACAATACAATCTAGATTGTCAATAGCGTTGATTTTATTAATTATAGTTTCTTGGACATTTTTCCTCTGGCAGTAATTTGTCATTGATTCAGAGTCTTCCCTATCAAATCTTATGACTTGTAAATCTGGTCCTTCAGTCGAACGATGAAGATAAATTTTCTTTGTTGTTATTACCTCAGGTGCTTCGATTGGGTCAAAAGTTATATGGCCTTGGCATAAGTTTAATAAAGCCTTTCCTTCTGAATCCGAACCAATAATACCTATCAAAGTTACACTGGATATGAGAGAAAATGCCATAGCTACATCCGCTGCACCACCTAGTGTTTTAAGGTCTCGGTAAACCATATATACCTCTCCCTCTCCTTTTTTGACTATTTGGTGCTTCTGAACGTTACTATATTTTGCACTGCTACCCACCATTTTGTGGTCAAGCATGACATCGCCAACAATTAATACTTTTTTGTCTTTTCTCCTATATTGTGTACATAAATCACAAAAACGGCTTATTGCCTTATCGAGAAAATAAAAATTTGCCTCAACATTTGCACGAATTGCTTCTACATCTTCTCTAGTAGAAGCTGTATCATTTGCTATTTTTTCCAGTGCATTCTGAATTGATTCCTGACTTTCTCTAATTGTATTTTTCAGAACATTCTCAAAAGGTTCATTTTGCATGCGGGGGTCAGTCGGATGTTTTAATATTCCTCTAATTTCATCTAGCTTTTTCAGTGAATTCTGAATAGATTCCTGACCATCTAGAATAATAGTCTGATCTGCTCGAACATTTTGCAAATCTTCCATTATTCCTTCTAGTAGCAGTCTTTGGAAAACACGCCAAGATCTGTTATACTCCTCTTCATCTTTATTCAGCAGCTCGTAAAACCTGAGTTGTAAATAAGAGAAATAGTATTTAGTAAAAAAATCACTGAAAGATTCAGTATGGTTACCTAAGAAGCTCGTATAGCTTATACGCTCTACTATTTGTTTTGTTGCTTTTTCCGTACTTTCAGAAAGGTATTGTTTTACATCTTTCTCATTAACCTCTTCTTGTACTAAAACTAGAAATTCTTCCTTCACGTACTTGTTTAAATCTTCAAAGTTCTTTTGGATTGACTCCTTATCGTCATTAACCCTTTGAATGTATATTTTCTCAAGATCTTCTAAAGCTTCAATAGTAGCACAGCTTAAAGCTTGCTGGATATCACTGTTTTGTGTACCATCTTTGGACAGCCAATGTTCTCGGAGTTTTACAAAGAAATTTTGCACTTTATTACTAGCCAAGTTAATGCCAATGTTTTTAATAATTTCAACGCCCAGTGGTCCACTAATGGAAAAACCGATTCCAGCAACAGCGGCACTTACAATAATATTTCCCAAGTCTTTCTTTTGGTCATCGCTTAATCTTTTCATTTTATTTACACTGCCTTTTATTTACTATAAAAAATATTTATGCCCATTGATGTCTATTTTTTATACCATTATTAAAATAAATAATGAACAATACATATTTTAAATCTATATTAATAATTTACAATAAATGATATATACATATTAAAACTAATATAGTAATTTATAATAAACATATATTTAGATAAATAAATTAGATAAAAAAATAACTTAGTTAATATTATTTTTTAAATTTTTGGGATATATGTATAAAATTATTATTTTTTAAATTGAATTCTGTGTCTTAATATATACATATGATATAATTTAGACATATTCCAAATATATTTTTCTATTTGTTCATATAATCTCAAATTTGATTAACCTTCAAAAGTAGATAAATTTTAAATTAGGATTTAATATACCAAGTCAACAAAATTATTATGAAACGTGGAGCATTAGACTTTGAGCATAATAATACCTTTTAAAGGCATTTAGGATTATTTCAAAGGATTAAGACAAAATCTAAAGTTCGTTACTGTCTCAGTATCTAGCCATTATGTAGTCATTGTGTAATAAAAAATTCTAGAAAGTATTCCCTGAAATGTTTTGAGATTATCATTATTGATGATGACTTCGAAAGTGGAAAACATAACCCAGAACCCTACATAAAAACGTTTGAAACATTCGATATGATTACGAAAGAATATATTATGCAAAGAATTCACCTATGGGCATCTCTGCTACTAACAGAGAAGGACTCTATTGTGTTGCAGTTACAACAATACTTGACTACGAAGAATTTCAATGTGCCGACCTTATTTTCGAAGACCATACTGCCCTTATTGACTATCTGGGAGTTTTACTTAGAGAGAGTTTAAAGTTTCTGTAAAATATACGTAAAACTCTCTAAAGAGATCTGTTGCTGAAATAAAGACTAATTTGTATTATCTCAGGGAACTTTTTCAATAGTGTTCTGCTAATAAATTTTTGAAAATAAGACTATATGCAGATTTTAGAAACATGGAATTTAGAAACATGGAATTATAATTATTATATTTTTTAAACTTTAAATTAAAATAGAAGAATATCCTAAATTAAGTACAATCTTTACAATCTCGGGTAATAAAACCTCAAGGGATGTGGAAATACTGCAAGATAAAGAATTAGTGAGAAAAAAATATATCAAGTTAACAGATGATGCTAAAAATAATTTTAAAAATCGTGAATATGAAGAAGCTGAAAAGCAGTCTTCAGAGGCTTGCAAACTTATTAAAAGCAATGATGATGCCATCATTATTTATGGTCGTGCAGTTCTTTCTAGAATTTGCAAAGAATTTAAAAGTCACGAACTGAATGTTTTAGTTATTGGCGACATAATGTTAGACCGTGCTTTTAGAGGGTTACCAGCAACTGATTTAGCAGTCGGACGCCATAACACAGTAACAAATAATATTTATATGCTCAAAAATAAAGAATCTGAAACAAATACTCTTGGAGGAGTAGGTTATCTGGGTTATGCTTTTTTGCCAATGGTTGAAAATGTGATTATGATCGGAACGATAGGAAGTGATTGTGAAGGTCATATTCTCAAAGAGATCTGTGATGGCAAACGAGGTTATGATGGTACAATTCTAAAAAATGAAAATGATATTAATAAAAAGATTAAGTTTCTTCCTGTGATTGGAGATAAAACAATTACAACAACGAAAATATATTTTTTTGATGAAAGTATTACTGAAAAAGGCGATAAAGCCATAAGATTTGACAGAGAAGATATAAAAATAATGAGAGAAGAACAAAATTTACTTAAGGACAAAATCATTAAGGCATTTGATTCAATAATTGAGGAACATAAACTACAAGATAATTCAGGAATAAACAAATCTACAATAAGTTGCATTGTTATTGATGATTACGAAAAAGGAACGATAACTGAGGATATTATTGAATATATTTCCACAACTGCGGTTGAAAATAATATTAAAGTTTACGTTGACCCTAAGTATGAATGGGATAAATTTAAAAAGTGTGATATTGAAGCAATAATTCCAAATAGAAAAGAATGTAAAGAAGGACTTAAAACCGAATTACCAGTACAAGCTTCTCTCGATGAATATCCTCAGATCAGTGAATTTGTAATTAAAATGGATAGTGACGGGGCATATTTTTTTGACAAAGGAAAATCACGTCACCATGTAAAACCTTATGGTGAAAATGATGATGCATCAGATGTTGGTTGTGGAACAATTTTTGATGCTTATTTTATCACAAGTATGTTGTGTAATAATTCACTGCCAGAGAGTGTATTTTTGGCAAATTATGCGGCAGGTCTTATGACTATGAAACAACTGGGACAAATTGTCACCCCAGAAGATATAATAAAAAATGTTACACATGAGGTAGATTATTTCATTAAGAATAAATATTTAATTGAAAGTTTATTGATAAAATAATAGGTAATCAAATTAGCTCTTAAAATTTCCGATTTAATATAACAATCGCTTCTTTAAAGGTATCTTCCAGAAAAACACCTTTCTCCTGCTCATTGCGCATTTAATTTCTATTTTTAGTTTTGATATCTCTATTTTTAAATCATATATCCTACCACAGCAGTAGGAACTAGGTTTCCAATGTACATAATGTAAGTCGGCAACCGGATGATTTTAGTATAATACCACTCTCCTAATTTTCATTATATAGTCTATAATGAGCCACGACGTTGTACGAATATGGCAAAAACACTAGCGGTATATTTCATAAATATTTGAGCATATTTGTTTATTTTCTTGTTTTCAAATTTATTTTCATCATCTTTTGTTGCATAAACTTAAAGTCTGAATGTCTATATGAAAAATTGATTTCTAATATCTATTCATACGCCAATAGTTCCTTAACTTGGCATAATTTAGAAAAATATAAGTAATTTAGTTTAGAATTAATTACATGATAAATAACCTTAATTATTCAGCCGAAGTAAAATTGTGTATTATACAGCCTGTATTATTGAGAATTGAGCAAACTGAAGAAATATATATATATTGGCCTAATATATAAGTCAATAATTAAGTCTAAAAAATTGGTATTTTCATTGTATCTATGGAAAAAGGCGAGTATTTTCTTGCTCATAATTTTCAATAAGTATTGAATCTCTATTTTTTGAATTATTGGTTGTTGACAATTTATAAATATAAACTAATAATTATATTTATATTTAATTATAAACTGATTTTTTGATACTGAATAGTTATTGCTTATTTTATATAAGGAGGTAATAAAATAACATATTTTGTGGATTTTATAAAAAGTTTAATAAGAAGTGCTAATATTCCATTGTGTATTTATTTGGTCTTAAATACCTTTATTGTCACATTTGTGTTAGGTTCATTATTTGGTGGAATTTCCATTTCAACACTTCTTCTTGGCTTAGGTACATATGCAATATCTCTTGCTATTGCATTATCGCCGTTTGGAGAACGGGTATTAAGAAAACAAAGTGGATGTACAGAGATTAAGCGTAAAGATCAACTTGATTATATAGAACCTATTTTTAAGGAAGTACTTGAAAAGGCACGGAACCTTGATTCATCAATTCCTTTAGATGTTAAATTATACATGAAGAGTAGTGAAGATGTTAACGCATTTGCTACAGGAAGAAAAACTGTTTGTGTTACTGAAGGGATGTTAAATGCCCCTAAAGAACAAATAAAGGCTACACTGGCCCATGAAATGGGGCACATAGCACATAAAGACACTGATTTAATTTTGCTAGTTAGCGTAGGTAACTATATTGTAACATTTATTTTTATATCAATGCGCCTTATAGCACGATTCACTAAATTTATAGGTAGTTTTGGTGGGGATAAAGAGCTAAACTTAGCTGGGCGTGCTAGTGATATGGTAATTGCTGTATTTCTGTGGGCATGGACAAAAATTGGAATAATGTTGGTTATGAAGTCGAGTCGTAATAATGAGTTTGAAGCGGATAAATTTGCATTTAAATTGGGTTATGGAAATGCTTTGTGTGAATTACTGGATTCCTTTACAGGAACATCTACTAAAGGGCTATTTGCAAATCTTATGAATAGTCATCCAGATAAAAACGATAGAATTGCTGCATTGATGAACTTAGGTGCTACATACAGCAAATCGTACGGAGCAAACTGAATATTAGATAGTAATAGGACGGCATTAAGCTGTCCTCTTTTTTTCTGAGAGCCCATATAAAAACAATACTACATTGAAGTTATATCCATATTTACACTATTTTTTTGACTCAGTACCAAAATCCAGTGATGAACGTAGAATTAAAAATCACTAGATTTTGAAAATGGACACAATCCTTTGAATACATCCTCTTGATTGAAGTCTTTAGATATCGAATAGTGAGTTTATAGAAGAAAGAATTCTTCCCGCAAATTCAGTGTTTCAATCGAAAAATGCAAAAATCACTGGATTTTGGACCAGAGTCATTTTTTTCGAAAATCAATAATTTTCCCGAAATCTTGGTATTAATCTCAGGCACAATTGAACTTTTACAGGACGAAATATCAAAATATTTATCCATTTAACCGGATACTTCTATCTTATGAACAATCATAGCGAAACAAAAAGTTCAGGTCATAATTCCGTCCACTCTGACGCCGATAAAATTCCAGGCTGGAATAAAGAACTTGAACTGGCTTTTTCTGCCTATAAAGGCCCCTACACTCCCGGAAGAGTTGCATCAAGGCATAAAACGGTCTGCGAGGTCCTTGTCTCTGGGGCTGTCGTACAGGCTGGAATCTCAGGTGCGCTTCTGAAAATTGGAAAGCAGCCGGTTGTAGGGGATTTTGTCGTTTTGCTTGACCAGCCTGAACTGGGTTCACGTATGGTTGTAAATATTCTGCCCAGGAGGACCTGCCTTTCAAGAGGGGCAGCAGGAGACGGGGGCGGAGAGCAGGTAATTGCTGCAAACCTTGATACCATTTTTATCGTGACGTCGGTTGGTAAGGACCTCAACCTTCGAAGGCTTGAGAGGTATCTTGCCATTGTGTATTCTTCAGGTGCAAGCCCTGTGATTTTACTTAACAAAACCGACCTTGAAGATAGCCCAACCCGGCTGGTAGAAAAAATCCAATCTATTGCAGGTGACGTGCCGGTTATTCCATTAAGCGCCCTTTCAAAAACCGGGCTTGAAGAACTTAGCCCTTACCTTAACCCTGGGGAAACAGTTGCATTAATAGGTTCCTCAGGCGTTGGAAAATCCACGCTTATCAACGCTTTTCTTGGCGAAACCGTCCAGAAAACCGGAGATATTAGGAAAGACGATGAAAAAGGGAGACACACAACTACAGTTCGCCAGCTCTTCCCGCTTCCGAACGGAGCAGCCCTTATAGACAATCCTGGAATCAGGGAAATCCAGCTCGGAGACTCAGCAGAAGGGCTTGAAAAAGCTTTTTCCGAGATCGTTGACGCCGCCCGCAATTGTAAGTTTAAAGACTGCACCCACCACGACGAGCCGGGCTGCGCTGTACTGAAGGCGGTTGATGAAGGGGTTATTCCTGAGGAACGGCTTGCCAGCTATCACAGATTAACTGGAGAACTCATATTCCAGTCAAAAAAAGCAGAAATTGGGCTGAAACGGCTTGAAAAGGAGAAATGTAAGAAAATAGCGCTGGATATTAAAAAATATAAGAAATCTACTGGGAAGCTGTGAAATAAAGCGTATTTTTAGGCAGGATTTCTCAGGAATTTGTCAGTCTCTTAGCATCATATTGTGTTATATTTTTTGTGTTTTATTGCCTTTGAATACTGTGTGAGTTTAATCGAGTGGGTCTAGTCGACTGAATCTAATTGAATGAAGCGGTGCTTTTCTTTCCAAGCAGCGCAATGCCTAAAAATAAACAACACTTTTTTAACTGCATAGGTTTCGTGAAAAGCACGAATCCGGATTTAGGAGGCACTTATATGGCAAGTAAAGTTTATTTTGCAGATATCAGGGCGAGAAATCCGCAGGAGAACACGATCAGCAAAATTCAGAGGCTTTTCGACGAAGCAGGTTTTGCCGAACTCCTTGGAGAAGGTGATCTGACTGCGATTAAGATTCATTTTGGAGAGTATGGGAACGACGGATATATAAATCCCGTTTTTGTGCGGCAGGTTGTGGAAAAGATCCGGGAAACAGGGGCAAAACCGTTTGTCACGGACACGAATACTCTTTATTCAGGCAGCCGGCATAATGCAGTTGACCACCTGACGACTGCAATTGAACACGGTTTTGATTATTCCGTTGTTAGGGCTCCGCTTATCATATCTGACGGTTTGAGGAGTCAGAACTCTGCAGATGTAGAGATCGGGAAAAAGCATTTCAAGTCCGTAAAAATAGGAGCGGATATTGCTGCTGCGGATTCTATGGTTGTGATGTCTCATTTCAAGGGACATATAGTAGCCGGTTTTGGAGGGGCTATAAAAAACCTGGCTATGGGCTGTGCTCCTGCAATCGGCAAAAAGGAACAGCATTTCAGGACAAGCCCGCATGTAAATCAGGATAAGTGTATAGGCTGCGAGAAATGTGTTGAAATCTGTCCTGTAGGAGCTTCTTCTCTTCTTGGAGAGGTTTCAATGATTGATCCCAATATCTGTATAAGCTGTGGACAATGTATGGAAGTTTGCCCTGTTGGAGCTATAACTATAGATTGGGAACATGATATCCCGGAGTTTCTGGAGAGTCTTACGGAGTATGCTTACGGAGCAGTAAAAGGAAAGGAAGGAAAAGTGGGTTACATAAATTTCCTGCTTAAAATTACCCCTGACTGCGACTGTGTGCCCTGGAGTGATGCTCCTATCGTGCCTGATATAGGGATTCTCGCTTCAAAAGACCCTGTTGCTCTTGACCAGGCAAGCTACGACCTAGTAAATAGACAGAAAGGGCTCGTCAACTCCTCCCTTCAGTGCAACCACGAAGCTGGAGCCGATAAGTTCAAGGGGGCATGGCCAATGATCGATGGAACCCACCAGCTCAAGTACGGAGAAAAAATCGGTATGGGGCGCCGTGAGTATAAATTGTTTGAGATTTGAGCTAATAATTTGAGCTAATATAAAGACAGATTGAAGTCTGAGTTTTTTAAAGACCGGTTGAAATTCGACCTCATTTAAAGAATTAACTATTAGAGAAGTCAAAACTATTAGAGAAGTCAATTTTCAACAGCTTTTCTTTTTTACTTGTTCTCCGAATAGACTGTGTATATGCTTAATTATAAGGATCAACGAATGTCAATTTTCAGGTCAATTCTTAATCAATTTACAAATCAATTTTCAGGCCAATTCTTAATCGATTCACAAATCAGTTTTCAGATAAATTCTTAATTAATTTGCAAATCAAATTACAAACCAATTAAAAATCAACTTTAATTGCTTTAATCGCAAATCTATTTTTTAAAAAGATAAATATAGCAGATGCCACAACTTAATATATGAATTAATCTTACCCAACTTTACTGGAGATGAATTAGAGTGACCATCTGGGAATATGATGTTAAAGAGATAAGGTTCAGTGAGTGGTCAAAGACAAAAGAAGATCTTAACAGCCTTGGAACTGATGGCTGGGAGCTCATCAAATTTGCGGACGAGATCGACGAAAACGGTATGATAGCAGCTGTTTTTAAGAGATCGGTAGATTACGTTGACGCATCCTTTTAAAGTTCTGTTTTTAATTTTATAATTTTTTGACCTTTTTTCTGCATAAAACATTGCTTTAAGAGTTTGGCCTACAGATTGTTTAGTTTTTCTTAGGTTGCTTATTTTTCTCAGGCTGCTTATTTTTCATTTTTACTTTTTATTTTCGTTTTTTAGTTATTTTCTTGTTTTTTTAATTTTTATTTTCGTCTGAGTGTGAAACAACTATCTTTCATTTTTGAGTAATAAATCTTTTTTCATGAGTAGTACACTTAGTTAACAATGTTTACTAATTTTGTTATAAGATAAAGCTTTAACCATATAAAATATTACTATATTTTAGAAATTAGTGTCAGACTGATACGAACCAGAGTAATATGCGGAAAGTAAGAATCAGGAGCCAGGAAATGGAAACTCAAATTGGAAACAAAGCAGAATCTGACAAGGAAGTTCATAAGCAACAAACAGAATCCGAAACAGAACCTAGTACACAAAATAAAGAAACAAATCCGAGGTTTAATAACCAAAATGAAGATACGGAAGAAGTAAAAAGCCAGTTAAATGCCGGAATCGAAATTAAAAACGGCAGTAATGCTGAAAAAGCTGAGGAATTATTTCAAAAGCCTGAGATCGATTTTGATTGCTTTTTCAAGTTTATCGATTCTTCTATTCAGGGTTTAAAAGAGTACAGTCTGATTGCCTCGGCTCTTGAGCTCGGAGTATTTGAAGCACTTGATACTCCTTTGTCAGCAAGAAACCTGGCTGAAAAGCTTGGCTGTGATCCTCTGCTCATGCCTTATTTCTGTGAAGCTCTTCACAATATCGGATTTCTTGATAGATTTGAGGAAGGGATGGACAAGGAAGAAGAAAAAACTCAAGTTGTAAAAACAGATCCAGTCGCCGGTCAAGAAAAAGGAAAATCCGAAACCGGATCCGAGAACACTGATAAAGAAATAAATAATGGTGGAGCAGTATACCTTGTCTCGGAACTCAGTGCGACTTATCTCCTGGAAAGTTCTCCGTTTTCTCAACAGCATTACCTTGCCGAAAGGGTCCGAAATGTTGAACGTTGGGCTCGTCTTCCTCAGATTCTAAAGCAGGGACCCGAGATTGTCGAAAAAGGACCTTTTTTTGGAGAAGTTGTCCACTGCATGGCTGAAAACGCACGTTGTGGCCTGCTTCAGGAAACTGTAAAGGTTGTCAGGGAAAACATTGATTTTACAAACATCAAAAGGCTGCTTGACATCGGAGGAGGGCACGGACTTTATGCAGTCGCTTTTTCAAAGCTTAACGAAGACCTTCAGGCTTTTGTTTTCGACCTTCCTCCTGTTACTGCAGAAACAAGATATTTCATAGAGAAACACGGAGCTTCAAGAGTAGATACAATCCAGGGGGATTTTTTTAAAGATGAAATAGGAAGTAACTATGACCTTATCTTTTCTTCCTTTAACCCCGGAGGAAAAGTGCCTTCCCTTATCCCCAAGCTTTCCGAAGCCTTAAACCCAGGAGGCATTTTCGTAACCAGGCAGATGCCTGATGAAAAAATGAAATCAAACCCGCTTCTCAGTCTTGACTGGAACCTCTGGACTTTTGAAGGTGTGAAAAAAGGAAGATCAGGCTACAGTTTCGAAAATAGCGTTCCCTTTAATGAGTATATAGAGCTGCTTGGTAATTACGGGCTTGAAGTCTTCCGTGCTCTTGACATGACGGACGGCTCAAGGATTGTGTTTGCACGGAAAATAACCTGAATTTTGCCTCAATTACTATTTTTTTCAGTTACTTTTTTTCAGTTATTTTTTCTCAGTTATTTTTTTTCAGTTATTTTTTTCAGTTATTTTTTTTCAGTTACTTTTTTTCAGTTACTTTTTTTCAGTTACTTTTTTTCAGTTA
>NZ_LMVP01000516.1 GCF_002287235.1 Methanosarcina spelaei
AAAAGGCTTGCGGGCAAGCAGTTTTTTAAAAAGGCTTGCGGTCAAGCAGTTTTTTAAAAGGTTTGTGATCGCCTTATTAGGTTTGGGAATAAATTTCTCAAATTCAAACGCAATCAGCATATTAGATGCAAATAAATAAAAGTGTTTGAAAATACTTTCAAACACTTTCCTGACAAAGCACTTTGATGCCAAGAAAAACAAAAATAGTGACAGGAAAATCCGCCATGAGAAAGTCTTGCCATAGAGCTCTTAAGAATAGTTCCTAAGGTTCAGCTTTAAAAGGCAGTTCCCAGGGCAGTTCTTAAGATTTTACTCTGCTCTTAAGATTTCCCTTTATACTTATTCATTTAATGGAAAAGCTCTTCTTTTGCTTTATTAAGATATTTGTTTGCTTCCTCAATTTTACTGGCAGCTCCAAGGATATCCTCGGAAGCATCGAGAAAACCATCTTTTTTAGCTTTCTGAGCCCATTCCTTGAAACTTTCAATGTGGCTTTCGTTATGCTCGATCCAGTGCTCAATCAAATGTGAAAGGTTGTCATGACTAAGTTCTTCAGTAATAGTCGTCCCTCCTGTTCAAAATATATACGATTCATGGTATAAATGCCCGCTGGATATAATTAGAATTTCTATAAAGATACCGTGAGAATATAAAAAAATAAACAAATAAGAGAGAACAGGTAGAATATATGGATAGTAAAAATAGTTTGATAATAAAAATGGTTTGA
Organism: Methanosarcina spelaei; assembly: GCF_002287235.1. Classification (GTDB taxonomy): domain Archaea; phylum Halobacteriota; class Methanosarcinia; order Methanosarcinales; family Methanosarcinaceae; genus Methanosarcina; species Methanosarcina spelaei. The sequence goes on from NZ_LMVP01000516.1 coordinate 728, forward strand.
TAATAAAAATAGTTTGATAATAAAAATAGTTTGATAATAAAAATAGTTTGATAATGAAAATAGTTTGATAAGTAGAATTGTTTAAAATCCCAAGAGCTAAGAATCAGGTTTTGAACGATTCTGCTTTAACGCTTACATTATAATACTTTGATAATAATTTGCTTCAGTTCTCAGGCTTATACTGTCCTTGGATCAGTAATCTCTCCTGATAGTGCTGAGGCTGCCGCGGTTGCAGGGGAAGCCAGGTAAATAAGACCACCTTTTCCCATCCTGCCTTTGAAGTTTCGGTTTGCGGTTGAAATGCAGACTTCTCCTTCACCGATCACTCCCTGGTGGGCGCCAAGGCAGGGCCCGCAGCCAGGGGTTGCGAGTGTGACACCTGCTTTTAGTAGAGTTTCCATTGTTCCGTTCTCAATCGCTGCAAGGAGAGTTGTGCGGGATGCAGGAATTACAATTGTCCTGACTGCAACCTTTTTTCCTTTAAGGATTGATGCTGCGACCTCAAGGTCCTCAAGTCTGCCATTTGTACACGTCCCTATGAAAACCTGGTCTACATGGGTGCCTTCAACCTCTCCAACAGGCTTTACGTTGTCAACCTGATGAGGACAGGCTACCTGAGGCTCGATATCCTCAGCAGAGTAAACGGGTTCTTTTACATAAAATGCGTCCTGATCGGCATAAACCGGCTCATATGGAGCAGCCGCTCTGTTTTTCAGAAAATCGAAGGTTTTCTCGTCAGGTGGAACAATTCCGGTTTTTGCTCCCATTTCTATTGCCATGTTGCAGAGAGTCATTCTGCCGGAAACTGACAATTCAGAGATAGCCTGCCCGTAAAACTCTACCGCCTTATAGGTGGCACCGTCAATTCCGGTCTTTCCGATAAGGTAAAGGGTCAGGTCTTTTGCATAAACTCCTTTTCCAAGCCTTCCTTCAACCGTGAATCTAAGACTTTCGGGCACCTTAAACCAGAGCTTGCCTGTAGCGAAAATTTCAGCCATATCGGTAGCACCTACGCCTGTTGCAAAAGCCCCGAAAGCCCCGTAGGTACAGGAATGCGAATCAGCTCCCACAATCAGTTTTCCGGGCAAGGCAAATCCGTTTTCGGGAAGTACCTGATGGCAGATTCCTTCTCCAAGCTCGTAAAAATTCGGAATGCTTTGCTCCTTTACCCATTCCCGGATTTCCTTTTGAAGAGTAGCTGAAGTCTCATTATTTGCAGGTGCAATATGGTCGAAAGGAATTATAATCCTTGAGGGGTCCCAGACCTTTTTCATTTCCATTTCTTTAAAAGCGTTAACTGTAAGTACGGAGGTGCCGTCATGCGCCATTGCATAATCAACATCTGCCAGGACAAAATCATTTGCATTTGCCTCTTTTCCCGCTGCTCGGGTGAAAATTTTTTCGCTAATTGTTCCCAAAAGTAAGTCTCCTGTTTGATAATCAAGTAATAACGGTTTGATAATTGAACAATAATGAAGTCTAAGAAACTAAAATTCCTGAATTCACTATAAAGAAATAACTGTAATATATTTGACATATATACTTGACATATTAAAGAATAGAATCCTAATATTACAAATATAAATTATACAAAAATCTTTTCAGCCTCTTGAAGCTGGTTTATATAGGGTTTTTATAAAGTAAAATAAACTACTCTTTTTTAATTAAATTTAGCGCTGATGCTTATACATGATTATTCTTTTCTACTACAGTGAACCTAATAATGAACTCGGTACCATTGCTCTTTTTCAGTTCAAGTTCTCCATCTAACTGGTTGACAAGGAAAGTTACAAGCTGAAGTCCTAGACTGTCAAGTTCCTCTATATCAAGGTTTTCAGAAATACCCACACCGTTATCCGAAACTGTCAATATAAAACTGGTACTCTTATAGTCTTTGTTTTTACTTTTCTCTATTATGTTCCTATGTTCTCCATTTTTATCTTTATAGAATTTTATTTGGTTTCCATCTTTATGGAATTTTATTTGGATTTTTCCTTTATCTCGGTCGGAAAATGCATATTTAAGAGAGTTGGAAACGAGCTCATTGACAATTATTCCTAACGGAACTGCTGTGTCCATGTCAAGTAATATGTTCTCTTCCAGATCCATATTTAAGCTGACATTAGCATTACCAAGCCTGTAAGTAAAGAACAGAGCGTCAGCGAGTTTCTTTATGTACAGCGAAAAGTTAAGTTTATCGAGCTCTTCACCTCTATACAGTTCTTCATGGATAAGAGCCATTGATATCACTCGATCTTGGCTCTCTCTGAAGGCTTCCAGGACTTCCGATTCATTAATACTCTTTCTGTTTCTGAACTTTTCAGCTTGAAGGTCCAACAGTGATGAGATTACTTGAAGATTATTCTTGATTCTATGGTGGATTTCCTTTTTACGGGCAATCTCAAAATTTCTGAGAGCTTCTTCAACTTCCTTTCGCTTGGTTATGTCAGTATGAAGGTTCAGAGTTCCTAAAAATTTACCACTCTTGTCAAAAATAGATTTGGCATTCGTATGCGTACATAGAGTGGAGCCATCTTTGCGTATAAACTTAATTTCAAGACTCTCATTGACGTTTTCCCATCCTTTTTTTAAAGTATGTTTGATAATAGCCTTACTTTCATCACTGAGAAAGTCCCACATAGGCCTGCTAATGAGTTCTTCTGAACTGTAACCAAACATATCTTCAATCTGCTTATTGACGAAAGTAATTCTCTCTTCAGCATCAATTATGCTTATGCCTTCGTTTGCGGTCTCTACAATGTTGCGGTATCTCTCCTCACTTTCTTGAAGTCTCTCTTCTGCTTTTTTTTGCTCGGTGACATCAATGTCCATCTCAAGGATCATGGGAGAACCGTCAACGTCGGTGAACGGTAAATTATAAGCATCATAATAGCTTCCATCCGGCCCGCTTACTTCCCAATGATGAGGTTGACCGGTTTCAAGTACTTTATGTGATTCACAGAATTCACACGGCTGGGTGAATCCAAAATAGTATTCATAGCAGTGTCGGCCACCTGGATCTCCGAACCGTTTACGGAATCTGCGGTTGACAAAGGCGATATGATAGTCAGATGTTAACAGAATTATCATTGCAGGCAGCGTATCCAGCACGTTATAAAGACGTTGACGTTCGTTTATTGTTTCATGGTTCCGTTTTTTCAGTTTCTTACTTATTCTTTTAAGTTCTTCTTCAGTATTCTTGTATTGAGTTATATCAGAATGCATGCTAATATTACCGATATGTTTTCCCTCTGAGTCAAGAAAAGGCGTAGAGCTCACAAGCGACCAGACAACACTACCATCCCTACGGCAGAACTTCATTTCGTACCCTTTATCTTTGGCGCCTTCCTGTTGGGATTTTAACCTGGTAGGCGAACTTTCAACATTATCTCTATCGGCATAGTCAAAGGCCGATTTCCCTACCATTTCTTCCGTTGTGTACCCGAGCATTTCTGCCATTCTTTGATTAACAAAAGTCGTTACCGCTTCAGTGTCTGTAATCCAGACACCCTCGTTTGTTGTTTCTACGATGCTGCGATACTTTTCCTCACATTCCCACAGCTTCTCTTCAAGTTCCTTACGGTTACTTATATCAAATCCATAAATATTGACGTGCCCTTCTTCCGGTAAAGGGTAAAGATTGATCAGGTATACTGTTTTTCCCACACTAATTTCCGTTGTTTCCGGACTATTCCGAGAAATTGTTTTTAGCACTGATTCTTCTATAGAAGAAGGTAGTTTTCCTCCGATTTTCGTGCCCCACTCCAGGAGTAAGGACTCACCCGCTTCATTTGAGTATATAACGGTACCATCCGTATCGACACTGAGCACAGGATTTGGGTTATTTGCTAGAAGTTTTTCAACGCTTGTTTCCATATTCCCCTTCAGGCTCCTATCTCTATCCTATCTCTAGTGGTTATAGCCTACTGTCGATGACTCACGAACGTTAAAAGTATCTATTGCACAACTATATTAATATATAATATTCTTTAAATATAATACATTAAATTTGACTTTGAATTGAGATAATATTTTTGCAGAGATCTTCAAAGTATGATTATTTCTTCTCTGATAAACGCAACTAGCCATAAGCAATCACTATCAGTTTTTTATAATGCAAGTATAAGTGTACTTAGTTAAGATCTGTTTTAGAAAGAGTTAATAATTGATAATTAAAGTAAATGAAGTAGTAGAAATAATTTTCATTAAGTTAAAAATTATTTTAAGTTTAATACTCTATATTTTTCAAAATTAATGAAAACCAGAAGACATCAAAAAAGTATAAACTTTTATTTATGTTCTTCGTAAGCTACTATTTTCTTCAAGAGATTTTCTTAGTCTGGCAGCTGGCGATTCGGCTGAGATTCCCACTGTCAGTAAAGCTACGACTTCTTTGTCCTGCGGGATTTTGAGTCATTTTTAACTTAGTTTTTTCTATAATATCACTGTAACTATTATTTCGGTAGTTTTGTAAAGACTATATGAATAGCTACTTATAAAATTCCTTCTTTTCCTTACGTCATCTCTAAAAATAACAAACTTATAAAAGTAGTATTTATTCTACAGGAAATGAAATATCCAACTATCGTTATTAACAAAGTGAGTACAAAGGAGCTTATGAATGGCTGGGAAGGAACAATCTGAGTTTTCAAAGTCATGGAACTCAAATAGGAAATCAAAAGCAAAGTTGTGATGGCCGAAAAGGCTGTAAATAGTGTTATATGGACAATATTAAGATATCAATATCTATTAAAAATCAAGGATTTTTATATCCGATATCTTCCTTTTTTCCAATCATCACCTTTTCCAAATACACAAGTTCAACTTTGTTGCCGAGTGGTTCTCGCCTGAACTCCTTATACCCAAGTTTATGATAGAGTTGAATATTTCTGATGCTATTCGATCCGGTGAATAGTTCAAATCGAGCTACATCCCGATGCATAAGCTCAACCTCTGTCATCAAACGAGTGCCTATCCCCAGATTCTGCCATTCAGGATGCACAATCAGCCTGCCTATATGGCAAGTATTTTCTATTACACGAGATCGTACAGATCCTATGATCGAGTGCTCGCTGATGGCTTTGAGGAACACACTGTTACTGAACTCATCTCTGGTCTCTTCGACAGTTTGAAGCAGAGGGGGAATGGACCAGTCATCGTAGATCTGAGCTTCACTCTGGTATGCCAGTTTCTGAAGGGTTAAGATTTCGATTGCATCTTCAAGGCTGGCCCGAAAAATTTCTACCTGTTCTGCCATGTCTCTCATTCCTAACTTCAAAAATTAACGAGTTAGTGCAAGTTTCAATAGACTAAAGACTTGAGAATAGTACGCTCTGAAACCTGCAAGCTACTTTTTGTCCGAAAAAGTAGCACAATTATATTTCCAGGTTGATGATAAAATAACATAATTTCATTGCTGGAATTCAAATTCTATGAGTTGCATTCCAAGTGCCTCGTTTGGACGAACTGAAAAACCGTACTTTTCGTAAAATTTGGCTTTTCCGGGAGCTGCAAATAACCAGGCCCTTTTAATATTGGTCTCCTGGCACTTGTTAACCAGTTGTTTTAAGATCGTGCTTCCTATCCCTTTATTTTGATGATCCTGCATTACAATTATATCGCAGATCAGAGCATACAGGGCTCCGTCCGAAAGCAAACGTCCTGCACCAATAATCTTCTGATCTTTGTATGCTGTTATCCAGTACTAGGTATTATCAAAGACCTTTTTCAAGTCATCTTCGGAAACCTTAAGAACTGACATCCATCCTGTGCTTGAAAACAGTTGACAATATTCATGCCAGGTAGGAGGACTCGTTTTGTATTCAATATCTTTCATTCTTTACTCCTATAAAATTTACTTTAACAACTGAAACTACAATTAATAAGAAAAGAAATATATTCTTTTCTTTTATATTTATCAATTATTTTATATTGAAAATTTTTCGCTTACTTTTTATGGAATTTAGCCACATTTTCATTAACAGATTATCAAAGTTCTTCATAGTATACATATTGGCAGAGTGAAAAGTTTTAAACATATTTAAGACTATTATTATTACAGTCTGCTAATTAATTATGATTTCTTTCATGACAGTGTTTTGTGACCAAGCAGCTTCGCAAACTCAACTCTTAAGGGAGAGAGCGCTAAAACAGGCTATTAGAGGAGGTTTAGATATGACGTCAAAATTGATGGACTACTTTAACAAGCAACCGAGAATTGGAGTTCTAAGCACAGCGAGTAAAGACGGAAAGGTAGACTCAGCTATTTTCGGCTCACCGAATATGATCGATGAAAAGACCGTTGTAATTGCAACAGGTAAGAACCGCACGTTTTCAAACCTTCAGGAAAACCCTTACGCGATATACCTGATAATGGAACAAGATACGGAATGGAAAGGGATCAGAGTTTACCTGAAGATGAAGGAATCTGCAACGTCGGGGGAAATGCTTGATACGATTAAAAGCCAGATCGCAAAAATGGCCGGGGAGGAGGCTGCGGAGATGATGAAGGCAACGGTTACCTTCGAGATTATTGAGCTGAGACCTCTCGTTGATATGGGACAGGGCTGGGAGGAATCGATCTGAGTATTCATAAGTAATGTGAATCAAAATAAAAATTAAAAAAATCGGAATAAAAGATCAAAAAAAACTACTGGCTAAAATCTTAAAATGGGATTAACTCAGGTTTTTAGATTATCCCATTCTTTTCTAGAAACCCTTCAAGAGGCACGGAGTGAGTCTGGAAGCCGCACACCTTGTATGGATCGGCACCCATTGAAAGAGCTGCGAACTGGGCGATATTCATGTGCACCATATCATATTTTACACCAAACTCTCTTTCGATAACCGGCTGGTAGCGGTCATATTGGATCTGGCAATTCGGGCACATATGAAGCATAAGCTCTACGCCTGCTCTTTGAAGGCTGTCGAGTTTAGTCTTTGTCACCTGAAGTGACGTATCTTTGTTGAGGTGGAGCTGGGAAAAGCCCATCCCGCAGGTGAGAGTCCGGTCTTCGTACCAGCGTACAGGCTCGGCTCCGCAGGCTGCGGATATGTTATCTATCAACTGGGGGTTTTCAGGGTTTCCGAGGACATCAAGATACTTAACTTTATAGTAATGGCAGGCATGATGAGATGCAGTCTTGATTCCTGAAAAGTCGAATTTTTTCTGCTCCCGGATTTTATCGACCTTGCTTAAAAGAATCTCTACTGCATGGTAGAAGTTTGTCCTCGGATTCATATCGTCTTTTTCGTAAACAAGATTTTCAAGGCCCTTTTCCAGGAAGATGGAGTTAATTTTTTCCCGGACTTCGGTATTGGTGTTCAGGGTTTCACAGGCTTCTTTATTTACGGCATAACAGGTTGAACAGAGGCAGGTTATATTGGGGTAACCGCACCTTTTTGCAACTGCGAAGTTCCGAGCTGCAATAGCTGCTGTTGTCAGTCCTTCAAATACGTCAGTATAATGGCCTATTCCTGTGCAGCAGGACTGCTCATCGTTTATACAATAGTCTATCCCAAGCCTGTCAAAGATATAACAAGTGGAGGTTTCCACTCCTGGGTACTCCTGCCCAACCATGCAGCTTTTAAATAATAAAAGCTGGTTGTCCGGGACATCTTCTATCGCTTTCAAAGCCGAAATCTCCGCTTCTATTTTCTCTCTTGATGCACTGGTTCTCCAGGAGCTGATGCAAAAGTTTTTCCTGTATTTTTGCTTTGAGCCATTTTTCTCTGTTAAAATAGCCTGTGGCTTCAAGAATAGCCTGAACTTCCCCATGTGTGTTCCTGATATCCTTTGAACTCAGCCCCAGTTCCTCACGAATTGACTCAAGGTTCTTTTTAAAACTGATCCAGCGTTCCCCGAGGTCGCTTTCCATATTCTTAACTCCGGCACCCGGTATCTTGCTAGCTCCATTTTCTGCAAGGTATTCTCCGATCTCAAGGAAGTAGGCAAGCTTTTCAACTCCTATGCCCTCGTTGACGGCCATCTGCCTGAGCACCTGTACAATTGTTACAGGGCTATTATTCCTGGGACAGCGCAGATTGCAGGAATAACAGTAGAAACAGGACCAGATCATTTCGGACTCAAGCACACTGCGGTCGTTTTCCAGTACTTTTTTCACAATCTGACGCGGGCTGTAATCTGTAAAGCGGGCTGCAGGGCAGGAAGCCGTGCAGGCTCCACACTGGATGCAGCGGTCAAGCCCCAGAGAGGCAGGTGTCCGGATGCTTTTCTTTACAGTTTCTGCAAGGGTTTTACATTCCGGGGTATCATATTTGTTTACATATGGAATCATTATATCATCTCTCCTTCCCGGGCAAGACTGGTAAAAGTGCCTGCAAGCCCTCTTGTATTTGGAACATAAGCTTTTTTGAAATAAAGCCGGTCTCCTGAATCTCCAAGTTCTTTTTTCAACTTTTCAAAATGGCTGATAGTTAAAGGATATATTACCTCGACTTTCGGGCTGTCAGGAGGATCCTCTATAAATAGGACAGCCGATGCTCCACATTTGAAGGCGTGAAGTAACAGGTCTTTATCAACGACGAGGTTTGTGGGCACTTTGACTAGCTTGACATTTGAAGGATAAGTCAGTGCACTATTTCCTATGTTATCGCAGGTTATGGACGCGATACCGCTGTTTACAAAACCCAACAGGTCTCCTTCTTTGACTACTCCTTCAACTTCGGCTTTTAGCTGGCTTTTTGTAAAGCCTGAAATCTGAATAGCTCCCTTCTGACAGAGTTCAGTACAATACCCGCACCCAGTACATACAAGCGGGTCTACGATGACTTTTCCACTATCATTTAGGGAAAAAGCCTCGAACGGACACTTGAGGCATTCAGTACATTGATCACAAAGAAGCTGATTGATAGTCGGAATTTCGTTTACCAGGGCTTTTGGGCTGTCAGCAATAAAGGCACTTCCCCTGATAGCTGCAAGTCCTGCCTGGGAAATGGTATCCGTAACATCCTTAGGGCTCTGGGCAGTGCCGCAGACAAAGATCCCATCCAGTGAGCTGTCTACAGGCCTCAGTTTTGAATGCCTTTCTTTAATAAAGCCGCTTTCATCCTGGCTGATATTCAGTATACTGGCAATTTTTCGGGTTCCCTTTGAAGGGACCATGGCTGCAGAGAGTATGACGAGATCAGCAGGCAGTTCTGTTATTTTCTGGTTAAGTGTATCTTCTAGTCTGACAAGAAGACTTTTATCCGGCTTCTCGACGATTTCAGCAGGTCTTCCTCTTACAAATCTAACTCCAATATCCTGGACTGCCCGATAGTAGTTCTCGTAAAAGCCAAGCGCCCGCAAATCGACATAACAAATTGTGATTTCAGTACCCGGGTATTTTTTCATTATAAGGTTCGAGTGCTTTAAAGCTGCCATGCAGCAATACCTGGAACAATAGCGATTTCCGCCTTCTTTTTCATCCCTTGAACCCACACACTGAATCATAACTATCCTTTTAGGAGTTCCCGATCCTTTCTCTGAAGAATTCTCTAAGGATCTTTCAGTACTGCAGGTACTTGTTGAGCTGACAGCATCCGGGTCCAGACTGAAGTCCGAAGGCTTGACCAATATTCCTTTTGAAGGGCCATTAATCCCGAGCATTCTGGCAAGTTCCATCTGGGTTATAACATTTTTGAAAAATCCATAACCATACTGGGGTTTCTGGGATACGTCATACTCCTCAAACCCGGTAGCAACAATAACTGCACCGACATTAAGTTCAATAATCTCCTCCTTCTGTGAGAAGTCAATCGCTCCGGATTTACAGGCTTCTACACATTTTCCACAGGTCTCACCCTTGAACTGCAGACAGTAGTCAGGGTCTATGCAGTAGATCTTCGGAACGGATTGGGAAAAACGCAGGGAAATTGCCTTTTTGTCTATGTACCCACAGTTAAACTCGTTTTCAACCAGGACCGGACAGACGCGGCTGCATCGGCCACAGCCTGTACAGTTGTCATGTACGTATCTCGATTTTTTCCTTAGCCTGACTGTGAAATTGCCGGCACTTCCGCTTAAGCGTTCCACCTCAGTCCAGGTTAAAAGGGTTATTCTTGGGTTAGCTACTACCTCATTCATTAGCGGACTTAGCGAGCACATCGCGCACTCTTCCGCAAGCTTGTCAGGAGAAAAAACCTTGCCTATTTTTGCCATATTTCCACCTATACTGGATTCTTTCTCTACAAGGTAGGTGGAAATTCCATTATCTGCAAGATTAACCGCCGCAGTTATCCCTGCAATTCCTCCGCCAATAACGAGGGCCTGCGGAACGATATTTACTTTTATTTCCTCAAGAGGCTTATGATTTTCCAGGCGGTTGAGTTTTCCCCGAATAAGTGAGAGTGCTTTCTCGGTCGCTCCGGCTTTATCCGGATGCACCCATGCACAGTGTTCCCTGAGGTTTGCGATTTCAAGCATTGCCCGGTTCAAGCCTGCTTCCTGAATACACTTTTTAAAGAGAGTGCCATGTTTTGAGGGTGTGCACGAACCTATTACTATCCGGTCGAGTTTCCCTTCCAAAATCTTATTTTTGATAAGGGTCTGTCCCTCTCTTGAACAGAGATACTCGTAATCGAAGACCGGGATCCCTTCTGCCTTAAGGGTTTTCTTAAGTGAGTTAATATCAATACGTTCGGAAATGTTCCCACTGCAATGGCAGATAAATACAGCGGTTTTGTCCAGGGCAGCGTTCATTATGTTAAATCTTTCAAGGATTCGTATTTAAGACTTGCCAGAACACCTAAATAATTGACCTATTTAGGACAGATCACTTGCAATACTTACAAAATAAGGACAATTTTGGAAAAAAGGTGAATTTTTTAAATTTTCGTTTACTCTGTTAGTACTATAATTCAGTTTCCTTATAAATAAAACTGTAATCAATATGCACTTCTCCTATATATACAGGAAGGCTTGCAAAACTCCAGGAATATAAATTGACCTTCAGTCTAGAAATTCAAAATTTTCTCCCTGCAAAAAAATGATATGTAAAATTGTCGAGAAGTTTTTATAGGCGCATAATTATATATATGAAGAAAGTATTATTATTTAAATCAACAGAGAAAAACAGATTTTGTGAGATACTTCCACAGATCAGAAACTCATATAAATAGAAATATATTTAATAAAGGCAATAAAAGACACTGGAAATATAACAAATCTAAAATAATATGTTTCTATTGATCTGAAATACTGGACGGAGAAATAATATCGGAAGCAATTATATGCTGTTTTTTCGATATAATCGGTAGATGATAGTTGTGGCAGATAATGAGTTTATATCAGAGGATATTGAATTTAAAATGGGAGAAATTGAATACGAGATGGTGGAGCTTTTGAGAAGGCTTAATATTAACAGGCCAGTTGCTCTTACCCTTGCGTGTCTCTCTAAAGGAGAGGAAATTTCTTCCCAACGCATCGAAATGGTATCAGGCTTGAGACAGCCGGAAGTTAGCATTGCAATGCGCTATCTCCGTGAAAATGACTGGGTAGATATGCGGGAAGAAAAGAAGAATCAGGGCAAAGGAAGACCGGTTAAATTGTATAAACTGACGGTTCGGATGGAAACGATTATCAGTTCAATAGAAGAAGATGTAATGGCTGAAAGTAAGGCCGTGCTCCAGAACATAGAACGTCTCAAGAACCTTTCCTAAAACACTTTTTGAATAGAAATATCACCCTAAAACGCTTTTTGAGGAATATCACAAGCTTTTTTCACAAATTTTCAAAAAACTTAATCTTTAATTTAAAAATCTGGGTTTTATAACCCGGATCTGCTTCTTATCTGTTAAATATATATTTAAAAGTAGTATATTTGAAGAAAATTTATCGTCACCTCATAATTAGGTTTATTCTTCTCAATTTTTGTCCTTATTCTGATTTTTTATTATCTGTCTTTCGATTCTTATAGCGCTTACTTGATTCTTTTAATCTTTTCTTTGTTCTTACCATTGGTTCTTGATTTTTATCTCTGCTATTTTATTTTTGTTATCGACTTTTGATTCTTGTCATCTTCTCTTGGTTCCTGTCATCTATTTTCCATTTTTTTTCAATACCCATTCTAGATCTTTTTAATGTTTTTTTCTACTTGAATCTGAATTTCGAAAACGTCAAAAGGGCATTAATTTAGTTATAAGATTAGGACCTCGCACCTGAAATACAAAATTAGGCAAAATAAACTCTCCAGTTAAACTTGTAATTTATAAAGTTAAAGACCCAGGTTATCGATTTTCTAAATTAAACTGTACAATTTTTAGAGAATAGAGTATATAAAGGGTACGAGGACGAAACATCTTAATAGAGGTAAAGAGGGCTTCCAGCAAGCTTCAGCAATTTTTAGTACAAAAATGTCCTGCAAATTCTTTTTACACTTTTATGTATTTACAAAACTGGACTTTCAAGAAAGTTAGGTTTGAAGCAAAAATTTAGTTTTAAAAAAGTCAAAGTTAAGATAAAGTTTGAGTCATAAAGGCAGTATGCCAACTTCTCTGTAAAATTCAAAATCTTGGTAAGTTTGTAACTTAAGAATCCAGTATTAAAAGAACTGAATTATGATTAATATAGAAAAATTTGATTTTGAATTTACAGAAAATTCAGGACACTGTCGTCATAAAATGAAAGGCAGAACTTAAAACTCTATCATAATCTAAAAAAGAACCCTATTTGAGAAGAAAGAATATTAAAGTTTTATATTTTTAGGAAATTTTTAAGTTTTCAGCATATTTTTAAGTTTTTAGCAGATTTTAAAGGCTTTAGAAGATTTTAAAGTTTTAAGAATACAAAAAAAATTTATAACTCACGCCGGAAATGAAAAAGCAGTATCTAATGGACACTTTTAGAGTGAGTGAATGATAAACACACCCAGTGAGCTTTTATTAATTAACAAATATTAAAAAGAAAACATAAGTAAATATTTATATTAATCAACTCTATAATGGTTCTTTGGGTGATTAAATGGTAGATGAAAGTGGTCCAGTTATGGATATTTCTGATACAATAGAAGAGATCCCTGTAGCTATGGGACCGATTGAACATGAAATGATAGAACTATTTAGAAAAATTAATGTTAATAGGCCAATTGCTCTTACGCTTGCATGCCTTGCAAAAGGAAGGGAGATCTCGTCCCAGAGCATTGAAATGGTATCAGGCTTGAGACAACCTGAAGTCAGTGTTGCAATGCGGTATCTCCGCGAAAATAACTGGATTGATATCCGAGAAGAAAAGAGGTCAAAGGGTAAAGGCAGACCGATAAAGTTATACAGGCTAATAGTCCCAATGGACTATATTGTTGGCAAGATCGAAGAAGATATTGTAGCCGAGAGTAGAGTCGTGCTTAGAAATATTGAACGCTTGAAACATATTGCTTGAAATTACTCATGGGGATTTACCCCAATCTAACTTTTCCCTGACGATTAACTCTTTTGTTACAAAGTACTAATAGAGAATAGTTATTTAACGAAGATTTATTGAAAATTTCCGATTTCATGCAATATCTTCGGAATTTATTTTTTTCGGAGATTATTTTCTTAATTCTCTGTTTTTCCTGAGTCTATTCTCTTATTCTAAGCTAAATAAATTTAAATATATGCGAAAATGATTTTAAAAATCTCTAAAAAAATTTAAAACAGAATGATATCACTAAAAAATAATATTACTAAAAAATAATATTACTAAAAAATAATATTACTAAAAAAATAATATTACTAAAGATAACATCACTTAAAGATAACGTCACTAAAAAATAACACTAATAAAATAATAAACAACATCAATAAAATATGTGGTGGGCCCGCTGCGATTCGAACGCAGGACCTCACGGTTATCAGCCGTGCGCTCCACCAAGCTAAGCTACGGGCCCGATTGAAGGATAAGTGAGGTTGTAAAACCTGAATATTCTCCTGAAAAAGGATTATCAAATTGTGGTGGGCCCGCTGCGATTCGAACGCAGGACCTCACGGTTATCAGCCGTGCGCTCCACCAGGCTAAGCTACGGGCCCGATTATCAGGTTTTTTAGAATTACCGAAGTAGAAAGGCTTTTCGGGAAAGCTTTCCAATCCGACAACACTTCTAATACTCAATTTACTACTTATAACTTTTGCTTGAAGCTCTTACATACTCAAGCTTCAAAAGTTTATTTATAAGATGCTGAGCCTATATGGCGACATCTTTATATAAGATACTGAGTGTATGAGGGGTGCTGATAAAGCAAAGCCTTATATGGGCCGGTAGATCAGGGGAAGATCGCTACCTTGGCATGGTAGAGGCCTCGGGTTCAATTCCCGACCGGTCCATTTAATAACTTTTAATAGTCCTGATTATAATACTCTTTTTTGTACTCTTTTTGCAATATCTATTATGCAAGGGCTGATTTTAAAAAACTTCAAAGCGTGTTTTAAAATTCAATCGTTCCTACAACTTGGTAATGAACAATGTTTACCTCCAGAGCTCCAAAATAATTATAAAAATATTATACACTCCTAGTTATATGCGAACCTAACTATAAATATATTTTATGAGTTTTGACATTGAAGCTGAAAACAAAGATTTTACCTAGAAAACGAAGATTTTGCCTAATATGATTACACTGCTTCAATAGCTCTGAAATTCTATTAATACGTGATGCAGGAAAGCAGGACTTCAGTAATACTACTATGAAAGCAGGACTTCAGTAATATTACGATTCATTGGTCATCGGTTAAGGAAAAATCGTTATCAATTGCATTGATTTTCATAAAATTTGTTAAATTATTCATCAAATGCAAAACTGGAATCTGATATCGATTTCAATTTAAACACTAAACATTTGGGTTTGAGTTTTTCCGTCGAAATCGAGATCAGCAGCTCAAAATCCTTAACCGAATACAAATGTATTACGATTACACTACACGCTTAATCACTATAATGTAATGTTTGTGCCATGTTAATATATACGTCAATTTGACCGCGTCGTCATCGGTGATGTTACGAATGCCTCGGGCAATGAACAAATGCTGCGTGAAGAGGGTAGTATCAAAGTTGATATACTTGAGGGTCCTGTAGGAATAGCATTGTATGTGAAATATCGAGCCGAAAAGTCGGAGCTCAAAATGGAAAATTGAGAGAGTTTGGGTATAGTTCGCAAGTCGCCGGTCTACTTTAAAAGTAACATAGTCAAGATAATCTTAATCAATACCACTATTTTTCAAACTTATTTTTACGCTTATGGCACTTTAGGAAAAGGACAGCAGCCAGAAACTTTCTTGCTGAAACACGTTAAGAGATAAGATTTTCAGAATTTATTCTCTTGATACTGATTTAGATGCATTTTTACAAAGCCGAATAGTTAATTATATAAAAATTCCATTATTATTATCTTACAAGTTTTGTTCCGGGTTTGGAGGTTTCACAGTGCTGCGAATTGTAGTCGATCTAAACCGGTGTGAGAGCTACGCTCAGTGCGTATTTGCCGCACCGACTGTATTCTGGATGAAGGATGAAGAGTCGCTCGAATATGATTATGCACCGGACGATTCACTACTAGTGCAAGTAGAGCGGGCGGCTGCAGCTTGCCCGGTACAGGCGATTAGTATTTGCTGGCTGGATGAGCAGTTGGAGCAGCAGGGAGGAAATCACAGTGAGCAGCAATAATGCTGAGAAGACTTCTTCTTCCGTACAAAGATCTGTTCAAAGAATAGTTATCGTCGGTGCCTCTTTGGCTGGCTTAAGTGCTGCAGAGTCACTGCGTTCCGAAGGGTTTGCCGGGACAATAACTGTGATCGGCGACGAACCACATGCTCCCTATGATCGCCCTCCTCTGTCTAAAACTGTCCTCACAGGCTGGCTACAGGCAGAGCACACGACTCTTCCGCAGAGTGTTGATTTACAGGCCGAGTGGCTGCTTGGAATGCCTGCCATAGGGCTTGATCTGGGTAACCGAGAGGTTGAGCTCGCTGACGGGAGGCGGGTTGGCTTTGATCGCCTGTTAATTTCTACCGGGACACATGCTCGTACGTGGCCGGATTTGGCACAGGCTGCCCTTGATGGAGTATGCCTGTTGCACACCCGTGATGATGCTGCCCGGCTACGAGCCCGGTTAGCTGCCCGGCCGAAGCGAGTACTGGTGATTGGCGGTGGTTTCACTGGGTCCGAAGTTGCTTCAGTCTGCAGAGAGCTAGGTCTGGCTGTCACGGTTACAGAGCGCAGTGCTACACCTCTTATCGGCGCTCTCGGCGCGGCTGCAGGTGCATTTGCTGGCCAGCTCCAGCGTGCACATGGAGTCGATCTGCGTTGCAATGTCACGGTTATGTCGCTGGAGGGAGATGAGAGCGGACGGCTGCGCTGTGCCTATCTTTCAGATGGTGATATACTTGACATCGATGTGGCTGTAGTCGCTCTTGGAGCAGTAAGAAACGTTGAATGGTTGCGTGATTCCGGGTTGGCATTTGACTCACGAGGGCTAGCTTGTGATGCCGCCTGTCGTGCTTTCGATATCAATGGAATAGTCACAGACGGTATTTTTGTTGCCGGAGATGTGGCTCGCTGGCCTCATCCGCTCTACGGAGGTGAGCTGCTGGCAGTCGAGCACTGGGGAAATGCTGTTGAGCAGGCAAGAACGGCAGCACATAATATGGTGAGTGTTCCGGCAGATTTCCGGGCATACAAAAGCCTGCCTGCTTTCTGGTCCCGTCAGTTTGGCGTCAACCTGAAGACGATAGGCCTTCCAAGCTTTGCTGATGAGGTTGTGCTCACACAGGGCTCTGTTTTGGAACGCAGGTTGGTTGCAGCTTATGGCTACAAGGGCAGAATTGTCGCAGCTCTCACCGTAAATATGGCACGCTGGTTGCCAGCTTATAAGGCAATGATCGAAGCCAGGGTTCCATTTCCGCCTGTACTTCATTCTCCAGATAGTTCAGCCGAACTTCGGCCAGTTCCTGCCGGATTTCCACCTCATGGACAAACTACCCATAGCGCTAATGCTATAAAGACCGGTACAGGTCCGAGCACACCTCCTCCAGAAGAATCATCTACAAGCGATAAAGTGAAGGACCCTCGTGTACCGCCAGGATTTCAGCCCAAATGATAGGAGGCAGACTACGTGATACAGCAATCTTTGTATGAGCAAGTTCTTGACTACGCCAACCGTGCCAACCCTTATCCTCTATATGCCCAATTGCGCCAGACACCAGTTACACGACAGACAGATGGGAGCTATGTTGTCAGCACTTATAGGGAGATTGTCTCGCTACTTCATGATCCCAGGATTGGTTCAGACTTTCGCAAGCGCTCCGTTCATGATCGTCCTCCTGCAGGCCTTTCGACAAATAAGGAGCAGGCTTTTAAAAGTCAGGTGCCGGAAGTAGGTACCGAAGCATCCGCATCCAACGAGGGTTCTGAAACGGAAGTAGTTCCAAGTTTTATCGGTCTGGACCCACCTGAGCACGATAGAATACGCCGGCAAGCTACATGGCCGTTTGGCCCACCTCACAAACCAGGTAGAGTAGCTGACATGGAATCTGAACTGATCTGCCTTGCAAATCGACAGATAGATACTATGAAAGGCAAGTCTTCGATTGACATTGTCGAGGATTTCGCCTACCCAATTCCGGTGACGATGATCAGTAAGCTGCTTGGTGTACCTCCTGAGGATCAAGCACGTCTTCATGCTTTATCAGAAGCTATTATCGAAGGTATTGA
Organism: Methanosarcina spelaei; assembly: GCF_002287235.1. Lineage (GTDB taxonomy): Archaea > Halobacteriota > Methanosarcinia > Methanosarcinales > Methanosarcinaceae > Methanosarcina > Methanosarcina spelaei. Next base: position 18,409 of record NZ_LMVP01000516.1, read on the forward strand.
CCTGGACCCCCAGAAAAGCCAGGAGGAACGAAAGCGGCGACAAGAACAGTCTGGCCAAACTTTTAAAGATCTGGAGCAATACATGGAGGCGCTGATTGAGCGTCATCGCAAGCATCCCGGTTCCGATCTGCTTTCAGGACTTATAACAGACTACGGTCCTGACGGGCCAATGGCCCAACCAGATATTGTGAGCACTGCGAGCTTATTGCTCATTGCCGGCCATGAGACCACAGTGAACCTGATCACAAACGGCATGCTCACACTGTTGAGGCATCCTGATGTCCTCGAACGACTGCGTCGTGAACCAAACCTGGTTATTCGCCTGGTCGAGGAACTGCTACGCTATGAGCCTCCTGTCCAGATTCTGCCAAACCGGGTGGCTCTTGCCGACATCACTATTGCCGGTACTATTATTCAGAAAGGTTCACCTGTTATCCTGCTGCTTGCCTCTGGAAGCCGTGATCCGGCTCGCTTCCACGATCCAGATAAATTCGATCCTGATCGCAGGGATAATATGCACCTTGGTTTTGGCTGCGGCATCCATTACTGTTACGGCGCCCCACTCGCAAGGTTGGAAACTCAGATTGCACTAACAGAACTCGTACGACGGCTTGAAAATCCCAGGCTTGCGTATGATCAACCTCCATACCGACAGAGTGCCACTCTACGAGGACCCCGACATCTTATTATTGAAATCGATGGCGTGAAGGACTGAGAGTTCAATTTATAATTAAACTTACTTTGAAATTTTCCATTGTAGTTAACTGAGTTTCTGATTATGGAAAATAGTTATAAGACTTTACTAATTTGAAAATAACTTTGCTTTAGGATAAGCTCATCAAATAAACGATTGGATAATTGAAGGACTAGTACTGCGATTCTCAACTAGGTTCATAAAACTTAACTTTTGAATTGATCCGAAGATCACGGATTTTTCCCAGAAATAAGGAACTGATTTTGGAATCGAAGCACTAGTAATTGACAGATTGATTAAAGGATTGGTAACTGGAAGATTTGTTAAAGGATTGGTAATTGAAAGATGAACTATAGTCACACCTGTAAATGTTGCAACAAAAGACCTCATCTTACCATATTGAGTAGTTACATTGTTTAGCCTCGTGACTATAATTAAATAGATAGTTCATCCTCCCGATTGCAATCGATTCTCATACTTTTCCGATTGTAGAGTTCTCTTTCCAATAGTTCTGTTTGCCCGATAGTGTCTTCTCCCCATTTTTGTTTAACTGCTTCACTCCACTGAAGTTTACCGTTCCCAATCATAGACTTTGGGATTGCAAAAATGTTCTCTCTTGTTGTTCTGGAAACTCCAGATTTTGACAACTTATACTTACTTGTTTTCGGATCGTATACCATCTGATGATCGAGTTTAAATGCACTAACTGCCTCAGAAAACTTACAGTTACCTTGTTTTAATCCTTCTTTTGGATCTTTTCCTTTTCTTCGCTTCATCTTTTCTATTTCAATCTCTTCTTTTCTTATATCTTCCAGGTACCACAAACTCTTATCAATTTCACTTTTAAACACAATCATGTGCCATTTAAGAGACTGCGAATATGGTTTTTTCAAAAGTTCATGCAATTCGGCAATCAGATAGGAATCATCTGTCGTATTTTCAATTTCTTCCATTACTTTTTTCATTTTGGTCAGATTTGCCTTCTGTCTTTCCTGACTTGTTACCATGACTATCAACATAATAATTTTTATTAGACTGTATATACAGAAAGTATATTTTAAGTCTTCGATAACAGATCATAAAAAAAATAATCTGGAACAAATTTAGACACACCCAAACATAAAATGTCAAAGCAGCTCCACATTAGTTTTGTTAAAAAGTACCGGCATCATCACTTGTGACATAACAAGGATTGTCTGACGTTTATGGATAGGTTAAAAAACAGAAGTGAGGGTGGACTTTGGTGTTCCTGATAATTGTCACTAGCATATTCCTGTTAATTAATTTACTTATCGGGGTCATTGTCAGCCCTGAGTATATTAAGGGTCCTCTCAAGTTGGAGTAGAGTTACAACCTTAATAGGCGGACTCTTAATTCGTTTTTATTCTTGGGCTTGTAATCTTTATTGCGGGGTTCACGGCTGTTTACTCATACCTCGAATATCAAAAAGAACTGGAAGGGATCAAATCTCAAATTAAAACTTAAAAATGAGGATTACAGGCATTCCTGTAATACCGAATTCTGAAATTCCTGTTTACTTGGTTTTTTGACTTTTATTTTATCATTACGTTTATCTAGAATGCTTTCGTTTGTTTTATTGATTCTTATGGCCGAGGATATAACAAAAGACACAAGCATAAATATTGAGAATGGGGATACAATCTCAGTTAATTATGTAGGAAAACTTGAAGATGGTACAATTTTTGATACTTCCGTAAAAGAAGTTGCAGTCGAGGCAGGGATATATATCCAAATGAGAAATTATGAACCCCTCACATTTACCATCGGCGAAGGCCAGATGATAAAAGGATTTGATGAGGGGGTTGTTGGAATGCAAGTGGGGGAAGAAAAAATCCTTACAATCCCGCCTGAAGAAGCATACGGAGAATACAGGGAAGAATTCGTAAGAGAGATCCCTGTTGACGCTGTTGATTTTACTCCGGAAGTCGGAATGAGGCTGGCTACGGACAGCGGTCTGACAGGTACTATCACAAACGTAAATGAAAATAACTTTGTTGTAGACTTCAACCATGAGCTTGCAGGCAAGACCTTGATTTTCTCAGTCAAAGTTGTTTCTGTGGAGAAGTGAACGGGATGAAGGCCAGGAAAGGAGCAGTTTTCTTCATAGCGGTACTGCTCCTCGTAAGTATAATTTTTGTCAGCGGCTGCACGGACAAAGGGAGTGAGGGAGGAGATAGCAGAACGGTAAAGTCCGGAGATACAGTCAAGGTCGACTATACCGGGAAGCTTGAAGACGGCACGGTTTTTGACACCTCAAGAGAAGATGTTGCAAAGCAGGCCGGCATATACGTTGAAGGAAGGGAGTATGCCCCTCTTACTTTTGTCGTTGGCTCGGGACAGGTAATCCAGGGTTTTGATGAGGGTATAATCGGAATGAAAGTAGGGGAAGAAAAGACCCTGAAAATTCCTCCAGAAGAAGCTTATGGGGAATATGATAAAGCAAAAGTCCTGGCTGTTCCGATTGAAGAACTAAATCTAACAAACCGATCCGAAATTCCTGAAGTGGGACAAACCCTGAGAGATATGAACGGGAACCAGTACAAAGTAACAGCTGTAAACAACACTCATATCACTCTTGATATCAATCACGAGCTTGCAGGCAAGACCCTGACTTTTGATATAAAACTCATCTCAATAGAATAAATTTAAGTTACTGAAGATCAAATTGAGAATTATGGTATTTCTTTAAAATGTGTGTCCTTTAAGTATCCTTAGATATTGAGCTGACGTGAATACTGAAAGGAAAATGCACAGGAGAAAGGGATAATGGAAAATTCTCGTACTGTGAAAAAAGGAGATTACCTTCTTATTGATTACACTGGAAAATTTGAAGACGGCGCGGTCTTTGATACCACCTTGAAGGAAAAAGCTCTCAAAGAAGGGATATATGACGAAAAAAAAGAGTACAGACCTTTGTTTTTCAGAGCGGACGCATATCAGGTCATAAACGGAATCGACAAGGGGGTACTTGGAATGAAAGAAGGTGAAGAAAAAACCCTCATAATCCCTCCTGAAGAAGCTTATGGAGATTATAAGAGTTACCTTGTCCAGAAGATACCCCTTGCAAGACTTGAACTCCAGAACCCTCCTGAGCCAGGAACAAAAATCATAACACCCGCTGGGAGTGAGGTTAAAGTGCTTGACTCCACGGAAACTTCTGCTACCCTGGACTTTAACCATGAACTTGCAGGCAAAACTCTGGTTCTTGAAATAAAACTGGTCTCGATTATAAACTGATTTCAGGTCCATAAATGCGGGGAGGTAAAGTATGGAAAAAGAAGAAAAAGTCATGGTACTGCTGCTGTTTATGACATTGACTTCTCTTGTGACAGCTTATCTCTGCTTTGGACCGGAACTTACAGCTTCTGGACAGGAAGCCGGAGAAGAAGCCAAGCCGTATACCAGGGAATCCGGTGAAGGGGAGAAGGTGTTCCTTGAAGCCCAAGTTTTGAGCAAAAGGTTAACCTATACAGGTGGACACTTGCTTTTACAGGTAGATTACAACTCCGAAGTCCTTAGTGTCTTTATTCCAAAGACTGCTGGTGCTGAATCCCTTAATAACTCAGTCCAGAAAGGAGATATAATTAGTGTAACTGGTACTGTTTCGGAGTACGAAGGGAAAAGGGAAATCAAGGTAGAAAGAAAAGAAGATATTCTTCTGAGTGACCGTCAATGACCTTTATTTCCATTAATCTGAGTGACCGTCAATGACCTTTATTTCCATTAATCTGATCGGTCGCCATTAATTGAATAACCGTTATCAATAACCTTTATAACGACAACAGAATCGTTAACAATATATTCATATAAGGACATCTGGGAAAAATATGAAAGCGTGTATCATGTGCGGAGGGGCAGGGACAAGGCTCAGGCCGCTAACTTTCAAGCACCCTAAACCCAGCATACCGATTCTAAATAAGCCGTCAGTCCGACATTTGATAGAACATCTTTCAAGAGAAGGGTTCAATGAAATAGTCATGACTCTTGGGTACATGGGAGAGCGTATAGAAGAGCAGCTCGGAGATGGGCACATGTTTGGGGTACATATCGACTATGTATATGAGAAAGAAAAGCTCGGAACTGCAGGCGGTATTAAAAACGCTGAGAAATACTTGAAAGGCGAGCCATTTATCGTTCTTGGTGGAGATCACGTCCTTAACCTCGACCTGAGGGAGATGTACCGCTTCCATGAAGCAAATGATGCTCCGGTAACCATAGGGCTCCTTTCGATTGACGACCCTCGAGAATTCGGAATTGCGGACATGGACATTAACAACCGGATCCACCGCTTCCTGGAAAAACCGAAATCAGGCCAGATATTCAGCAACCTCGCAAGTACAGGCATTTATATATGTAGCCCTTCGATATTTGAATGGATCCCTGAAGATAAAAAATACGATTTTGCAAAAGATCTTTTCCCCTTCATGCTTGCAGCCGACAAAAAAATCAATGGTGTACTTGTGCGGGGAAAATGGACTGATGTAGGAAGTTCGGCAGCTTACAGGCAGGCGCAGCGCTGGATGCTCGATTCCCTTCCTGGAACAACAATCGAAGGGAATTTCACAACCCGGAACGCAAGAATAAAAGGTCCCCTGTCCATTTGAAACAATGTATGCATAGGTTCGAACTCTTCTCTTGTAGGGCCAATAGTAATAGGGGAAAACACAACCATAGGCAATAACGTCCTTATCGGGCCTTACAGCGTGATAGGCTCAAACTGCAATATAGAGGACAATGCAAAGATCCTTTCGTCCTATATTTTTGATAATGTGTCCATAGGAAAGGAGTCCAATATCTCAGGTGGAGTGGTAGCAGACGGAACAATCATCGGAGAACACTGCTTCCTTGAAAATGGAACCGTTATCGGACATAAAGTACTGATCGGAAGTGATTCAACAATACATTCCGGAGTTAAAATCTGGCCCGAAGTCGTTATAGATAAAGACTCAAGCATAAAGGAAACCGTAATTAATTACGATTATGACGCTTCAAACGATGGCTCGTAAAAACCGTTGACCCGAAACCGTTGCGCCGGTTTATCACGCCTATAGGGTTTGGGGCTAAGGTACTCAAACTTAAATGTTTCTTGGGGTTTTCGCTCAAGCCTTTTTTGAAAAGGCTTGCACTTAAGCTTTTTTTAAAAAGGATCGTGACTACGCCGTCGTGTTTTGAAGATTCAGCCAAGTAAAGGTATGTTTATATTAGATCCTTACAAAATCTTTTTCCATGCCATCCAGAGAATTTGTCCTGGAAATCCTGAGAAAAAGCGTTCATCTGGTTTCAATCCTGATAGTGCTTATCTACGAATTTTACGGAAAAGAAGCCATTCTCTGGGTGCTTATGCTGTTTCTTGTAACTGTTCTCGTGCTTGACTACTTCCGGATAGAGCATGGAATTCGAATACCTTTTTTCCATATCATGTACAGAAAAAGTGAATCTGACCGTTTCGGAGGGCATATTTTTTTTGCACTCGGAGCAATTTCAGTAATATCTCTGTGCAGTAGAGAAATCGCTTACTCTGCAATCCTTATGGCAACTTTCGGAGACCTGACTGCAGCCCTTATCGGAAAATTCTACGGAAAGAGGAGAGTTTTTCAAAAAATCTTTAAAAATGATAAATCAATTGAAGGCTCAGCTTCGGAATTTCTTATTGATTTCTTTATAGGGCTGCTGATTCTCGGAAATCCTATCGTTTCCCTGGTCATGGCTTTTCTTGCAACCCTTACGGAAACTGCAGTCAATAAAATTGATGATAACCTCATAGTACCGGTTTTCGCCGGTTTTTTCGGGCAGATAACTCTGAATCTTCTGTCGTATTTATGACAATCTTGGGGATTTCTCAAAGGGTACGCCGACATTTAATGGATTTTTTAAGAAACCTCTTAATTAAATATTCTTGAAAAACCTCTTAATTAAAGGGTCCTTGAAAAACCTCTTAATTAAATATTCTTGAAAAACCCCTCAATTAAAGGGTCCTTGAAGAAACCCCTTAATTTAAAGGTTTTTCAAAGTTTGTTCTTTGAGATGCTTTCAAAAAGTTCAAAGAGCTCTAGACGAGCTCTTATTTTCCAGCTTCGATCTCAACCTGTGCATTCCTGAGCTTTCTCATTTCCCTTATGCGCCTGGCAAGGATTTCCCCAAGATAAAGCACAAGCGCAGTAAGGAGCACATACATTTTCAGGCTTACCTGCTCGTCAGATTGTCTCATTGAGTTCTGCCGTGCATCTTTCAGGAGAAGGGCTCTTGCATCCTTCTCACTGTATATTTTTCCTCCTGTTTCAAGGACAAGCGACTCTATATCTTCATTAAGCCCTACATCCCGGGACTCAAGCTGGTAATTTACCGCAAGCGGATAGCCTGATATATCATGGACTCCGGTAGTTTCGGGGTTTACGCTTGTTTCGTAGGTGTTCCTTCCGGTTAAAGCAAGGTCAAGAGAGCTTCCATCCAGCTTTATCTGCGGGATTCCTTCATCGTACATCGTAAGCGTCAGATTGGAAGGAGTTCCTAGCCAGGTATCCGGACTGTCCACAACAGCTCCTTCTTCAGCTCTCGGGTTTGCTATTGCCCAGTTTATAGTGCCCGAAATGAACTTTGCATTTGAACCGTTATAAAGGGTAGTCGCCCAGCGAGAACCTTCTCCTTCCCCGTTATCCGTGGTAAAGGCTGCAACTCTACCAAGCCCAAAACGCCAGGTGGTAAGTACAGGCTTTCCGGTAGAAGTAATTACCAGGCGTTCAGCCCCGGCCTTTTGAGTAACATCATTATAGCCCGTAATACTGGCATTTGTGAGATTTACGTTTTTAGTGATGAAATGATCAGGAGAATACGCAAGCAGAGGGTAATCGTCAAGTTCGACTTCTTCTTTTTCTTCTTTTTTCTCCTCAGAAGACTCTTTTGACGTCTCAAAGCCTATGTTTGCTCTTTCACCCGTATCAATATGGAAATAGTTCTTTTCAAGCCCGAGTTCCTTCATCAAGTTTTCAGCATAATATTGTCTTTTTTCATTTATCTGGGAAGGAGCTACTGAGTGGACTTGGATAAAATACAGGTTCACACCGAGTTTCTGAAGTTCTTTTGCAGCCTGAAGGCTTGGCTCATAGGATTGTTTTATTGCTCCGTCTGAAATAATAATAGCGTCAAGATCGCCATCCTTACCGGTAAGCATTTGTTTTGTGATATTAAGTCCCTCATTTAAGGAAGTCTTGCTCTGGTCGTCAGGGGTCAACCGCTCAATTTTGTCTTTCAATATTTTCTTATTCTGCTCAAGTCCCAGAAACACAAACCCTCCTGAAACATCATATGCTTTACTTCCGAATGCGACAACTCCTGCATTTGCATCTTTAAGGTTTTCATTCTGGATAATGTAGATAGCATTTCCCAGAATATCTCCCTGGGACTTGTGAGCAGCAGTACTCGGAGAGACATCCAGGAGCAGGACCAGATTTCTTCCTCCTTTATAGTCGGAAGGCTTTGAGAGAACAGGCAGGATTTCTTCAAGTGAGGAGTTAAGGTAGTTCCCGTAGTTGTAAGCCTGTTCTCCTCCCACGACAACCAGTCCGCCACCGTTGCTGACATAATTTGTAATTTCTTTCATCTGGGCTTCGGAAAAAGAACTGATAGGCTGGTTGTCAAGCACCAGAGCTTTGCTGCCTTTAAGAGCTGCAGCTCCGGGATAAGTGCTGACTACCGAGACATTGTAAAGGTTGCTCAGAACCTTACCGAGAGGAGAATCAGGTTCGCCTGTAACCAGGATAAGCTTTGATTTCGGAATAACATACACTGACTTGAAAAACTGATTGTTAACTGTATTTTTGTCCTCTCCGTGAGGGGTGATTTTTACACTGAGGTTATGGGCACCAAGGGTGTTAAAAGCCTGATTAATCTTTATGGGATCCTCACTGTTATTCCTGCCCTGCAGAGTAAAGTCTCTGCTCTGCGAAAGTTTTCCATCCATAGATACCTCAAGGAGATAGTTGACACTCTGGTTTGAAGCCTGTCGGACAACTATATCGAACTCGTTCTGGTTATCCACTACAACCGTCTTATCCCCTTGCATTTCGACACTTAGGTCATTTGTCTGGAGTTCGGGCTGGACAAGATAAACAGGTGTGCTGGTTTCTTTTGCAAACTCCAGGGCTTCAGGGAGGTCTTTGCCTGCATTATTGTTCCCGTCGCTGACCAGCACTATCTGATTTCCGCTTCCCGCATATTGCGTAATAGTATCTCCAAGCGAGGTTTTATCCCCGGTTAGCTGGACTAAAGTTGTCGGTGTATTAGCTACCAGGGCTTTATACAGTTCAGTTCCTGCTTCTTCAGGAAAGAGATTCATACTTGAGGTCTGGTCCTGAACCATTACAAGAGAAGGATCTTTTTCATTAGTTGTCTGCGTAACCGTAGTAAAAGGAGATGCCAGGGCAAGCACAAGCAGAAACGCGACAAGCATTCTCCATTCTACAAGCTTCGTTTTTGTCTTCCGCAGGAGGTAGAATCCCGCAATAAGCACGGGGATTATCAGGAAGAGCATTTCGGGATGTTCAAGAGATAAATTCATAATTCACCCCGCTGGCGCACAATAAGAATTTCAAGCAGTATGAACAGGAACATAAATCCTATAAGATAATCGGTAATATCATTTTTGGCAGTATAGGAATCTTCCTTCACAATTTTAGGCCCATCTTCCGCAACAGCTCGTTTGATCAGTTCCGAAGCATCGACTGTAGTGTTGGACTCCCTGTCATTGTATAGATTCACTGCAATTTTTTTCCCCGAAAGTTCGTAAATCCCTGCTTCGTCAAAGAGGACACGGTTTGATGTGAAAGTCTTTGAAGGTGTGCGGATTTCCTCGGTCTTTGAGAGGGAGTTCAATGTGCCGGTATTCAGATTATATTCGGAAATATCCCCAGTTCCTCCAAGCCATTGGACAAGTTTTATCCAGAAGACAGGATACTCGGGCAGGTTGTGGAAATTGTTCCAGGAATCTTCTCCTAGCTCGTCACTTAACCCCATATAGAAAACTGTTCCTTTGCCTACCTGCCAGTAACTCAGTAAAGGAACGCCATTATCAAGTGTTACGAGGGTTGTTGAACCGGTCCTCTCAGTTGCATTCAGGTATTTGCGGGCCGAAATTTCATCGCTCCTTATGTCAGTCGTAATACTGCTCTTCAGGACTTCCTTAACCCCAAGTCCGTTTTCGTCATCATCAAGCTTCAGGGGTTTCACAGGTAGGATCTTGAGAAGGTCAACATCGGTTTTCTCGGGAACAAGGGCTCCACTTGCAATAAAAACCGCATTGCCTCCGTTTCGGACATAACTTTCGATTCTTTCGACTGAACTGTTGCCGATTGGGGTTTTCTTCTGGGCAAGTACGACAAGGGTATAGTTGTCAAGCACGTCAGGTACGGATTTTGAGACTGTCAAGTTGCTGTTAGGAAGCAGGGAGAGTGCAGTTTTCGAAGGCAGTTTTCCGTTGTCAGTAACATAGAGTATGCGCTGGTTTGAAGTCACAGGAATGGAAATATACGCTTTATTGTCAACAGGCAGGCTGTCTTTAACATCGAGCTGGACTGTTGTAATGCCTGGCCCAAGATTTTCTAGAGTAAATTGTTTTGTCCCACCTGCAGGGACATCAAGAGAGAAGGAAGTTGAGGAATTTCCTGAAGTCCCTCTGCCTGTTTCGATTTTAATGCTCTCGCTATGGTCTTTGTAATTCTTGATTACACCTGTATAGCCATATTTTCCGTCCGTAGCCTCAATCCAACCATTAATGATTCCTATATTATCGGCAGGACTCCCCACTTTTACGAAATTGACTGAAATCCCGTAAGATTCAGCCAGGTTCTTTGAAGCAACCGGATCATCACCTTTATAGTTAGTGAAGTCCGAAATAACGATAATCCTTCCTCCTTCTGTGGAAAGAGACCGCATACCTGTAGTAATTGCTGCAGACAGGTCGGCAGTACCTGCTCCTGGCTTAACCTTATTGAGAATATCCTTTGCAGAGGATGCATCTCCTCCGTCAAGAGCAAGAAGAGGCGTATCAGAAGCCAGGATTATGCTGTTTTTCTTGCTCACATAGCCATCCGCAATCTTAACAGCATCATCAAATCGAGAATCAACCTGCATACTTGCAGAGGTATCAAGGACAAGCACTGTATGCTCTCCACTCAGCGGTTCCTGTGAAGTATAGTAATAGCCTGCTGCGCCAATGGAAAGAAGGATCAGCATCAGGAGCTGGATCAGGAAGAGCGGGTCTCGCACAATTTTGGTTAGTGAAGCATAAACACGTTTCCTTTCCCTCTCAAGTTTAAGGACAAACATAAGTGAGGGAATTGCAAGTACCGTCGGCCTGGGACGGAGCATGTAGATAATAATAAGTGGTATTAAACTCAGGAGAGCGGCAAGAGCAAGGGGATTTTCAAAAGGCATTTTTAGTGTCTCCTTCTCCTGATGGTATGGTAGAAAGCATCGAAGATAGGGGTGTCGGTTGTAAAAGTATAGAATTCAGCTCCTACCCTCATACAAGCTTTTTTAATTCTTGCGCTGTGATCATCAAGTTTTTTAATATAGCGTTCTTTAAACTTTTCACTAACATAAGTCCTTATTTCTTCTCCGGTTTCAAGGTCTATAAGCTTGCTGTTGCCCTGGAGAGGGAGCACTTTTTCCGTGGAGTCCAGCACCTGGATCAAAATCAGGTCGTGGTCAGATAACCTGGAAACTGCAGTTTCTATTGCCTCGGGTTCCTGAAGAAAGTCCGAAATAAGGATTACAAGAGATCTGGACTTGATTTCCCGACTATATTTTATGACAGTTTCCCCAATAGAAGTGCTTCCGGATAGTTCAAGCTCTGTCAGCCTGTCGATTGCTCGCAAAAGGTTTTTTCGTCCACGACTGGGTTTATTTATATCTATTTCCTGTGTAAAGGTTGAGATTGCAAACCTATCGTTATATTTTGTTACCATGTAGGCATAGCCTGCCGCGAGCATGGCAGCGTATTCAAATTTCGAAGTCCCTTTTTCAGGGTAATCCATACTTTTGCTGGCATCCAGAAGGATATGGGTGGTAAGGGTTTTCTCTTCCTCAAACTGCCGTACATACAGTTTTTCAGTCCTCGCATAGGCTTTCCAGTCGATATCTTTCAGACTGTCGTTAAGATCATATTCTCTGAATCCAATGGTATCTATTCCGTGTCCACTTCGGGTTGAAGGTCGGTTTCCGGCGTAAACGGTAGATACTCTTTTTCGGACAGAGAAAGTAAAGCGGTCAAGCTGTCTGAAAAAATCCGTTTCAATATTTTGTTTTGTGCGAGTCATTCTGGATCGTCAATAAAAGCCCGGTTTATTCCGGGTCCGGGAAACCCTTCAGGGTTATTTTAGCTTATTCTACAGTTCCTTTCCTGGCCTGACAATCCCAGGCTCAGGTTTTATTTGAGCTTTCGGATAATTTCCTCAATAGCCTGGTCAGGGGTCATCCCGCTTCTTTCGGCTTCGAAGGTAAGGATAAGCCTGTGGCGGAGAACCGGATATGCCATATAATCGATATCCTCTTTGCTTACAAAGTTCTTGCCTTCTATGAGGGCTTTGGCTTTTGCGGCAAGGATAAGTCCGATCGATGCCCGTGGAGAAGCCCCGTACTCGATATGCTCTTTGTCTTTTCTTGTCATACCCACAATAGAAAGGACGCGCTGCTTGAGTTCCTCTGAGATCGGGACCTGCCTGGTGAGTTTCTGCAAATCGAGTAGTGTAGACTTGTCAAGACCCCTGGAAACATTCGGGACTTCGGATTTCGTATAGCGGTTTATTATCTCCATTTCTTCTTCATAGGAAGGATAATCTACAAGGATTTTTAAGAGAAAACGGTCGAGCTGGGCTTCAGGCAGAGGATATGTGCCTTCCATTTCTATGGGGTTCTGGGTGGCAAGAATGAAAAAGGGACGATCCAGCATGAAGGTATCGTTTCCGACTGTTACCTGTTTTTCCTGCATAGCTTCAAGCATGGCTGATTGGGTCTTAGGGGATGCCCTGTTAATCTCATCCGCAAGGACAACGTTTGCAAAAACCGGCCCTGGCTGGAATCTGAATTCTTTTTTGTTGTCTTTTTCTTCAATAACGTTTGTCCCTGTAATATCAGAGGGCATGAGGTCAGGAGTACACTGGATCCTGCTGAATTTAAGGTTCATTGCCTTTGACACTGTGGAGATCATAAGCGTTTTTCCAAGCCCCGGGTTGCTCTCAACGAGGGCATGACCTTCACAGAGTATTGCAATCACAATTTGCTCTACTACTTTATTCTGACCCACCACAACATTTCCAATGTCTTCAAAAAAGTTTTTGAAAATCCGGCCTGCGTTCTGGTAAGTTGTAACAGCCTGACCAGAATCGATATTAGTCTCATTCATATCCGCTTCACCCTTTAAGTTTCTGTTTTTAGAGGCTCAAAAGCCCGATTTTTCTGGATGTTACCTGTTCCTGCAGAGTATATCTCCAGAGCAGTGTATCTTAAGTATATTGTTTGTTATTCAAAAACTACTGTTAGACAACATTTGATTAACCTGAGTTCAAATAAATTCACTTTTAATAAATTTTCCAATTATTCTTCTGCAAGTCCCTCAAAGTAACTCTGGATAACGTTCCTGTATCCTTCCGGTAAATTATCATAATAAGCCTGGGAAGCTGCCGCTTCAGGGTTTACCAGGCCTGATTGGGTAAATGACTCATTCGTCTGCTCTCCTGTTTCCTGGCTTGTAAAGCCCTGACCTGTACCCGGAGGAATCTTCAGGTCAACCTCTTTGCCTTCCACCACAACAACGGCCGGCTTCCCCAAAATCTCTTCTTGGCTGGTATTATTCGAGGTTCCTCCATTTTCATCCACAGGATAAAGTTCAGAGTTCGAATTAGAAACTAAGGGAAGCTTATCGATTACTCCGTTAAGGTCAGTAGGGCTGAAAGTCGTCTGGTATCCGGTTCCGGCAACATATGCGAGAACGGAAACTGCAAAAACTATTACAAACAGATCTTTTGCAAGTTTTCTCCTGTCAAGAAAGGACGAGGACTGTACGGGTTTTGAATCGATTATAACTCCGCCTATCAGGTCCCGGACAATAATATTGTCCGTACTGCGGTTATCATAGGCAGTCCTCAACCTCTCCTTGAGTACGGGGTGCGTCTCTTCTATAAAGGCAATCGCATCTTTCTTTTCAGCTCTGTAATGCCTGATAGCTGTAAAGATAAGGGAGAGGACAAAAGCCAGAAAAATAAGTCCCAGAGTTTCAAAAACAATCCCAAAGCCCAGAATGTTGTATCTTGCACCGGTATAAGGCTCAAAGATGCTAAACATTAAAAATAAATCTCTCATATTGAACAGCACGAACAGGACATAGAGGACAAGATAAGTTGCAAGCAGGTCTGCAAAGGCATAGAGTCCTCTATACTTTTTTAGAGCCAATTCGTGTTTGTTTACTATTTCTTCAATACTCAGAGCCATCTCGCTCCCTTTTGCAGCCTGGTAAAAGGCTGTGATCGTAAGTAGTTATGAGAAAGAATCTGTATGAAACATACAAATATACTGTCTGAAGATATTCTAGGAAGAGAATAGAGAAAGATAGTATATAAAAGTACACGTTCCTGAATATGCATTTTTTTGGATTCGTACAAAAATCCAATTTTTGTTAAGCTTTCTTTTTAAATTCACGATTTTGTATATATTTGCACTCCTTCACGTCCTTTTGCCAAAACTTGCAGAACTCGACCTGGGCCTTTACTCGTTTTTAATGTTAAGTAATATGATAACTAAGGATAGATAGTTCTGGTGTCTCACAGGAATTACTTAAAGTTTTAAAAGAGATAAACACGATCCTTAATGGATGATTACATTCTTAAAGTTGGATAATTTCAGTGTTTTGGAAAGGCAGTTGCTATGCTTTAAAAGCGGGATAAGAACCCAGTATTTTAAGAGTATCGGTTTTAGTTTTTATGTCTTTTAAGGTCTCTTTTATAATCGCATCACTTATGTGCCCTTCAAAATCGATATAGAAGTGATAATCTCCAAGTTCTTTTTTAGAGGGTCTTGACTCTATTCTTGTCAGGTTAATCTTATTTTTTGCAAAAGCCCCGAGTATTTCGTATAATGCTCCTGGTCTGTCTTTTTCCAGATATACTATTATGGAGGTCTTGAAAGCTGAATGGCTGGAATTTTCAGGCCTATTCGTTTTTTCTTCTGTGTCACATAAAACCTGCTCAAAAACCTGCTCAGCAGTATTTTTTCCTGCTGCTCGTAAAGCAATGAAGCGAGTGTAGTTTTGTTTTCTATCCTGTATATTTGGAAGGAGAACCTTTAGCCTGTAGCACTCTGCAGCCTCAGGAGAAGCTATTGCTGCCATCTCTTCAAATTCTCCTGCGAGCCTTGCTGCATGGGAAGTGCTGCCCGTACTCCTTAGTTCAGCTTCAGGAAAATATTTTTTTAGAAAATGCCTGCACTGGGCAAGTCCTTGAGGATGGGAAAGAATGACCTTAATCTTTTCAGGTCCACCTTTGGAGAGCAGGCAATGCTCAATTTTTACAACAATCTCTCCGACTATCTCAACCCCATTCTCATGAAGTAAGTCGAGAGTAACACCTACCGAACCTTCGATAGAGTTTTCTATCGGAACTATTGAGAGATCGGATTTTTTCTGTATTACAGCCAGAAATGCGTCCTCTATATCTGCAAAATACTGAATTCCTACACTGTCCAGCCTATGTCTCAGAATCCAGATTTGTACAGCTTTCTCCGAGTACGAACCTTCGGGCCCCAATGCACCGATAATCATCTTAGGGGTTAATTACGGCAATGGTAATAATATTTTTTGCCTCCTGAGTTCCAGTTTAGGAAGGACGGTGCTTTTTCACTTTGCTCAGGAAGGCTGAACTACCCGAGCCTCTTCCAGGGAGAATATAGCGGAACAGGTTAAGCAAATTTACTGTCGTGTATTAAAAATTGAATTATATTAAGAAAACTATAAATGTAAATATAGATTAATCCTCTAACTGAGAGCTTGAAGTGATATTTTCATCGTTCCTTAGTTATTGATCACCTAATAAGTTCTGAATTTGTGTATGTTGCTGAAGCCTATCCAAAGAATAATCTTACAAGCTGTCTCAAAGCTCGAATGATTTTATTTGACGAATGATTTGTCTGTAAAGTAATACTTCAAGCTAAAAATGAAAAAGATCACTGGATTATGGAATTGTGTCAATTATGGTTTCTAATACTTTAAATAAAGTTGATTGCTTATTGGCGGCACTTGGAGTAGTTTTCGGTATCGTGATTATTTCATTATACGCGGTGTCACCTACAATTCATATCTTTTCTATAGGCATGGCACTTACTTTAAGTTGCTATTTGTACCTTGTTATTACTCACGTACAATTTCCTATCTACCCACAACAAAATCTATCTAGAAAATGGAAAACAGTTTTGGATATCAGTTTTTTATTGTTATTTTCTCTATCATTGATTATACTACATTACTCAGAATATCGGCCTTTCAGTTATTTTTTTATATATTCCTTATGTGTAGGTTCTGTTGCAGTATCTATATTTTTCAGTACTCATAAGCTTGATTACCTAACTCAGTATTCAAAAATAATTTTGCTATCTTTCAATATCGATTATTCAATTTTTAACTTAGCCGGATTTATCCCTGGTGCCGATTCCTGGAAACAGGCTAAGATGAATTATCTGCTTTCTCAAACAGGAAATATTGGAGTGTTATTTGATAAAGAAATGTATTTTCCTGTAATGCATATCCAAACTGCAATTATGAACATTACTTCTAATGTCTCATTAAAGGATGCCAGTAATTTTGCGATAATTATCCCCTTCGTTCTTGCATCCAGTTTTGTATATTTAACATCAAAACATTTTTTCGGAGAAAGAGTAGGGTTATTTACCATGTTGCTGGTTAGTATTAGCGATTTCAATATATACTGGGGCTCTGCTCCTCAAACAACTTCTTATGGAATTATCTTATATTATTTACTTATCTATATTATTATTAAAGCGTATTTCCCAAAACCCAATCCAAAATTCGTATCACTCTCGATATTTTTGATTTTTATGTTGACAATCACTCAAGCAGTTTCCTCTTTTATATTTGTAACTACAATATTAAGCCTTTTTTTCGGATCTGTTTTTTATAGTTTAATATATGAGAAGAGTACAATATCGATGTTTAGAAATATTTCTCTTGTTTCTGTAATAGCATTGCTTCAGTGGTGGTTCATCGTTGTTTTTTCTAAGGGGAAAGAATCTTTATTTGACGTAGTAGTTTCTACATTTTATAATCATATCACAGGGCCTGTAGACTTATATAGGCCTGAAACAGTCTCAATAATATCTGCTATGTTACCCCCGTTTCTTGAAAGATTTGCAAATACCTTTGGTTTATTTCTATTTTTGTTTTTTGGAATTATTGGGTCTCTTTTTTGTTTATCATCTAAATATAGAAGTAAGACTAATTTTATGTTTGTTTTTTCATTAACAATTCTCCTTGGCATAACTTTTTGTTTTCCTTTCTTTGGACTGAGGGATATTTTGCCAACCAGGTGGTTTTCTTTCGAGTATTTTTTTCTAAGTATTCTGGCCAGTTTCTCTATATTTAAACTCGCTGCCTATTTTAAAAGCGGAAGATCCAGACTTATTTTTATTTCCATTGTTTTTATTGTTTTCTCCTTTTTTATGTCGGCAAGTACAGTTTCAAATTTAGATAGTCCTTTGTGGCTCAAAAACAATACTGTATCTACAACATTTACTTTAGAGGAGGTAAGCGGTGCAAAAACATTGTCTAAACTTGGAACAAATTTTATCGCTGATCCCAGTTTTGGAAATCTCGTAGTTAATTCATATTCGAAACGATATCCAACTATATTTAGTAAAGATATGCGTTTCAATCATGGTAGTGTTTTTTTATGGAGATCTTTCCTGGAAAAAAGGCCTATAGAATACACTATACCATTAGTGGGACATGAATCAATACCCTCCCATATCGTACTTGGACAAATTTTCCACTCCAGATTGAGTCAATATGATAAAATATATGACAACAAAGACTTGAGTGCTTATTATATTTCTTAAGCACTTTATCGAAAGTCCCGGCAACAATATTGTCTGGTCATGCGGCTCAATGGCTGCGATTAAGAGCTGAATTTCGATGAAGATGTTCAGTTAAGCCAATCTGACTTGTTTTAGGTAAGTAAATTGTCTTTCAACAAGCTTAGAGGCTGTCTTATGATACATATTTTCGTTTTTCCGTTTTTTCCACAGTTATAGGTTCTGGATTGGATTTTCTGCAGGTTTCGGTATTATAAAGTCCGCTTTTGGCAATTTGTCGTTTTTTTCTGAATTAATAACTGCGTTCTACGGTGTAAGTAACTTTCTTTGAGCCTTCTGCGGGTATGGTTATACTCCATTCAGCAGTATATGCATCTTTTTTCTCGTATGGGTCAGAAGTATTTGTGATTTCCCAGTCGCCGTAGAAGTTTTCCATGATTTTTACTTTCTGGGACTCGGATTTGTGGTTTTTGATTTCGGTTTCGTAACTCTCTCTCCAGATATTCGAGCTGATCTTATTGTAATTAGTCTGGGTCCTTTTGCCTGTTACATCAAAAGCGTTTCCGACAACAACTTTTATCTCTTCGTCTTTTGGGGTGTGCTTTATGCTGTCTTCCCCCAGGAATTGAAGCTGACCTTCGGAGTCAGTTTTGTATACCCTTAGAACTCCGGCAGGAAGAGGCATTCCAAGGCCTTTTTCTTTTGAATTGTTGAAGCTCAGGGCGACCTGCACATCGCTGTTTTTTGAGACATCAAAAATGAGCTCTTTTTCTACAGGCACGGAATTGACAGAGAGCAGGGAAAGTTGTTTTACCTGATTATTCCTGAGAGTGGCTGGTCTTTGAAGTGTATACAGGTGATACTCAAAGAGGGATTCCTCAACAACACTTTCCACAGCTTCATCATATGCAACTCCTCCTTCCACAGCTGGCTCTCTCGCAGGCGTCCCCTTCGGTACAGTTACGCGGTGAACGTCCCCTGCAACCAGTTTCAATTTGGCATTCTCATAGGTTGTCCCTGCTTTATTATTAACAGTAACCCAACCCTGTACATCGGCTTTCTTATCATCCGCAGTGGTTTTTACAATATAGTTTGCTTTCCAGCTCATCCCATTTGTAAGATAGGAAGTGAGGACATCCCTCTTGCCCGCAGCAGGTGAGTAGACTTGCCAAATAAGGGTAGGTTTTGTGAGCAGTCCGGCAGAGTCAGGAAATTCCACTTTCGAGATTTCGGAAAGAGTTACAACTTTTCCGTCACTTAACTTGAGTACCAGACCTTTGTACTCGTTATAATTCATGAGAATCCCTGTGTATGTGCCTCCTTCTTTTTCGGTTACAGTAATTTCTTTGTCCAGAAATTTCTCCAGGAGCTCCTGGCTGCTCACGAGATCATACTCATAGTTCTGCTCCAGTACGACAGTATTCTTATTTTTCGTATCCTCAAACATTACTGATGTCGGGTCAATAAGGGCAGCAACATCCTTATATTCAACTTTATTCACTCCTGAATCAAATTCGAGTTCCCTTTTTTCTTTTACAAGAGCAAGGTTATCATTATAAACAGTAACTTCGGTACCTGAATCAATTGCCTGAGCACCTGCGGTGAGGATCTCCAGGGGATTTGAAGTTTGTACTCTGGTAACTATGCTCGAACTGGATTCTATTCCGTTAATTGTAGTTTCAGACCTATCTGCTTGAGCTGCTTGAGCTATGCTTACTGTATAATCAGGATGGAAG
Source organism: Methanosarcina spelaei (assembly GCF_002287235.1). GTDB lineage: Archaea > Halobacteriota > Methanosarcinia > Methanosarcinales > Methanosarcinaceae > Methanosarcina > Methanosarcina spelaei. The sequence continues at coordinate 37,948 of NZ_LMVP01000516.1, forward strand.
GTAAAACCAGGATACAGGAAAGCTGCAGATGCGGTTAAAATCAAGCTTGATGCCATAATAAGCCAGATATAACTTTTATTTATTTTCATAAAAGATGTGTAGGTAACTTTCTTATTTATATTTAGCTTTAGCTGCAGTTTTGTTTAAAGTTGTCTCTTCGTTTTTCTACATAGTTTTGCAGGAATTTAGATATGGCTTTAAAATCTGAATAGCTTCTTGTCATTCTTACCTATCCGATTTTACCTGTCCGATTTAGCGTTTTTCAAAGGCTACAGACTGTAGATAGTTTACTTTTTATTTTTAGAATAAAAGGGTAAAAGACAGTTATAAATAATATACAGAAGTACATAGTTAATATTATCACAAAGTTATTTCGTTGTATCTGAAATGATCTGAAAAACACATACCTAATAGAAAAATGAGCTAAAAGATAAATCGGGGAAGGAACAGCTCAAAAACAAATTATATGGCCGTAAATCGGGTAACCCGTAAAATCTGGAAAAGAATTAAGGATCCTTTCTTATGAATCTCATCAAAGCTTTCAGGAATAAAAGCTGGATTAAACTATCAGGCCTTGTTTCAGGCTTCGCTCTGATTATTTTATTTGCCTGGATAATTCTCCCTGCTTCAGCCGCAGGAATAGAAGCAAACAGGGAGATTTCTGCCGGAACGGTTAATCCAGGAGAAAGTTTTGCAATAACTGTACATATAATTACAGATCAGGATATTGAATCTCTGACGCTCGATGAAAATCTCCCTGAAGGGTGGCAGGTGAGTGAATGGGAAAATAATGGGGCTATATTCCAGGAAACCAGCACATTCAAAGCATCCACTCTGGAATGGATCTGGGTTGAGAACCTTTCAGCAGGGGAAGAAAGGACAGTTGTGTATAATGTGACTGTGCCTTCAAACTACGAACCTGGAAACTTTACACTTACGGGTAGGATCTCTGCTCATTCTGTTTCTGCTGTCCCTGTAGAAGGATTTTCAGAAGTAATGGTTACTTCTTCACCTCCTGAAGCCAACTTTTCCGCAGTTCCTCTCCTTGGCCCTGCACCTCTGATTGTCCAGTTCACGGATTTATCTACCTTCAACCCTGATTCCTGGAAGTGGGACTTTGACGGAAACGGGAACATTGACTCAAACGAAAGGAATCCGGTTTACACTTATGAGAGTCCTGGAACCTACACTGTAATATTAAAAGCAACTAATAATAAGTATAGAAATATTACCCAAACAAAAGCAGGATATATAACCGTGACCGAGGGAGTTTCCAGTTATGAAAGTAGGGAAAGTAGCGGAGGAAGTGGAGGGAGTGGAGGAGGCGGAGGAGGTTCTGTCTCTCCTGAATCAACCAGTAATGTCGAACTAAAGGAAATTTCGAGTGAACAGGTTTTCAAAGAGGTCCACACATGTTTCACTTTTAAAGGCGAAACAAACGAAATAGTCTCTGTGGAGTTTGATCCGAAAAAGAATTTTGGAAAAATAACTGCTATTGTAGAAATACTAAAAAATACATCTTCAATTGTTAAGGAACCTGCACCCGGAACTGTCTACAGGAATATAAATATCTGGGTTGGAAACAGTGGCTTTTCAAACCAGGAAAATTTTGAGAATGCCCAAATAAATTTCAAAGTAAGCAAGGACTGGACTACCGAACAGGGAGTCAGTAAAGATACTGTAACCCTGTACCGCTACAGTGAAGGAGTATGGAACCCACTACCTACAACCTTGAGTAGAGAAGATGGAGTTTATTTCTACTTTACCGCAGAAACATCTGGCTTTTCTCATTTTGCAATCTCATGCAGCGAAAAGATAATTCAGTCGGTTGAAATTCCGTCGTCCAAAATCGGGAAAAATCAGACCCTGAACGAGGAGAATACGTCTGAAAAGGATAAACAGGAGTTTCCTGCTTCAGATTTTAAAAAAGAAGAGTCAAAAAGCTCTCCAGGGTTTAAATTGCACTTTGTAGTGGTTGAATTACTGGTTTTGTATGGCTTATTAAATAGAAATAAATAATCCGGGGATAGAAAAGATAATTAAAACAAAAGCTGGAATATAATTTTTTTTGTTGAAAGCCTTTTTCGAGGTTTTATTTTCCTTTCTATCCTCTCTTCAACTTTTTACCTTAGTCTGGATGCTGAAGTAGAAATCTGCATTCCTTGAATAACTTCATTCCTTAAGCTTATGTTTTGCTTTTTTACCGATATACACATCATTTTACCGATATACACATCATTTTACCGATATCCAATCGTTTTATCGATATCCGCATCGTTTTACCGATATCCGCATTTCTCAAGCCAGGTAAGAGACCTTATCCATTCTCCTTTTGGCTCCCTTGAAGTGCCCACAACAAGCCGCTTGCTATCTCCTACTTCTTCGACGATGCCTCGAGCTTCTATCAGTTCTCCGGGAAGCGCCTGGCCTGCATAGGTATGGGTATATGATAGTACGTGGTCTATTTCATCGTGTTCGACCTTGTAATACGCAGGGCTGTCAAAAGCAAAGTCAGCATTTGTAACTTTGGCTTCGATTTTCATTTTGACAGTATCCTTCCCACGCAGGAGAGGCTCTTTAATCTGGTCCCATTCCCTTACGAAAAGGAGGTCAAAGTAAGTTCCTTCGACCATTCCTCTGTTACCTTTTCTCGATTCGTGCAGCATGAACTCCTCAAATGAAATCTCCGGAATTCTCTTAGTATAGATTCTCTTCCACATTTCCTCATTGATTTCTTCAATGGGTCCTTCCTGTTGTTTTGCAGCGGTTATTGCATCCCTTGCCCTGAACCATACAGGGCCGTAAACAACAAAGTCAATATCCGAGTTTTCGTTCTGGAGTCCCGCGAGCATTGAGCCCGTAACTCCCATGCTTGTCCTGGGAATACCTGCTAGGTCAAGGGTTTTTACGATTGCCCTTACGCGGCTGTCAGAGTTTACAAGCCTGGGAATTGCATCCGATGGGCGAAGCACCTGATTTACCTCGGATTCAGGCACTACATGAACATCCTGCACCCATTCAGGCTTATGTTTTCTCATAAATTCAAAAGCCGGGCCGAAGTCATATTTTTTATATCGTACTCCGTTTAACTCTCTTTCCCCGTTCTCATCGGGCACGTAGCGGAGTGTGGCGCGGATTCCATCCCTACGGAAATAGTCCGAAACCGCAAAAAGCCAGTTGTCTTTCGTGACAAGAAAATCCCTCAGGCGTGTTTTTAGCATTTATACCATCATCCTGGAAACTATGGGAGTACTGCAAAGTACTCGGGTTTAAGGAACCTTAACGGCTGAACTTTATAATAATTTATAATGAATAATATGAAATGTATTGTAATAATTCTGTATATAGTTATCAGGTGTTTTAAAAAAAGCCTTTTAAAAAAAGGCTTTAGCGAAAAGTTCTGGATTAAACGGTATGTTATGTAACAAATGTCATGTTATGTAATAAATGACGTAGCAAAATGGATAATATACCTGGAGTTACAGATACTTAAGGGAAATATACTGAAAGACTTAAGGGAAATATACTGAAAGACTTAAGGGAAATATACTGAAGGAATAAAATAGACATAAATAAAGTATATTGAAATAGAACACCCTAAGATAAAAAATTCTTAATATTACTACCAGTCGATATAAAGACGATAAGTATTACGGACGAGTAACGGAATAGGCTGCAAATGCAGAACATCCGAGGGAATGCTTTTGAGAGAAAATCCGAGTACAGAAGCGCTTGAAGCCTGGATTATACAGCTCAGGCGCGAATTTCACAGATATCCTGAACTCAGTTTTGAAGAATACGAGACCCAGAAAAAAATCCTGAAAATCCTTGGAGAACTGGGAGTAGAAGCCAGAAAAATAGCAGATACCGGTGTACTTGCAAGCATCCGGGGGACGTTACCTGGTCCCTGTATTGCCCTTCGATCGGATACGGATGGACTGCAGGTGCAGGAAGAGTTAACTGAACGAAATACTGACTATATCTCCAGAAACGATGGAATAATGCACGCTTGCGGACACGACGGACACATGGCAATGCTTTTTGGGGCTGCACGGCTTTTTCAGGAGAACAGGAATTTTCCGGGAGAAGTCCGCCTTATCTTCCAGCCTGCCGAAGAAATTCCTCCGGGAGGCTCGGAGAGGGTAATTGCAGAGGGAGGGCTTGAGGGTGTAGATGCGATTATGGGTATGCACATCTTTACAAATCACGAGTCTGGAAGTGTGGGTTTTCGTCCCGGACCTTTCATGGCAAGCACTAATCGGTTTGAAGTGATCGTTAAAGGAAAGGGAGGCCATATCTCAAAGCCTGAAAGCTGCATTGATCCCGTCCGAATGGCAACGGATTTTCTGAGTAACCTTTATCCTGCCCTGAAAAAACAGCTTGAATCGGACAAGTATATTGTTGGAGTAGGAAGGATTCGAGGAGGAGCTCAGTTCAATAGAGTTCCTGACACTGTAGAGATTCTTGGAAGTTACCGAACTTTTGACCGGGAAACTACGGATATCATTGACAGGACAATAAAAGAGTGTCTGGACGAGGTAGTAAAAAGATATGCAAAACCAGGAGAAGAATTTTCAGGTTTTCCGGACTACGAGCTCGATATACTGCATGGCTATCCTGTTCTTGTGAATAATCCTAAGTTCACAAGTGCTGTAAATTCAAAGCTGCAGGAAAGTTTTCCGGAACTTACAGTCTACCCTGAACTCGAAAAAACCTTTGCCGCCGAAGACTTTGCAAGTTACTTGCAGAAAGTTCCGGGAATTTTCATTTCCCTGGGTACCCTAAACCAGGAAAAAAAGATTGTGGAAATCAATCACTCCTGCAAGTTTGATATTGATGAAGAGATCCTGGTTACCGGTACTGAGATATTTTATACTCTTTCTCTGGACTTTCTCAAAAACCCGGAAAAATATCTTAATTCTCAGGGCTGTTTTAACACAGAACCCTTAAGAAAAAGCCTGAAAATCGACAGGTGAACAGGAAATGAACTGTCCCTTGTGATAGGTGAGCAGGAAATGAACTGTTCTTTGCGGGATGAGTTAAATGATAATCCAGAGATATGACGATTCCAGAAAGAAAGAGGTCTGTGAAGTTGTGCTTGGAGTTTTGATGGAGCACGGCTTTGAACCTGACAGGCTAAAAGATGCCGACCTCAATGATATAAACAGTTATTACTTTGGAAACGGAGGCATGTTTTTCGTGGGGATTGTTGACGGCAAAGTCGTAGGCACTGCAGGCGTCCGAAAACTTGATGGAAACTTGTGCGAAATCCGACGTATTTATCTTAAAAAGGCTTTCAGAAGCAAAGGCTACGGAAAACAGCTCTTTAAAACTGCTCTCGATTTTGCTGAGAAAAACTGCTCAGGTGCGTTTCTTAAAACCGATTCAACCCTCACGAAAGCGATAGATATGTACCTCAAACATGGTTTCACTTTTCAGAAAGAAGAGAGGGGGTACCTGTACTTTGAGAAAATGTTTTAACACCCAAATTTCGTCTCGGTAGGACGGTACCCTTTTCACTTCCCGATTTCCTCCTCGGAAGTACGGCACCCTTTTCACTTCCCGATTTCCTTCTCGGAAGTACGGCACACCCTTTTCGCTTCGCTCAAGAGGGCTGAAATATGATGAAGATGCTGAGATGAGCTAAGAGGATTGAATTATGAGGCGAGATTGACAATCTCTGAATTTTTCGTGATTATTCTTGGTTTTGTTTCTCCAAACTGAGGCAGTAATTACCCTCTTTTTTCTCAAGGGCTTGCAGGTATTCGAGGACAGCCAATATATAGGCTGAGTGGGACCAGGCCAGGGGTAGGACGGAGAGAGGTTTGCCTCTGTCATCAATTTGTTCGGATAGGAGGCCTGTGGGGTAGGCGTGATCTGCGCACCATTCCAGGAGTTTGAGAGCCTGGTCAAGGTTGCCAACTGCGGAATGCCACTGTGAGAGCCAGAGAGTACAGATAATCCAGCTATTCATATAGCCAAAATAAGTATCATGAAGGTACCTGGCTATTCCGCCTGAGGGACGCTTAAGTTCACGTTCGATAGCTTCCATTGTCTGGACAACCCTGAGGTCATCCGGGGGAAGAATTCCGAAGTACCAGACTGCAAAAACCGAAGAATCAAGAGTTGAATCGTCAAGAGCGCGGCGGAAACACTTCAGTTTTTTATCGTAAAGTTTCTCCAGTATGGACTTCCGTATTCGGTCTGAAGCTTTCTTCCAGATGTCTGCGTTGTCATAATCACCAAGAGAACGAGAGAGTTCATAGGCCCCGATGAGGCCGGCATATACAGTACAAGCGCTGTATGTATACACACCTTTTCGTTCTTCCCACAGGTCAAAACTTGAAATTGGAAGACCTGTTTCCGTGTCAATGGATTTTATAAGATAGCTAGCTGTGGGAATTACAAGTCTTCTGTAGTATCTGCCTGTAGTCCAGACACTCTTTGCAATTTCCCAGTTGTTATAGAGAGCGTAAAGAGGAAGTCCTGTTTCATCGATCTGAATCATAGGGACAGGATGCCAGGTACTCCCGAAATCTCCGGCAGGGGTATACTTATGGAGAAAGTTGCCTCTAGGGGTGATGATTTTTGAGAAAAATTCAAAAGTCTCTGAGGTAAGGTGATGATATCGTGCCCTATCGAGTGCAAGGCAAACCCAGGCTGCATCCCTGGGCCAGCAGTAGGTATAAAGGTCTGCTCCGAATTGCTTTATATCCGAATCGCAGGATGCAATTATCGAGCCTGTGATGTCCATGTGCGCGACAACTGCAAGAAGGCTTCTGTAAAAACACTTTAAGACATTATGTGGCAACTGAGATATACGGGAAAATTCCGGAAGGACGGACACTCTCTCAATAAATGAGCTCCAGAAATTGAAGTTATGATAAAAAAGGGCTTTTCTTCCGGCTTTCTTTTCCTGTTTATGAGTTTGAAGCACGCTACAGTACTTTTTTCCGAGAACTATCCAGTAGTGTATTCTTGCCGATTCTCCTGGCTTCAGTTCAGGAAGAGTCCAACCAAGGGTGGAATCTACCGAGCCGTGAGCAACAATATTCCCACTGAGGGAGGCATCGTTTTCCATATCTCTCCAGGTGCCTTCAAGCCCTTTCCACTCTGCAGTTCCAACTGCATACTGGTCAAACGCAGGGTCACTTGCATGCAGGAAGTAACGGTCGCGCTTGTAATGTATAAGCGTATGTTTATCGATTACGGCCGTTTCTCCGATTTTTGTCTCAAGAATTCGGTAATTCTGGTTTGAGAAAAGACGTAAATGTTTGCACTTATTAGAGGTATTAGTGACCTTAAAAGTCCTGTAAAAAATATTTGCCGAGGGATGGACAGCTTCCCAGATAGTGATTTGAAGTCCGATTTCCGGGTTTTCGAATACTGTTTCCCCTATATTAGAGATAACTCCCATGCAGGCCTCAGGGACTTCCTGATTGCTTTCCATAATATTGTTTTTCCTTCTTACGCCTTCCCTGTTCTCGTCTGAGATTTCAAGAATACGCTTGCAGAAATCCTTCTTAAATTCGGATTTATATCTCTGACGAATTTTCCAGTTTTCAAGCCAGCTACAATAAAGGGAATCAAGATCGCATATGCCAACTTTTATAGAGTTTCCATGATTTTCAAGTCCTACATATGGAAAATATATATCTCTTATAATCCCTTTTTCGTCTTCGCAGATCAGGATTCTTCCATTTCCGAAAATTAGCGGTCTAATTCCGGATACCCCCTGCTTTTTTAGTTTTCATGACCTATAAACTACATAACTCAAAAATTAAAGTTTCAGCTCAGGTTACCAAAGTGTGTTATAATGGCTCTACCTTGTTGAATTCTCTTTTTTATATAACCATCACAAAAATGACTGTATTACCTAAAATAGCTTGGTACAGAATATTTTAGCAAGAACCGGATTTTAGCCTTAAAAAATATCTTGCTCATTTGCAGTTTTGAATCAATGCGGGAAGTTGGTAAGTCTCTTTACAAGTAACAAGACTGTTTATGTCACTTTTCTGGGTATCCAAGTAACTCTATCAAAGTTGTACTGGTTCACCTTGCAGCAAGTTGTGGAACATTCGACTGAGATAGGTAAAATGTATTCTTCAATAGTTTCGTGAGAACGAAAAAGGAAGGGAAGTTTATAATTAATTTTAATTGACCAAAATTTCAGCTAAAAATATTCAGAAAATTACCAAAAAAGTACAGTACCAAAAGATACTTCATCCCTGGGTTTTTCAGTAGCTGCAAACAACAAATTTAGTCTCTCTTAAACTACTGTAACATGAATTGGCGAAATATATGGGTCAGTGGAGTATCAACTTTTTTAAAAAATTCACAGTTTTTTTAAAGTAACTTTCTTATATTTTTAAGTCGCTGGGATTTTGAGTTAAAGGATTAAAATCAAACGTTACTATAGTTTATTTTTGGCATTAATGATATTTAGAAAGCTCTTCTTTCAAAATTTCGCTTTTAAAATCTAATTTTTTAAATGATGGCCTTAATTCATCCTTAAAATAAAATGTGAACTAAACTAAAGTTTTATATTTTTGATTTGTTTTTTTTAAAACTGTACCTCTTGATCCGGTTTTTATATTATATTATGTTTTGCCTTTAAAACAAGAACTAATAAAGCTATAAACTTGAATTGAAAGTTAGTTGAATTTTTGAATTACTAATTAATCAATTAAAATTGTATTTTTACTAAAAAAATCTTGTAAATCCTGCTAATTTCTTAAAAAAGTCCAAATAGTTTTTATAAATTGAATTATTTTTTGAATACTCTAAAAAATAGCTTTATATATAAGTCAGTCAATTTTGGAACTGTCAAACGGCAAATAGCCGGTAGACAATTAAAGAAAAATGGGACTTAAGCAACTGAGATAAAATAAGCGGCATAAATCTTCAAGCTGTATGAACCAAGTGTTCAGAATGAATTTGCTCTTGCTTTATTTTGTATATCAAGTGCACTAGTCCTGAGGAGAACTCGATATGAAAAAAATTCTCTTGCCTATGGTTTTACTAGTATTAGTAACACTTTTAGTGCCCACAACTTTAGCAGAAGGCAATGTACAAGTTAATGACTTTTCTTCTAACATTACAAATGGAACTGTTATTTTAAATACCAGATTTACTGGTGATGTCACCGGGAACGTTACTGATTGGAAGTTTGTATTTGAAAATGTAGTGACAGAAAACACTACTTACAGCAAAGGAAACGATAGTGAAAACGTTACAACCGGTCATTATTTTAAAAAGCCCGGTGTTTATAATGTTACATTGGTCGCATGGGGACCTGAAGGAAACAACTCACTTACAAAGGTTGCCTATGTAACAGCCAATATGGGTAACTCAAGCACACCAACTGCAGATTTCACTGCATCTCCCACTTATGGAAGTGCACCGTTGAATGTATCATTTACCGATAACAGTACAAATGCAACTTCCTGGTACTGGAAGTTCGGGGACGGAAATATCTCGACAGAGCGGAACCCAACTTATAATTACTCTGCCGATGGAGACTATACTGTTATCCTTGCAGTAAACAATTCAAATGGTTGGAGCGCAAAAACTCAAGAAATATCCGTACACAACGGTCTTCCTATAGTTGACTTTAGTGCAGATAATTCAAGTGGCTCTGTGCAGTTTACAGATTTATCCCAGAATGCAACCGAATGGGTCTGGGACTTCGGAGACGGGGACACTTCAGAAGATGAGAGCCCAACACACACTTATTCCACAGCAGGAAACTATACAGTAACACTCACGGCAAGCAACGAAGTTGGATCTCTCTCAAAAGTTCATGTGGTAAACGTAACGGAAGAAGCTATTGCTAACGATGACAGCAGCAGTAGTAGCAGTAGTAGCAGTAGTAGCAGCCACCACCATCACAGCAGCAGTAGTAGTGGCGGTGTTGGTCTCAGCAGTAATACCAGTACTTCTAATACAGTAATACATATGAGTGGAACTGAGTCTGAATCTACTGGTGTTGATCAAAATAATAGCACAGCAACAAACGTTAGCGATAACTTAAGTGCTTCTCCTGAACTTCAAAGCAATGTAACAGAAGCTGTAAACGAAACACAGTCCGAACCTGAAACTCAGGGCTTTGAACAGGAAAACGAAAGTACGGAAGCAAACACTGACGAACAGACGCCTGAGCAGGCACAAAACTCAAATGCTTCTGGAACTGGAAACGAAAAGTCTCCTGGATTCGAAATGATTTATGGAGTAATCGGACTTCTTGGAGTAGCACTCTACAGAAGAAGATAAAACATAGTCAATTGTAGCAAGTACGGAAATGATTACAGCTATATCAAGTAAAAGCTTATCTAAATATTTGAGCAAAAAGTTAATTTAAGTTAGAGTAAGGAAGAACACAAAACAAAAGATATACCTAACTCTATTGAAAACCTATATCTCTGGTTCTTTCCATAAATCAAATATAAATATTTACAGTAGAACAGAACCAAATCTGACAAAAATGGCATAATGACCTTGTTTTGTCAGATTTGAAAGTTATTTTTTTCGATTTTCAGGAACTTTTTAGCTTCTATGACTTTGGCAGGCTAGCCTAAAATTGTTGCAGAAGGTTCTGTTTTTTTGCCATTTGTAATCCTAAGTTTATTTCTTGGTACAGTATTTATGATCTAATTCTAAAGATTATTCAATTTTAATACAACTTCTTTCTTAAAATATACTTTTACCTATCCCGATTACCTATCCCGATTACCTATCCCGATTACCTATCCCGATTTTGATCAAAATCTCGTAACCCATCCAGTAAAAAAATTTTAATTTCTTATTATAGATATATATAAACTAAATAAAAAAGTTTATATTTTATTGTGCTATTTTAATAAATGCCTTAAAAACGGATATTAAAAAATCACTCACTACAGAGAATGAGTGTTTACAATGTCTTACGTAAAAAAAATATGTCCCACGTGTGGGAAAGAGTTCTTTGTTCTTGAAAAGGCTGAGGAAAAAGCAACTTACTGTACTTTGGCGTGCCTGATAAAAGCCCAGAGTAAAGTTGAATCCAGAAGTATGACTTTTCCAAGCTTTAGTTGAACGTTTGTAATGTGAAAAAAACTAAAAATGCGGAGAACATCCTTAAAAAGGAAATGTTTTCCAATCTTTTTATTTTTACAATTCCTTTTCTCTTCCAGCGAGTTTTTTTGCGATTTGGGTTACATATCTACCCTGATAACGGGCCATTTCCAGTTCATTTTCAGAAGGCTGGCGGTTTTCATCTGCTCCTGCAATCGTTGAAGCTCCGTATGGGCTACCTCCTGTAATTTCATCCATTCTTCTTTGACGTTTTTCTGAATACGGAAGCCCTACGATGATCATTCCGAGATGGAGAAGGGTAACATGCGTTGTGAGAATTGTAGATTCCTGGCCTCCATGCTGTGTCCCACTTGATGTAAAGACGCTTCCTACCTTTCCAACTAGAGCATCTCTACTCCAGAGCCCTCCAAGGCCGTCAAAAACTGTACGCATCTGAGCAGTCATATTTCCATAGCGTGTAGGTGTCCCGAATATAAGGGCATCTGCTCCTGCAAATACATCTTCATACATACTCCTGGTAACCACGGGAATATGAGCAAAAAGATTTTTTGTTTCGATTGCCCCCATTTTTTCCAGGACTTCGTAAGGCAGGGTTTCAGGTACCTGATAAATCTCTACTTCAGCTCCTTTGACTTCTCTGGCTCCATCAGCTATAGCTTCTGCCATTTTATATATGTGACCATGAATACTGTGAAATATCACGTTTACCTTAACCATTAAAATCCCCCGTTAAAGCCAATTAAAAGTAAGTAAAACGCCTTAAATATACATGAAGTGAATTGATAATTCCGGAAAAATCCGGATCCCTTCTTAAAAATAATTTTCTAATACCTTATATAGCTTATTAGCAGGAGTTAAGCTTTTTCCCTGGCTCAGTACTCGTGATTTCCTGATCCGATTTCCTGGTTTATTTCCTGGTTTATTTCCTGGTTTATTTCCTGGTTTATTTCCTGGTTTGTTCTTTAACCTGTTGAGGGTATTTTGATAACTAAAGAGGAGTACAAATTCCTGAGAATAAAACGTATCAAAATAGTTATTAGGCTATAGTGCTTTATAAGCTGGACATGTCTTCTCTTTCTATCGTAATGCCTTCCATGAATGAAGAAGAAACCATCCGAATTTGCATAGAGAAAGCTCAGTCTATATTCAAAAAATATGGTATAGAAGGAGAGATAATAGTTGCTGACAACTCGTCAGACAGGACCGCAGAAATTGCAGCTTCAATGGGTGCAAAGGTAATAGGCCCGATAAAAGGTTATGGAAACGCTTATCTAAAAGGGCTGGCCGAAGCAAAAGGAGACTATATTGCTATTGCCGACGCCGATAATACCTATGACCTGCTTGAGCTTGATAAGTTCCTGGATCCTCTTATGGCAGGAGAAGCGGATTTTATAATGGGTACCAGGCTTAAAGGTGATATCAAAAAAGGAGCTATGCCCTGGCTGCATCAGTATATAGGCAATCCTTTCCTGACGGCAATACTCAATCTTCTTTTCGGGACGAGAATTTCAGATGCTCACTGTGGGATGAGAGCTTTTACAAAAGAAGCCCTTGAGAAAATGAACCTTAAAACTCACGGCATGGAACTTGCATCCGAGATGGTAATTGAAGCCGCAAAATGCGGGTTGAGAATAAAAGAAGTCCCCATAACTTATTACTCACGCCGGGCTCCCTCCAAACTTCGTTCTTTTCAGGACGGCTGGCGGCATATAAGGTTTATGATGCTATATCGCCCTTTGCCTTTTCTTTTTCTACCTGGAGCTGTGGTTTTCGTCCTTGGAGTCCTGATAACCGGTTCTCTCCTTCTTACCGGAGATGTGGCAGAAAACAGGTTTCATTCCTTCATTTTAGGCTGTATGCTTTTGATTCTCGGAGGACAGGCTCTCTCTACTGGCGGTTATTTGAAAACGTATGGTCTTATCCGCGGCATGTACCCTAATAATAAGGGAAACACTACAAAATGGTTGAACTACCATTCTCTTGAAAAAGAGCTGTTTGCAGGTTCAATCATACTTATTGCAGGCCTCCTGCTTGGGTTGAAGGTAGTGTACACCTGGATCAGCTCAGGATACGGCTCTCTCTCGGAAGTGAAAAGTGCAGTCATTTCAATGGTGTTTGCCTTTATTGGCCTTCAGATGATTTTTTCGGCAATTATCCTGAGTGTAATGCTCCTTGAAGTGGACACTGACTGGTAAGTGGTGCAATGAAAATCGCTTTTGTGTATGATGCTGTTTATCCATGGGTCAAGGGCGGTGCGGAAATGCGCATCCATGAACTGGGAAAGCGTCTCTCGGCCAGGGGGCACGAAGTACACATTTTCGGAATCAAGTGGTGGGAAGGAGAAGATAATTTTGAATATGAAGGTATGAACCTTCACGGTGTTTGTAAAGCTCGAAATCTATATGTCAATGGTAGACGCTCGATTTCCGAGGCAATAATTTTCGCTATAAAACTGTTTCCTGCGCTCATGAAAGAAAACTTTGACCTTATAGATGTGAGTGTCTTCCCCTATTTTTCCTGTTTTACCGTAAAAGCGATCTCAGTCTTCGAAAAAGTGCCTTCAGTATTTACCTGGCACGAGGTATGGGATGACTACTGGTATGAATATTTAGGGAGGGCAGGGATTTTTGGACTGCTAGTTGAGAAGGCAGTCTCCAAGCTATCAAGGAATAATATTGCGGTCTCGAAATGGACGAAGGATAGACTTGAAGGACTCGGTGTGCCTGAAGAAAGGATCACGGTTATCTCTAACGGGATCGATCTTAAAAAAATCTCCGGGATTGAGCCCAACTGGGGAAAGAACCCTATGGGTCTTGAATGTAAAACTTATGATCTCATTTTTGCTGGCCGTCTTATAAAGGAAAAAAATGTTGACCTGCTGATTAAAGCTGTAGCTTTTCTTAAAGCCGATTTTCCATATCTCAGGTGCTGTATTGTTGGGGACGGACCTGAAAAGTTAGCACTGGTGGAACTAGCAAAGAAAATCGGAGTTTACGAAAATATCGAGTTTGCAGGCTTTCAGGAGTATGGGACATTAATCGGAAAGATCAAGGCTTCAAAGATGCTTGTACTGCCTTCAAGCCGTGAAGGGTTCGGGATGGTGGTTATCGAGGCGTTTGCCTGCGGAATACCTGTGGTGACGGTCAGAGCAAAGTATAACGCCGCACAGGGACTCATTGAAAATGGAGTTGACGGGTTTGTTGTGGAACTTGATGAGAGGGAGATTGCAAAAGCCGTGGTAAAAATAATTGGGAATACCTCAAGGAGTAAAAAAGCTTCGGAAGCCGCATTGCGGAAATCTGAAAACTATGACTGGGAAGAAATAGTTACAGATGTTCAGTTAATGTTTGAAGCTTGTATAAAGTAAGATTAATGTTGAGTATCTGAGTATACCTGTATAAAAAGATTAGAGATTCTCTGTTTGAAGTGTTGGCATGAGTATTTCTCTATTCAGTTATTTCTCTATTCAGTTACTTCTCTATTCAGCTATTTTTCTATTCAGTTACTTCTCTATTCAGTTACTTCTCTATTCAGTTACTTCTCTATTCAGCTATTTTTCTCTATTCAGTTACTTCTAATACGGGTGAGTTACTCAAAGAAACTTAGTACCTTTCTATTTTAAAATATTTCTATCTTAAAATATTTCTGTTTTAGAATATTTCTGTTTTAGAATATTTCTGTTTTAGAATATTTCTGTTTTAGAATATATTCGTTCTCTGAAGAATATTTGAAATAAATTAATAGTCATCTGTATTTTATATACGGTTTTTGAGGATTCCGATAAGTTTTAATTTTGTTTTTTAAGGTTTACTCTGAGTTTAAAGGTACAATAAAGCTTTTTTCTTAAAATGATTCTCTTTAATCTCTTTATCGTGAGAAGTAAGCTTATATTTAAGCCAGCTAATTTCAAGGCTGTCAGCAGGTTGATAGCCTGCAAGAAAAACGGAACAATGAATAAGTCAAGAACGGATGAGAATATGAAGATAACAAACTCATTAAAATCAATTTCCCGTTTTGCAACGGTACTAATGGTGTTATGTATTCTCCCTTCAGGAGCCTATGCTGCAGAAAACAGTACAAAGTTTGCTCCTGCGCAAAACATAACTGAAGATAACTTCACCGACGTTAGGGCCGATATACTTAATTCTATCAGTGAACAAATTACTGAGCTTCAAAGTTTCTATACTAATGTAAGTGAAACATCCAGTGCCTCCGAGCTTCAGGAAGTTCTGCGCAGTCAGACACGTGTGGACGGATGCGGACCGGATGGGAAGCACAGAGGATCTGATAGAATGAATCAGGGACCTTGTGGAATGCCTGGACTATTTAATCTTGATCAGGTTGAAAACGTAACTGATGACAATTATACTGAAGTCCAGACCGACATCGTCAATTCAATCGGAAATATGACTGAAACGCTTAACAAGCAGCTGGAAAACACCACTGATGAAAACAGAACTGAGATGATCAATGAGAAGATAACTGAGCTTGAAGATTTATCTACTAATGTAAGTGCAGCCTCCAGTGCAGCAGAATTGCAAGAAGTTGTATTAACTCATATGAAGACTCAGGCTGTTGACTCAATTGAAAGAGAAATTGAACACATTCAAGCTAAAGTAAGCAAGAGTGAAAACAAAACCAATGATAGCAATGAGAATGTCACAGAACTCAACGACAAAATCACGGAACTTACCACTCTAATGGATAATATCAACGCAGTTGGGTCCCTTGAAGACCTTAAAGAGATTATGTCCTCTTCACAGGGAATGCCTGGAATGGGTCCTGGAATGGGTCCCGAACAAGATCCGATGCAGCATGGAGGCAATTTCCCAATGTGTCCCGGAAGAATGCCTGAAAACAGCGTCAATAATAGCACCGAAGCTTAAGTTTTGGCAGATTTAAAATTTGATTAAAGTGAGATGGGAAATTAACAAGGAAAAAAGAAGGGAAGTTGAAAAAGAATTCTATTAAAATTTATCTTTCCATCTTTTTTTCTGATATTTGGAAAAACGAACACTAAACCAATTCACCTTCAAATCAAAACGGATGCTAAACCAAAATACACTTTCAAACCAAAAAAACCAAAATGAATACTACAAAATCTACTCTAAAACCAAAACGAATACTACAAAATCTACTCTAAAACCAAAACGAATACTAACCAAAATCCACTTTCAAACCAAAATTCATCTTTCAAAAAACGGACATTTATATTGTATAGCATCTGCTGAATGTAATTACCTCCGTTACAGGTTCAGCTTAATACATGGACAATTTCTCTATATACCATTAAATTCCATGATGGTTGAATCGTTTAACAAGTGTAAATTCTCCAATGAGTTATGAATCAATTTTATCTGTATCTTTGGAAAACAGGAGATTATTAAATGTTATTGAAAAAATGTCCAAAGTGTAGCTCCAGGCTTGAAAATGATACATTCAGGGATTTTCAGTATTGCTCTGTGTGTGGGTACTGGACAAGGAAAAATACTGCAAGGCTTGAACCATTAATAATCCTGGAGTAACAATAACGTTTTTGAATTCTCTTTGGAGTGAAAATAATATGTTTGAGTTCTCTTTGGAGTGTACCCATTGTGGTACACTTCTCAAAAAGCAGATACTAGGCTCAAATGAGTTTTACTACTGCAGAAGGTGTGGATCTATATCCTCAGCTGCACTCATGGGAGTGCCTGCTCAGTCTGCGAATCAACGGATTAATGTTGAGCTGACCAAAAAAAGTTGTTTTTGTAAACTTGGAGTTATAAACGACCAGTAAAGTTTCTGATCCTGAAAGATGGTTCTGACATGGTCCTTAATCTACTAATATAACTCTTAAAATCTTACTGATATAACTCTTAATATCTTACTGAGTGCGAGTCAAATTGGTTTTGGCATCAATTCAAAGAAATGATGTAATGGACACTAGAATTCTGGAGATTAAACCGAGTGGAGTCTTCTAAGATGGTTACTCAAGATCTCAAGGAAGTCGTTTTAGCATATACTAAGTATATAATATTTGAATGTGTTTTTTTTGGAAAAACATGCTAAGACAAATGTTTATTTGTTTAGGGTCACATTGTTTAACTGGGTAATTATTTTCAATCAAAATAAAACAATTAAGAAAAACTGCGAAGAGTCAGAAAAGTAGTTAAATTCCGATTTACATTATTTAGTGGTGTTAGGTCAAAATGGGTTATACTTATGGTCCATATCTCAGTAGTCTGAGCACTGACAGTGTGGACTG
This sequence comes from Methanosarcina spelaei, assembly GCF_002287235.1. Classification (GTDB taxonomy): domain Archaea; phylum Halobacteriota; class Methanosarcinia; order Methanosarcinales; family Methanosarcinaceae; genus Methanosarcina; species Methanosarcina spelaei. The sequence continues at coordinate 55,265 of NZ_LMVP01000516.1, forward strand.
CTTTATAGTTAAACTCCTGTTCACATTATTTAGTATGGATAGGTAAGAATGAGTTAAGTTGTCTCCTCTTTCTCTGTAACTTGAGTACCGAGGTCTGGACTACTTTGACACTTGGTTATAAAGACTGGCCCGTATTTCCAAGCAAATAATACAGTAGTACGCATAGTTGTGTTTTTTATAAGCATTAAACATTTAAACGGACATTTATATACATCTTAAATATATACATCTCAAAAACCAACTATAAAATCGAAAAACTATACACCAGAAGCAGTTTATACAGCACGTACTCCGGCATATTTTCCAGAGTGCGCCGCCACATTCTAGAGGATATGCATGTCTAGTAAACCCAATTTATCAATTATAATCCCAGTCCATAATGAAGAGGAAAATATACTGGAACTATACGAGAGACTATACAGTACTCTTTCACTACCGTCCCTAATTGAAATAACATATGAAATCATTTTTATTGACGATGGGTCTACAGATGGTACCTTTGAAGAAATAAAAAAAATAAAAAATTCTAAGGTTAAGGTTGTAAGATTTCAGAGAAATTATGGAAAGGCTGCAGCTCTGTCTTGCGGATTCAAACGGTCAAAAGGAGATTTTGTCATCACCATGGATGGAGATCTGCAGGATGATCCTAACGAAATTCCCAGGTTTATAGAAGAATTAAAAAGATATGATATGGTTTCTGGCTGGAAAAACAAAAGACAGGACCCTATTTCAAAAACATTACCTTCAAAAGTCTTTAACCGGTTAACTCGATTCATAACTGGAGTCAAAGTCCACGACTTCAATTGCGGATATAAAGCATACAATAACTATGTCGTAAAAAACATAAATTTGTATGGAGAACTTCATCGTTACATCCCGGCTCTTGTTTACTGGAAAGGTTACACTGTGGGAGAGATTGAAGTTGAACATCACCCGAGAGTACACGGAGAATCAAAGTATGGGATTGAAAGGTTATTGAAAGGATTTCTTGACCTTATTACAGTTACGTTTCTGATGATGTACAAAAAGAGGCCTCTACACGTTTTCGGAGGTATAGGGATCCTTTTTGGGTTATCCGGGGTGATTATATCCATATATTTGATAGTTTTGTGGGCTACAGGACTAAAAATAGGAGATAGACCTCTTCTCATGCTCGGAATCTTACTTACAGTCACTGGAGCTCAGTTTATTTCCCTTGGCCTGATAGGAGAACTGATCACGAACTCGAGAAATAACGATGATTATATCATAAAATACGATAGCTATGAACTGGAAAATGGCAGGTAAAATTGTAGTTACTTCAGTTTTAACGTTTTACAGCTCCTTAGAAACCCTATCCAGATCAGTTCCAAAAGGTTGAAGTTTATGAGTAAATATATGCCAAATGGGTGGCTTCTTCAATTCAAACTGATGGAGATACTATTTCACAAAGTTTTCTACATATCCTGAGAAATAACCCGTAAAAACATTAAACTTTCCACAAAATAATAGAAATCTGATTCTGGCTCTTCAGTGGAATCCCAACCATTAACTTAATAATACCCCTGAAATTCCATACAAAAAAAGAATTAAAGAAAATAATAATTAAAGAACAGGAATTAAAAAAGAGGATTAAAAAAATTTAAAAATATTTACAAAGAAAATTTAAAAAAGAATAACTTAAAAATAGACGTTAAAAATATTTGAAGAATTATAAAAGATTCAAATAACTAAGAAGTTTGAAGAACTAAACAATACTTAAAAAGTTAAGTGCATATATAATTAATTTGCCAAATGGCTAACCAGAGGCTGATCTCACATAAACTTAAAATAACCGAGTAAAATCATAATCGAGTTTTACCCATGAGAGGAACGATGATATCGGGTACACCGAAATGGCTAAAAAAACACTTAATTAATAGCCAAATATTGAACTTTTCCACCAAAAGTTTGAAAGAACATGCCAGTGTCTTAACACTGTATACTTTATTAACTTTTATACTCACTTATCCTGTAGTTTTCAATATACGTAATCATATTCCGGGAGACGGTGACGCATTTCAATGGATAAGAATACTCTGGTATATGCCAGTAGCGATATTCAACCCTGGACTAACAAAATTAACACACGATTATTTAATATTTTATCCGGATGGAATCCCAGCTTCACCCTTTCAATCGGCATTTAATCAAATTCTTTCATACATTTTATCCAGTATAATGGAAATTCACGTCATATACACTATACTATGGTTATTCTCATTTATTTTTGGGGCATACGGTGCATATTTGCTTGTAAGGTATCTGACTAATGACAGAATCTCTTCTTTCATTGCAGGAATTGTGTTTGCTTTCTCACCTTATCATTTTGTACACTCACTTGGCCATTTTGGGGCAACCAGTATTGAATGGATACCTTTCTGCGCTCTGTATTTGATGAAAATGTTTAAAGAAGGCGGGGTTCGAAACAGTTTTTTTGCGGGGATATTCTTTATTCTAGTAGCCATGAGCGACCTTCAATATATGGTATTTATGGGAATTTTCGTGATGCTACTATTCACATATGAAATTTATATGTTCTTAATGAGAAGAAAAGGAGATTCTAAAGAGATAACAAGTTATAAAGAGATCTTGAAACAAACTTTCTGCAAATATACCTTATTTGGATTTGTTTCGTTTATAGGTATAATACCTCTCACGCTGGAAAACATTCTAACAGCAACGTCCGGTGACAATTTTTTAAAATTAGGCTCCTCTGAAGCGGTTATGTATTCAGCTGATTTACTGAGCTTTTTTCTTCCTTCGGTTTTGCATCCTGTTTTTGGAAATATTACTACAAACATTTACAGCAATTTTTCAGGAAACATCAGTGAAAACACGATGTTTATCGGATACACTGTGATTTTTCTCTCTTTATTTGCAGCTCATAGATTGAAGGGAAATAAATATGTAAAGTTCTGGCTAATAGCTGCCCTGTCTTTTTCGCTAATCAGCCTTGGTCCACTTCTTCACGTAAACGGTAATACCTCATTTACAGAGTTCAATACTACTGTTCCTCTTCCGTATTTAGTTTTGTATCATGTGATCCCATTTCTGGACAACTGCCGAACAACCGGTAGATTTTTTGTAATTGCTTCTCTCTCATTCGCAGTTTTGATGGGTTATGGGACCACAGAACTGCTAAAATCTAACAGGATTAATAAAAAGGTGTCTGCAATTGTAATAACCGGTTTTATAATCTTCGAATATCTGGCAGTTCCTGTATCTTTATCACCTGTTGATGAACCCTCATTTTACAAAGAGATTTCACAGGATAAAGGTAACTACGCGCTGCTTGAAATCCCTGCAACCAAAGATTATTTAGCAGGTTCAACTATCATTTATTATCAGACAATACATGGAAAACCTGTTGTAGGTAACTGGGCTGCTAGATATCCGTCTACTGCGAGAGATTTTGAACTCAAGACACCTGTAGTAAGGGAATTAACCTACTTGCAGCCATTTACTGCTGACATTCTGGACCAGAATATAGATGAAGTCGGAACATCCATTTTAAATTATTATAATATATCGTATATTATTTTGCATACAAATTATATGAATGACGAAGATATTGACTTTGTTGAGAAGCTGATACAAAAAACATTAAACACAGAAAGAAAAACATATGAAGAAGATTCTCTAATCGTGTACCATGTCAAAAAAGAACCTTTGAAGTCGTTTCTGATTTTAAAAGACGGATGGAATGAGCTGGAAAATATAAGTGGAAAACCTACCAGATGGATATCAGACAATGCTACAATATTAATTCACTCAGATAGCGTCAGAAACGCTACATTAAATATTCAGGCGTTCAGTTTCTACAGTCCGAGAACACTGGAGGTTTACAATAACGAAGATCTTCAAGGCAGACAAGCTATAACTACAGATTTTTCCAGTATATCTATCCCAATTAGCTTAAAGAAAGGCGATAATCTCATCCTTCTGCATGTGCCAGAAGGGTCTGAAAGCCCAAGTGAAATTCCAGAGTTAAATAGTAAAGATGACAACAGGAAACTGAGCATAGCAGTTCAAAAGATTCAATTGACCTGAGCATATAGCAGTTCAAAAGGTTCAATTGACCTGAGCATATAGCAGTTCAAAAGGTTCAATCCTAGCTTCGGCAGGTTAACGCAACTAGAGGTATATATTTTCATATTCCTCTCCC
>NZ_LMVP01000517.1 GCF_002287235.1 Methanosarcina spelaei
TCCCTAAAGTATATGGAATTGATACGGTTTTAAAATATGAAACTCCGGAAGGTGATACCAATTATTCTGATGTTCTTGATGCTCCGGTAGAAGTAAAAGAAGCTGGATTTTTTGAGAAATTCTTTGGATGGATTTAATTAAAATGGCTCTGTTAAGTTTTTGTTAGCTAATATTGTTGAAATCATTTTATTAGTATTAGTTATCTTCAAAAAATGACCATTGTACTGTACTAGACAATGACTTAACAGAACCTTTAAAAACATGGAAATTATTTAAATGATTTCGCAGACTCAAACCTATTTGGAAGTCCAATGTATAATACAACAGCAGGCGGCGAAAAAGGTTAAATGTTGAGTAAATTCCTGTTCTATTTTGGTATTGTGAAATGATTATGTAGAGGAAACAAATTAGAAGTTGGCAAAACAGTGGGCTATCTGTATATGATATATAACTGCAATAAAAGAAATTAAAAAGCGAAATAATTTGGGGATAGAACAGAATTATTTTTATCTTCTCGCAATTATTTTCATTTTTTTAAATATTTTCATTTTTTAGAATTATTTTTATCTTTGACACCCAATAATCAAGACAGGTTACTGAAATTTTGTAACACTCTAAATTCCAATACTTAGATCACAAAACCAACAATTCATTTAAAATAAGTAGTTATCAAACCTTACGTAAATTCACAACATATAAGCAGAGGTATGAAAATAAAGGATTTTTCATAATATAGAACATACAAGGAACAAAACCAGATTTTACTTTCCAATCATTTAATCTCCATATGCTTTCATCCATAAACTTCAGCCTAAAACTCATTAAAGTTGGCAGTATCTTCAAGTTTTTGATGTTATCGATTCCCAGTACAACCGCGTAAGTATGGTACACAATGTTATTTTGAGATAAGCTCTTAGATAAATAGCGATTTACGGAAAAACAGTAAAGAAAAACCAGTATAAAAAGAGACAAAAAGTAGGCCAGAAGGCCTACTCTGTTTTAAAGTATTTAATTTATCGAATTTATTTTGCTGGAATGACGAGGGATCTCTCACCAGCAGGAACGAACTCTCTAATGGCACCGCGGCCGAACTCTCTCCTGGGCTCAGCGAAGTTGAAGGGCAGGAGGTCGTCAGCGAAGCAGACCTTGATGAGTGGGTTGACGGTGAATGCGTCTCCACGGCCTGAGTGAGCTGCCTGAGCGATACCTGCGTATCCACCCTGGTGACCGACGTTCATTGCGTAGTTGGGGTAGTTTGGACCACGGAGTTCGTCTGGGAGACCTTCGTCGCCCTGGTAGGACAGAACGTTTGTGGCACCGCACTGATCCTGCAGGTCGAAACCGAAGAATCCGAGTCTGCCCCATGCTTCCTTGTGCAGGTACATGGAGAGGTACCAGCCAGAAAGACCGGCATTTGCGTTTGCAGTTCCGAGGGAACATGCAACACCGGCTGCGGCTGCGAGCACGGTTGCTCTCTGGGAACCACCAAAGTGGTCTTCAAGGGCAGTCGGGAACTTCTCGTAGGTCTCGATACCATAGAGTGTGGACTCGGTTGCGATGTCCTTTACGACATCGAGAGTTGCCTTTACCTTGTTGTCCTTACCTACGTTTGCAGCACCGTTGTACTTGTCGTTGATGTAGTCAACATCATAGTACACGTTGTTGTCGAGGATATCATCGGTGTATGCAGCTGTTGCATACTGTGTGAATCCGACACCACCGGACATGTAGGATCCGAGCCAGATCTGGTCGTAGAGCATACAGCCTGCACCGACGACTTCAAGAGCAATCTTTGCTGGGTCTTCGGATGTGCGGCTTGTCTGGATGATGTCTGAGAGGTGACCGAAGGAAAGTCCACCGGGCTCGTTTGGTCCACGTGCACGCCTTGCTGGGAGCATTTCACCCATTGAGACAAGGGCTGCGTGCTTTGCAGCGAAGGACAGGTCAGCGACGGCTGCTTCACCGGCGCACATTGCGTATGCGGAAATGAAAGACATACCGATCTGCATGGCTGCCCACCTGGAGGTCTGAGCACCGTCAGTTGTTCTGGAGACAATTGTTGGGATGTGGATTGCCTGCCAGGAAGTCTTGCCGATGGAGGCCTTAATCTGGGCTGCCTGTTCTTCGGAGAATTCCTTGTTGATGTCAATAAGGAACTGCTTGTCTATTTCGTCTGCGAGGGCGTCGTCACCTGTGAAGACTTTCACGTAACAGTCGTCAACAAGGGCAGGGTGGGTTTCGACCATCATTTCCTGAACCACTGCTGCACCGGGCATGGCATGGTTAAGGACTTCAAGGTAGTGGTTGATGGTTTCAGGGGTAACTTCCTTACCCAGCCTCTTCTCAAGGGTCTCATGAGCGAGGTCAAGACCGACAATACAGGTTCTCCTGATGTCATCCCACATCTGCTGCATTGCAGCGTTGTTCACGTAGTGGAGGTCATCAGGTTCACAAACAATATCAGTACCGGAAATGGTGTAAGGAGTAATTGCACGCTGACCGAGAGGAGCACCGGAGTGCATCATTGGGTTATAGAATGCAATACCTCTTTTCTCAGCAATTTCCTTACCGGCTTTAATCATTTCGACCTTTCTGGGGTCCTGCTCAGGGCCTAACCTCAGGAACTTTTCAGTCTTGCCGGTGATGTCGCCACCACTCTGCTGGTTTGAACCAAATTCCTGTGCGAACTTGACTTCCATATCCTTTTTGAATTTTGAGAAAATGTCTGCTGCCATTGTGGTCACCTCATTTCGGCTGGAAACCGAATTTTGTCCTCTGATCGAATATCCTGTGTACCCATTCAACGACTTCTGCATCGTCCCTGAAGGCTACATTGTCCACACGGTAAATTGTGGTTCTCTTTGCGGCTTCTTCGCTGGACATGGGCTTGCCGAGGTCCACTTTCCTGTCGAGTGGAATTGCAACCTGGTCCTTGTCCATTATGATGGTACCGTTCTCAAGTCTCCTCCTGTCGAGCATGTCGAACATTACACCGTCTTCCTGGAGACGGACAGAGTGACCGTGCACTGTTGCACCACGCACACCTGCGAGTGCATGGTCAGTGATTTCGGTTTCCATCTGAACCTTTGCGCACTGTTCCATGTCTCTTTCACGGGCTTCAACTATTTGACGACCGGAAAGGGTACCTGGGTCTACACCTCTGAAGTTGATTGCTGCAAAGTAGGATCTGAAGTATGGGGTTGCAGGTGCATTGTACATTGAGTCAGCAAACTGAATGTACCTTACTCTGTCTCCTGCTGCTGCGCCGGGTGTAGGTGCAACATTTTCACGAGTCGAGCATGCAGGTTCTCCCATTTCTGCAAGTGGTGGGTGGGTGCTTGGATAATCGCTCCCTGGAGCGCGGTGCCCAAGAACTGCGGTTAAGTCTTCGTCTGAAATTTCCCTGAGTTTCTCAAGTTTTCCAGACATGTGTTTTCTTCTGTTATCGGCAACTGATGTTGCGCCTGGATAAAATTGTCTTTCGTAAGCCATCTCATGCAACTCCTTTATGATTTTCTAACTGGTCTAATGTAGTCTTGACGTATTTAATAATAAGATTTAGCTTGTCCCTGGGACAGGAGTCACCGCGTGTAACTCCACTCACCATATCCATCACAATTCCTTTTGTACGAATATTTTCATCCCTTGGCATTACTAATCTCGTCTTTATCCCTGCCTCTGCAAAATCCTCAAAATCTACCGGGATCTGGCTGACTACAATCGCCGGAATATTAGCCTGGCTCAGAATTTCCCTGGTCTTTCTAACCACATGATCCTTGATATTTCCGAGGTGAATCACGGCCAGCTTGTGCATTTCAATCTGTGCAACTTCTACCGGACTCAGTACAAAAGATCCGGTCCTCATACCTGATTCAGGGATTCCGGAACCTGAGTAAAGTACCAGCACACTGACCTGAATGTTTTCTTTCCTCATGCCGTATGTGATCTCACATACCGGCCTTGTGATATGTCTCTGGCCGGGACTCATTGCAATAGCCACTACCTCAGCACGGCCGGCTTCCGAGAGAGTACCTCGCTGAGCAAGTCCTCCTCCTTTGCCAAGTCCTGCGCCGCATCGGCAATCAACTACCTGCGTTTCCCGATCGATCATCATACTTTTTTCACTCATCTTTATCTTTTTTCTTCTCTTGCTCTTCTTGTTTCTCGATAAAGATGAGCTGATCTGCCCTGGTTCTAGGATCTACCATACCAAGCAACCGAGGGTCTGCTTCAGGACCAAGTTTAGCATAGTCAGTTACAGTAGGCTTTTTCCTGAGGAAATGTCCTTCCCTGAATTCAAAGGGAAACGGGAGCAGTTTTTCGCACACTTCCCTGATCTGTTCTTTAGCTTCGGCATTTGAAAGTTCAACCCTGATCCTACCCACACAGATCTTTAATTCGATAACCTGGTCTCCAATCTGAATAGGCTTTCTCAGTGGATGTTCCACTTTTTCCCCAGTCCCAGGGCCGGCAGACACCTTTTCAGGCAGCCTGTTGCCCTGCAACATGACGCGGATTACCCCATCCACCTTGTAGATTTCAGCCATGAGCTTCTGAGCCGTTTCAGGGGACAGGATTCTACTGGGAAAAATCTCGATTTGAATAGAATCTTCCGTACTTGAAGCAGAGTCTGACATCGTTAGACCTTTTGAGTTATTATTTAGAGCGCTCCTGCAACTGCCTTTATCGGCTCGCGGAATTCCTTAATTGCACCAAAGACGTCACCTATCAGGCCGGATGTTGATTCGATTGTGAACATCTGGGTACCTGCATCAAGAGCGACTGCTGCGCATACACAGGGGATTGCGAATCCTCTGGAGTGTCTGGTAACAACGTGGTTACCGTTGAAGACACCAGGCCCACCGCCACCATAAATGGAGTGGCTGAAGAATGAGAATCCTACTGCTGTACCTTCTACTTTACCGTAGTCACAGCCTGGAAGACCAGTTTCCTTCTCAAGGATATCATTGAAGTAGAGAAGAGTTGAGGAAACGTTCTGAGCTGCACGTCCTGCACCACAGTTTACGAGGGTGGCTGCAAGGGTACCGACTGCTGCACAGGCATTCCACATCGGAACGTCGTTTGCTTTATAGAAATTGTATCCAGAGGGAGCGGTCTTGTCAACGGAGATAATACCAGCTTCAATTGCCCTGTGGACAATGGACTCGATAACGGTTCCAATGGTACCGTTCTTACCGTTTTCTTTTACGATGTCATATAAGAGGTTGTTGGCGTTGAGACCCTGGTATGCAAGACCGAGGAGTTGATGTCTCTCGAACATACCGACTGCTCCACCCATCTCGAAAATACCAGCCTGTTCGTAGATAGAAGAGAGAGCTGATGCGTTCATTGCATTCCTGCTAGAGATTGCTGCAACGTGGTTGGCCATAATGTTCCTGAGGGAGAAGCCAAGACCTTCGTTGTTCTGGGGGATGCTGAGAATGCCCTGAACCTGACCACCCATGAGATCCATTGTCTGTGGGTAGCTTCCCCAAACAGCGGCTTTTACGATAGGAGCGTCATAGGGGTCAGTTCCGAACATGTCCATAATAGTCTGGGTGACTGCTGCTGCACCAACTGTTGTTGCAGACATGAAATCGGCACCTGCAATCATCCTGGACTGTGGGGACTGGACCAACAGGCTCTTTCCGCCTTTGACTTTGATGACATTGGTATCGTCACCTTCATCGACCTGGACAAGTTTCTTAACGTTTTCTGCAATTGCATCAGCATTGCCTACAATGTCATAGTTAAGTCCGCGGCCTAAGATCTGACGGCCCTTTCCACCCATCTTGCCGCTGGCAAGTGCACCTTGGATACCTGCGAGGCTGACTGCAACTGACCTCTTGGTGTCCATGATAATCTTTTTAATTGCTGCGTTTCTTGTTGGAGCAAGGCTCATAATGTCGACATTGCTCTCGAGCAGTTTTCCTCTGTCGTCGTAGATGTCTACTGTGTCAGACACTTTAATTTCCTCCTTAATTTATTAAAATCATTTTGGGACTGGTCACCTACTCGAGTGCTTTTGCACTCAATAAATCAAGTACCGCTTTGTTTTTAAGTGTCCACTTTCCCAATGAAATCTCATTCGTTTAGAAGGTACTTAAATCTTTTGTGTTCTCCGATAAATGAATTCATGTATTTTTTTAAAATATATTTTATTAATTTGTAATCTATTTTTGGAAAAAGATATAAAAAAACGATAGCGATGGGAAAATGAAATTTCAAGATACTTAAAACCTGCCAAAAATATACCAGACTACTTATAAAAAATAGTTATTATGAAAATTGAGAATATAGACGAAATTTATGATTATGTTGTTTTGTACCTGAAAATCATACCAAAAAGATTTAGTAATATCTTGGTAATACGAAAGTTTAATATGGAAGTAGTTGTCGATGTAGGCGGAAATCCAGGAGTAGACTGTAGAGGCTTTTGCAAGTACTGTTATTTCAAAAAGGTCAAAGACATTCAGCCTCTGGGCTGCAAACATTGTCTTCCGTTCAAAAAAGGTTGTGACTACTGCACACGCGGTGTAAAGGAATTATACTCGGGTTTCAAGCCTCTCCAAATAGTACTGGAGGAAACTTCAAGAAAACTCTATTTCGCAAGTGGCAAGATTAAAAAGTTCACTATTAGCGGAGGAGGCGATTTAAGCTGTTATCCTGAACTGAAGAATCTCGTAGCTTTCTTATCTCAGTTCAAGACCCCAATACATCTAGGGTATACAAGCGGAAAAGGTTTCAGCAAGCCCGATGATGCTCTTTTTTATATAGACAATGGAGTCACAGAGGTGAGTTTTACAGTCTTTGCGACTGATCCGGTTCTAAGAGCAGAATACATGAAAGATCCGGAACCCGAAGCTTCTATACAGGTTCTTCGAGACTTCTGTGCTCATTGTGACGTATACGGAGCAATTGTGCTCATCCCTGGAGTAAATGACGGGAAGATCCTTGATAAGACTCTCAATGATCTTGAAACTATGGGTGCAAAAGGAGCGATTCTAATGAGATTTGCAAACTTTTCGGAAAACGGACTTATCCTGAATAATGCTCCTATTATTCCTGGCATAATTCCACATAACATTGAGGGATTCACTGAGCTGGTACGCAACTCTGCAGCAAAGCACCCCTCAATAAGGATAACAGGAACCCCGCTTGAAGATCCTTTAATTGGCTCTCCTTTTGCTATTCGAAATGTTCCCGAAGCCCTTGAAAAACTTCCGAGGACAACAAAAAGAGCTACTATAATTACAGGCCAGATAGCAGTTCCAAGGTTGAGGGAAATCTTTGAAGCTCTCGGAGGGTCCGTAAATGTAGTTTCTCCAAAAAAAGACATTGGGTGTCTCATTACTATTGAGGATCTCAAAAACATGGATCTATCTGAAGTAAGCGAGACTGTTTTTATCCCGGGGAGGGCTTTTGTTCATGACATGGAAGTTAAAGAGGCCTTTAAAAGAGACGGGATTGACAGGCTTGTTCGCAGGGGTCCAGAGCTTCTTTCTGTAGATGGTGAAATGTCAATAGGCATGAACAAAGAAGAGGTTTTGGAACTGGAAATTAAAAACTTTACCGAACTCATAGAGCAGATTAACTCCCTTGGGCTGCCTGTGAAATAAATTAAGTCATATCAAACAAATTAAGTCATATCAAACCCAAGCCTTAATCTGAGAAAAAAGCACCAACAGCATAAAAGAATTTTTTCTGTATAAGATACAGATAATCAAACAGATAGTAGATAAATAGTTATATAGTTATATAGTTATATAACTATATAACTATATAACTATATAATTATACAATTACACGAAAAAATACATAGAAAAGTTGTCAACATTAAGACAGAAAAATTTTCCCTGTCGGAAACTGTCAAAACCTGAAAAGGGTTTATTTCCAGAAGGAAAAATAAGACTATTTAGAGTAAAATTAGAAAACTAATTAATAAATACTTCTATATTTTAGGGCTCTCAAACTGCCCTGTCTCCTTTCAGACAATTAAATTAATTTATTCCAAATGTTACGATCTAGTATTATTTATTCTCAGCGCGCAGATCCAGACATGAAATCTGAAAGTCCCAGCTGTTTAACCCTGTGATTCTCGAATAGAGAACATATATCGTTGTCCACAAGTTCAATTCTCTGTCTGGTATAGCTAGAAACCCCATACCGTTCTCCAATTTCTTTTGAAATCTCAAGATACTTACGGACAGCTCCTTCGTGTACGGTCAGTACTACATTACCTCCGCACTTAGGGCAGGCTCCAGTTAGTGGAGGGCGCCTGAATTTCTCTCCACATTTTATACAGCGCATCCGCTGCCTGGAAAAAGAACGGAGGTTTCCGAGAAGATCAGGAAGGAAATGAGACTTGAGCACCCTTTCAGCCACATCAGGAGCATCTACTGCCCTTATTTTGTCAGCAAGGGCAAGTTGAGCCTCCATTTTTTCAATCATGCTTCCCAGAGTTTTATATGAAGAATTGAGAGGGCCTGCAGCAATATCCGAAGTGTCATGTGTAAACATAAAATGATCGTACTGCTCGGGGGTTCCAAGTCGACTGCTCACGAGATCCATAATACCTTCGAGCTCTGTAGGATTTTTGATCTCCTGTGTAGCCTTATAGAACTCCAGAGGGTATCTGGCAGGTACATCTATATTATGTGCCTCCTTGTCCACTTCTTTGGGATCAATTCTCGTAGTAAGTACCAGAGGAGCGTCCATTTTCCCACCCCTTTTATCCGGGAGATAAGACCTTGAGAAATTAAGGATTCCATCCATGAGAAGCATTACGCAATCTTCATCTCCATCGCAGTTCCTGCGTTTTGAAGCGTGAAAGAAAGGATGAGCATAGCCGACTGAAGCTCGTGTAAACCCTATTAAACGCCCCAGCACGCCTGCGGAGGTGTGCGGAGCAAGCCCGATGAGCAGTGCGCCTACAAGATCCTGGATTGTTTCGGCATTGTAATAAGGTTCAACCCCGTAATATTTCACAAGCAGGTCATCCACGTATTTTGCGATACGCAGCATATACTCACCTCCGTCATAAGAAATCACAAGATCCTGAACCTTCAGGCAGACGATCTGGTCATCTCTTTCAAGGGGCTTTCCGTAAACGTCTTCTACATAACCGAGTTCCCGGAGCTTAGCTGCTGTTATCCCTATTTCATCCGCTCTGATATGTGTAAGGGGAATATCCGACATGTCATAGCGAACAGTCCCATCCTTAAAAATATAGACATTATGTTTTGCCCTCAAGATTCCCTTTTCCAGGGGTTCGGGAGTCATTTGCCCATTCATAAGCCGTTTTACACCTTTGATGAGGGCCATTTTCTCTCTTTCCCCTACATTCTCAAAAGCCTGCTTATAAATGGAATGAAAATCCAATTTGACATTTGCAACGGAAGTTGGCTTTCTACCGCATTTAGGGCAAGTTTCGGAGTTTCGAACCTCAATTTTACAGCGATGACAGAAGAGTTTTGGACGGGTATACTCTCCACAGTCACAGCGCCAGAAATAAGTCTCTTTCCCACAGGCAGGACACTCCCTGATTCCCATCTCCACTTCAATTTCGCCTATTTTCCCATTCATGGATGCTGAGTAACTTGAAGCGGATACAATATTCCGCGTAATTCCCCCAGCATTACCTATAGGAAAAAGAACCTGAGCTGCAGGAGACATTTTTCTCAAGTTGGATTTCTCTGGTCTTCCCATCCTTGCCCCAATTCTCGAAGGAGCCCTTGGAAGAACTTTAAACCCACTTAAAAGAGCCGCAGCCTCCACCATATTATCAGTATCAGGCATTTTGGCCTTCTCTTTAAGTTGGTGATCAAGCCCAAGGCAGAGAATAAAAGGAAGAGCTTCTTCAATCAGTATTGTGTCAGCTTTTACCCTGTGAAGTAAAAGGAGTTTTTCAAGTATGAATTTGACACCACTTTCCATACAGGCTTTCAGAGGTAATCTGAGAATCCCATCTTCAACCGAGAAATTTCCTTTCTCAGCCACGAATTTTCTTAAAGCTTCAAATTCATTTCGGTCTATATCATGCCAGAGGTATGTAAATTTCGGATGTAGAGGGACCTCGTATTCTTCCGCAAGCCTGAGAGCCAGAAAGGACGACGGATTTTTTAATTCCTCTTCAGGTATTTCCTCAGAGCAAGCCGCTTCATAATCGTAAATCCACCATTCAAAAACATAAGGTGAAGGCATAAGAGGGTGATTGTTTTCCAGAAAGTCCCCGTAATTAATCAGGATCTCTCCGATATCTACAATTACCTCTACCTGAGAGCGAAGCTCATAAGCTTCCTTTATATTGTCTACACGGACAAGGTCTCCGGAACGAAGGCGCACAGTTGGCCCTTCTATCGAGTCTACAGCAGACATAGCTGCAGCCTTTCCAGGTCTTTCAACTTTGAGCTGGGTTCCATTAGTAATAAAATCGTCAAGTAAAACCATAGTAGATGGGTTAATCCCAGCAGCCGCAAAAGAGGTATTTCTGGAACGGCCATAGCGAAGCCTGAACCCTCCTGGCCTTGAAGGATGGGAAAAAACCGGCCTGCCTGCAATCAGGTCTCTTATATACTTATCCTTTGGCTTGATCTTATTTTTTTGCTCATTTTCCTCATCTTCTCCAGCTTTTGCACCTCCTATAAGGGTTGTCAGCCAATCCCATCCATCCATGTTCAGCTTGTTAACATGTTTCTTAACCTTTGGTGCCTTAAGGGCAAGCCCTTCGGCAAGTACAAGGCACATTCCCCCTCTGACACGGTTTGTCCCAATTCTTTCCAGATCCCTATGCCCTTCAACCTCAGCTTCCTCGGTTGGATCTCCATCAATACAAACAGGGCAATTCTTGACAATCAGGCGAATTTCATCTTCAGAAGGCATGTATTGAAGGCTTGCAACTTTTTTGTAAAGCAGGATCTCCTCCACATAACGCTCTACTTCCTCAGGCCTTGGTTTATAGCGGTCAATACCTATTCCGCGCCTTACATAATCACCTACAAGTACGGAAAGAGCCTGGGCTGTTCCTCCTGCACTCCTTATAGGCCCGGAATAAAAAATCCGAATATACTGCGAACCGTCGTCGTTCTTCCCCAGTTCGACTTTATCAATCCCTTCAATAGGGGCTGCAACCACTCCTTCCGTAAGTGTAGCCATGGAAACCCGGATAGCAGCTTCAACTGCATCCTTTTTTGTTGCGAAACTTCCTACTTCTCCTTCTGCAACCTGACGCCCAATTTCAAGGGCAGCCTCTTCCCTTGACATTTTGTTCTCAAGTTCCCGGATTTTTGCAGCAACTCCATCTACTCCTATAAGGTTCTCAACCCTATCAGCAAGATCTTTGGCAAGAGGAATTTCTACAATGGGCTTTGGGTCACCTCCACGAGCTCGAGCTGTGTTTGCAATTTTAATGGCTTCTTTGAGCCTTGCTTCAAGTTCGTCGAAGTATTCATGCATTTCTTTACTTGCAATTGTCTCACCCATTTAAAAGCCCCTTTAAAAAATTGGTATTATCTCTGCCTGCGACGAGATCCGGATGCCAGAATGCTTGAAATTGAGGTTATAAAAAGGACAAAGATGCCTACCCAGATAAGATAACTCCCTGCCTTCTCCATGCCCAAAACTGTTAAAAGCAGGCCTGCAGCCAATACTACAAGGTTAATCTTGTTTATTCTTTTGTTCTGATCTACGACTTTTTTATGAGCCTGCATTTTTACCAGATTCTCTTTTTTCTCAGCGTTCAAAATTCTTCCCTCTCAACCATTAAATAAATCTTCAATTTTCTGTCACAACTGAGCTTAAAAACTGTTTACAATCGAGCTTACAACACTATATTACAGTTGAGCTTAAGCAACAATCTTTATGGAGGATGCTTCCCTCAGTCGATTGATAAGAGCTTCCCCAAGCCCAAAACGGCTAAATGACCCATCAGCCACGATTACATCCAGTCCTTTCTTGTCAAGCTTTCTGAGCCCTTCAAAAAGTTTTCTAGCAGCCACTTCTGGTTCTTCCCTGGGCCCTAGCAAAAGACACTCATACGGGTCCAAGTTTTGTAAAGCAAGGAAAGTTGCAGTCTCCTTACTGGTTTCCTCACTGAGAAGAAGCCCGACTTTCTGCCCTTCGCTTCTATAGCTTTCAAGCAGTTTGACAAGCTTTTCGGAAACCGATTTACCTTCTCCTTCAACAAGCACAACCTTTGTGTCAGGGATATAATGACCGTATTTCTGACCTGCTTTTTTTTCCGACAGATCAGGTTCATTCCCAGCTTCACCATTTTTGTATCCGGACCTGACCTTTCCTATAGCGTTTTCAAGCTCTTCGAGACTTACTGCTCCAGGTCTGAGCACAACAGGTGGCTTGATAGTCATATCAATTACAGTTGACTCAAGACCTATGGCAGCCTCCCCTCCGTCAAGAATTGCATCAATCCTGCCTGTAAGATCCGACATAACGTGGGTTGCAAGGCTGGGACTAGGCTTTCCTGACAGATTGGCACTGGGAGCAGCAAGAGGAGTTCCTGCTCTCTTTATGAGTTCCAGAGGAATTTTATGGTCAGGCATGCGGACTCCTATTGATTTTAGTCTTCCTGAAGTAATGTTTGGGACAATATCGTTTTTCTCCAGAACAATCGTAAGAGGGCCAGGCCAGAAAGCATCCATTAGCCTGAAAGCGCTTTCGGGAATGTTTCTTGACACTATCTCAACATCTTCCCTTGAGTGAACAAGCAGGCTAAGGGGATTTCCCGGAGGACGTTTTTTTGCCTCGAAAATCTTCAGGACTGCTTCAGGGTTCAGACCGTCAGCTCCAAGGCCGTAAACCGTTTCCGTGGGAAAAGCTACAGTTCCGCCACGCTTGATAATCGCTGACGCTCTTTCAAGGACGGAATCAAAATTTTCTTCGGAGACCCTAAAAACCAGAGTCTTTACTTTATTTCCGTTTTCTGCCTGCACAGGGGTAAACTCCTTTTCGATCATAACTTTCTGTAGCTGTTTCTTCTGTTTATTTTTTCAGCCATTTATCGACGGCAACCTCAAGTTCTCTGTGGTTTTTCGCATATTCTTGCAGGCTAACTCCTTCAAGAGTTGCTTCAAGTGCCTGCCTGCAAGCAGTGGCACCGGCTGCCGTGCCCATTGGATGGGCGTGAATTCCGCCACCGAACTGCATAATAACATCCCTTCCGAAGATAGCGTACAGGTCAGGAATCATAGTAGGAGCAAGCCCTCCAGACGCAACAGGGAACATGGGTTTCAATCTCCCCCAATCCTGGGCAAGGACATGCTGGCTTTCATCCGCAGGCACATTGTCTAGCACACATTCATCACGAAGAGATAGAACCTCGTGTTTTTCTCCGTGCATTTTTCCTACAACCGTACCTATGTGAAGCTGGTCAAGCCCGATTAATCTGCAGAGCTTGGCAACGACAAGCATGCTTATCCCGTGGCGTGGATTCCGAGTATAGGCTGAATGCATGCATCGGTGAGCATGGAGTGCAAGTTCTGCATCGTCTGCTTCTTCCCTTAGGGTCTGAAGTGCAGTCCAGCCTGCAGGTACGATGTCGATCATCGCATAACTGGCACCCAGGTCTTTAAGGATGTTCATACGACGGATCATTTCTTTACAGGTAGGGGCAGTAATGTTGCAGAGATACATTTTACGCTCTCCGGTCTCAGATTCTGCCTTTTCTGCAAGCTTCAGGGTAAGTTCAGCTCTTTTTTCAAAGCTGTTAAATTTCTGATCCGTAAGGTTCTCATCATCTTTGACAAGATCGCAGCCTCCTGCAAAGGATTTGTAAGCAACCTCAGCGTGTTTTTCGGAGGTTAATCCAACTTTCGGCTTGACAATAGTTCCTATGAGAGGCCTGTCCTGAACTCCTGTAAGTTCCCTGATTCCTGGCAACCCGAATTTAGGGCCTTTGAACTCATTAAGCATCGAACCGGGGAAAGCAATATCCTGCAGCCTAAGATTATCAACTACTTTCATACTCAGGATATTTCCTGCAACCGCACTGAGTACCTGCGGGACCGAACCGAGTTCAAAGAGCTCTTCCGAATAAGCTACCCTTACAGTCTGCGCATCCTCATCCACGTAAAAGACATGGGGCTTTAACCTGGCTGCAAGTTCGGGACTCAGCGTTGAAATTTCAGTCCAGGAGTCTATAGAGCTTTCACCTGCCATATGAGTTGCAGCTTCCTCAAAATTCACTCCTGCTGACGGTTCGATATGAAACTCACATATCAGATCGGTATCCTTTGGGCTGTAGCCCGTGTCTATATAATCCCTTCGCATTGTTTTCCTCCTTGCTGAATAAGTTAATCTCCAGAATAAAATACGTTAGAATATACTAAATAGAATTATAGTTCTGGTTGAAGGAAGTAACGGAACATAAATAAAAACTTGTTTATTTGATAAATTGAAAAAAATAGTATGAGTTAATAGCATAAAAAGAAACAGAAAAACAATAGAACTCAATTGTTCTATAGACTAGTGCTGATATTTGGTGATATTACTCTCCGCTTTTGGGGATTTAAGCTATATTTCAGGTTTTTTTCAGCTTTGGATTAAGTAAACCTCTTAGTATGTTCTTAAGATTTCGTTCTCATCCTTTTGAGACTGTAACTAAGAGCCTATCCGAAAAGTAGTTACCCGCTATAATTTTTACAATATGCAATATGCAAAACCGGAACAGATGCTCGGATATCAGATCTATTGCAACTTTTCGAATGCATTACTGACTTTTCGGATAGGCTCTAAGTTGAACTGCTGTACCAGATTAAACTGTCGGATTAAATACGTACACTTTGATATTAAATATCAAGTACATATGCACATTTTGACATTAAATATCGAGTACAAACAGTACAATGAAATATACAGTCATCGAGATAAGTCCAAGAGGTAATCCAAGCTTTGCCCATTCCTTACTGGTTATACCCAATTTGCTTGCAGAGATGATATTCGGGATATTTCCTGGAATCAGCATTCCACCTGATATTAAAAGTCCCATTAGTACGCTTTTTATCTGGAATTCGCTGAGGACAGGTCCTATCTCAGCAGCTGCGAGAGTGGCATTATCAAGGACGGCAGAAACCATATTAATCCAGTAAAGAGCCATAGACGGGACCTGAATGAAGTACTCGAAAATGATAGGCTTGAATCCTTCCCCGAGCAATACGAGTGCTGCAATAAACACATAAACCTTTACAGCCCTCGTTATGACATCTTTTACAGTCTCATTATAATCTGCCGCTTCCATTTCGTGTTCTTCTGTACCGGTTTTTCCGAGGAAAAACATTCCAACAATACCATAAGCAAGGATACCTGGAATTATATATTTCCCTAGCATATTAAATAAGAACATGAAATCTGCATGGTAAGGCTCACCAGATAATTTTGAGATGGCAATTGTTGAAAGAGGTTCACCAAGGGGAGTAAGCGCAGCGCCAAGGCCAATTGAAAAACATGCAATAATTGTCAGGTCTATCTTGGATTTTCGTGAGAGAGGCATCGCATTAACCACCTCAACGAGAATAATTGCTGCAAGAATAGCTGACATCACGCTTGAAGTAAACCCAAGGACAACAATGAGAATAAAGGCCAGAACCCTGACTGAAAGCGTGTCAGTCAACTTTCTGATTGCTTTGTGAATCGGAGCATGCCATTTATAGATGATCAAGCCAACGACAAGCACTATCTGGAATATGCCTATTGGAATGCCGAATATATCTCCAACATGCAGCGGTGCAGTTATTGCTTCTTCGATTATCTCCAAATTCCAGCCCGTCTCTACGCCCGGAATTTTAGCAAAACCTGACAGAGACATTGCAAGCACTCCGCATATAAAAAGGAATACTTCCAAGTTCTCTTCAATAACATGTACTTTAAAAGGTCCTAGCAATACGGCCAGGAATATCACAAGAAATCCAATTAGAACTCCTAGATCAAGAGCCATTATTTTTCCTCCTCTGGTAATTTTTAGATTATTGATTGCCTGGGGAGACTTATATACAGGAAAAAATTACAAAGCCTCGACTATATGGCCATTAAGATGACCTGCTTTATTATAAATTAACCTGTAGTTATACTGTTCAATAATATAATTGTTCCGTATATACTCGATTTAAAGTCTTTGAAGCTGAAAAAAAATCAAAGTTACTTTACACGTGAGTTTGGATGAAAATTGATATTCAAGTTTGCAGAAAGTGTTTACTTACTTCGTTCCCAAAATTGCAGACCGTAAATGTGGATTATAAGCAAGCTGTCAAATAAGCAAACTGTTAAGGCTGATTTCCTTTAACTGAGTCAGTAGAAAAGGTAAGAAGGAGATAATAATCAGACTTTAGAGAGTTTATTCCAGTTGTCGTTTCAATAAGAGAGTTTCGAAATATATGTGGTAAAAATTATAGAAGAATACCTAACATGGACACATATAGAAAAATAACAATTTGAAGATTGAATTTGACCTTGTACGTCTCATTAAAACTTTAAAAAGACTTACTGGAAAATAAATGCTGTAATTAAAAAATAAACGTATTTCATTCAAAATAGATAAGAAAATTTCTAGGAAAAAATGTAATAATTTATCAGTACTATCCACACTTATGTAACTATATAGACAATTTTAAGATATTGTAATTATGTAAACAATTTTAACATATTTGTAATTATGTAAACAATTTTAAGATATTGTAATTATGTAAACAATTTTAACATATTGTAATTATGTAAACAATTTTAAGATATTGTAATTATGTAAACAATTTTAACATATTGTAATTATGTAAACAATTTTAAGATATTGTAATTATGTAAACAATTTTAACATATTGTAATTATGTAAACAATTTTAATATATTTATAAATTGTTAACAGTCTAGAACTACAATAAAAATTTTGAAATTTGCTTTTTTCATCAAACTCGGATAAAATACAAAAATAGGAGTATTTATTAAAGTTTTTATCGTTTTAAAGGTTTTATCGAGATTAGATTTCAAGATCCAGTGATAAATTCAAAACATGAAAATTACTGGATCTTGAAACTTAATTCTATTTACAATGGTGGGCAAATTTTAAGTTTAGAACCCAAACACAAATATAACGGCGAAGTAGATAGCCATAGAAACAAGCCCAAGAGGTAATCCAAGCCTCGCCCATTCTTTACTGTTAATACCAAGTTTTCCTGCGGAGATGATGTTCGGGATATTTCCAGGGATTAACATTCCACCTGAAATTAAAAGCCCCATAAGAATACTCTTTATCTGGACTTCGCTAAGAGCAGGTCCTATCTCAGCAGCTGCAAGAGTGGCGTTATCGAGAATAGCTGAGACCATATTCACCCAGTAAAGAATACCTGACGGGATTTGTATGAAGTATTCAAGTATAAGAGGTTTGAAACCATCTCCGAGAAATGTAAGAGCCATGATAAACACATAAACTTTTACAGCTCTCATTACAACATCTTTTACAGTCTCATTATATTCGGCTGCGGTCATTCCCTGGTCTTTCGTATCAACTTTTCCAAGGAAAAACATTCCAATAATACCATAGACAAGGATACCTGGAATAATGTATTTGCCCAGCATGTTAAATAAAAACATAAATTCAGCATGGTAAGGTGCACCAGATAATTTTGAGATGGCAATTGTTGAAAGCGGTTCTCCAAGAGGGGTAAGTGCAGCGCCAAGGCCAATTGAGAAACAAGCAATAATTGTAAGGTCTATCTTGGACTTTCGTGAGAGAGGCATCGCATTAACTACCTCAACAAGAATAATTGATGCAAGAATAGCTGACATCACGCTTGAAGTAAACCCAAGAATAACAATGAGAAGAAAACCCAAGACTTTTACAGAAAGCATATCAGTTAATTTTCTAATTACTTTATGAATCGGAGCATGCCATTTATAGATGATCAAGCCAACGACAAGCACTATCTGGAATATGCCTATTGGAATACCGAATATATCCCCAACATGCAGCGGTGCAGTAAATGCTTCTTCTATGATCTCCATTCGCCAGCCGGTCTCGTTACCCGGTATTTCGACTAAACCTGAAAGAGTCATTGCTGCTATTCCGCACACAAGCAGAAATGGTTCCAGATTTTCCTCAATAACATGTATTTTAAAAGGGCCGAGTAACACGGCTAAGAATATTACAAGAAATCCAGCTAAAATTCCTGGTTCAAGAGCCATTACTTTTTTTCCTCCTTTAATATTTTTAGACCGCAAAGTCTGAATTACCTACTGTGAAACAGTGTTAGAGCCTAGAATGTTTTAGTCTTATAAAGACTTGCTCTATTTATTCTTTGGTAATATATTAGTCTTTAATATTCAAATTAATTTTTATATTTTTTACAAATAAGGTTTATTTACTTTTTGAGAATGGACTTTGCCCATAATGCATTTTTTATTATAAACAGAAATTACTTTCGGTCCAAAAATCGGAGAAATCATATAGCTTCGGACCTTTCATCTATTAAGTAAACCTGTTAAATTGTTTTATATATAAAAGTAGACATTAAGTACAAAAATTTTAGTTAAAATTGGTTCAGAACCGATAGTTTGTAAAATTAGCACAAATGTAGAATTTATTTGCCCATTTGCCCTACATTATATCTAAAAGATAAAACAAATATTAAAATTACTGCCAATTTGGGAAAATATATAACACTTTTGTGCATATATACGGGACAATGGGAGAAAATAAGGGACAATGTATATTTTTTAACAAATTCTCAAAATTAAAGAATTCGATCATGCTTCATGCTTCGGAACATATCTCAATCACACTCTTAGAATATTTATTCCAGATTTCTGGCAAGGAGCAAGCTTTTTTTTGTTTTCATTTCGTTTAGGAAGCATTTAGTTCGATTATAAATTGCAGGCTTCTTATAGAAAAAAGAAAAAACTCTGCTGATTTAAAAGAAAATAGGTGGTTAAAGCCTGAGTGATATTCCGAGAAAAGATATAAAGAACTCATGTTAAACACTGGGACTAATATCTAAAACGAAAAAATTATAAATCAGACATTGATACTTGCAACGATCATAGAAAAATTACATTTGAAAAATGATACTGGGAAATCCAACTAACAAATGGATTTTCTTCAAATTAAATAAAAATTTTCAAGTTAGAAAAATTAGAATTCCGGCAAATTTGAGAAAGTAAATCGGTCCTGAATTAAACAAGCTTTTTTAGTATATTTTCTCTGGTTTAATTCTAGCCAAATATAAGGGGACACTAAATCTCAAATTTCCAGAAAATCCTTGAAATTTGCTTTCCATTGAATTTGAAGAGAACACTGTAAGGTATAAAGAGAACACCGTAAGGTTATCAGTTATTATAATGTTTTGAAGGGCTTGATTCAGTTTCAAAATCCAGTGATCTAATCTATACTTTATTCAGTGAATAATCTATACTTTACTCACTGAATAATCTATACTTTATTCACTGAATCTTGAAACTGAATCTATTAACTATGGCCAAGTTTTTATTTTAGACTCAAAGCACAAAGATGATGACGAAATAGATAGCCATAGAAACGAGCCCAACAGGCAATCCGAGCCTTGCCCATTCTTTGCTTGTTATGCCCAATTTGCCTGCAGAGATGATGTTCGGAATATTTCCAGGGATCAACATTCCACCTGCAATTAAAAGACCCATAAGGATACCTTTTATCTGGGCTTCACTAAGGGTAGGTCCTATTTGAGCTGCTGCTAAAGTAGCGTTGTCAAGGATAGCAGAAACCATGTTAACCCAGTACAATATTGATGGGGGTATTTGTGCAAAATATTCGAAAATAATAGGCTTGAAACCATCTCCCAGTAATGTAAGAGCCATAATAAACAAGTAGACTTTAACAGCCCTCATTACAACGTCTTTTACAGTTTCATTATATTCTTCGGCTTTCATTCCGGGATCGTTCACACCAGCTTTTCCAAGGACGAACATCCCAAAAAGCCCATAAGCAAAGATACCTGGAACGATATATATGCCAAGCATTTGCATTAAGAAGTTGAATCCCGCATGGTAAGGTGCACCGGATAATTTAGAGATCGCGATCGTGGAGAGAGGTTCTCCAAGAGGAGTAAGCGCTGCACCAAGTCCGATTGAAAAACATGCGATAATTGTAAGATCTATTTTGGATTTTCGTGAGAGAGGCATTGCATTAACCACCTCAACGAGAATGATTGATGCAAGGATAGCCGACATCACACTGGAAAACAGACCAAGAATAACAATGAGAATGAAAGACAGAATCTTAACAGAGAGCGCTGAGGCAATTTTCCCTATTACCTTTTGAATAGGTTCATGCCATTTATAGATAATTAAACCAACAATAAGAACTACCTGGAATATACCGATCGGAATCCCTGCAATATGTAAAGAGTTCAGCGGTGAAGTCAACGCTTCTTTGATAATCTCCGGCCTCCAGCCTGTTTCTGTATTCGGAAGTTCGACAAAACCTGAAATTGTCATTGTCGCAACTCCGCATAAAAACAGAAATACTTCCAGATTCTCCTCAATAATCTTGACTTTAAAAGGGCCGAGCAATACGGCAAGGAATATTACAAGAAAGCCAGCTAAAATTCCTGGTTCTAGACCCATTAATTTTCCTCCTTTACTATTTAGTCTATAGTGGTCTATAGTGTTCACAGAAAAGTAAGCCTGTAGACTATGCTGTATACATTTGACCCTAAAAACAGCCTAAAGCTCTGTTTTTAGGGGGATAAAATAGTTGATCGATACGTGAATGTAACAAGTATACTGTTTATTGATAAGTAAAATCATTAATTGTGAGCACTGTAGATTACAAAATGTTTGGAAATTAACTGATTAATTAACTAATGTTAAACATTGAAAAGCCCCGATTACTTTCGTTTTATAAAGGTCTTCTATATTTTTCCATAGATTAGTTCAATATCCATACTTATGAGAAAGATTTTCAATTTGCTTCTCAATAGAAGCCTTATCTAAGATTTTTTTGGCTCTTGATAGAATATTTTGATCTTAGCTTTATGAGATATTGTTTTACCCCATAAAAGATAACAAATTTATTTCTGTCACTTTTATCTTTCTTACTCGTATAGTATTGAGTTTTTTATCGAGAAGCCCTCTAAGTTTTCGACTGTGAACGGATCAAGTACATTATGTACAAGACTTATTCCAGTCTTGAGAGTAGAAGAGTCAAGTTCCTCTAACCAGATAATGCCTTGAAATTTCGTCTTCGACCACACATGTTTTTATTGTTTCGGGACTACAGATTCCCTGTTAAACAATAATGCGTATATATTTTTTGCTTTTGTTCACATTAAAAGTACAGTTAGTTATAAGAAAGTCCAAAAGTATAAAATTTATAACATTAAGACATAAATTATTTAGTTTTATATTTTACAATCAATCGAATCATTTTTATACAATTTAGGGGATGTTTTATTTTTATAGAATATATAATTTTTAATTTATAATATGCCAAAATAGATTAAATCGGATATTGTTGAGAGTCTCAATACCTGGGTCAAGAAATAGTATGTTGATATGGAGTATGAAAAGATATTACAAAAATATATTATATTAATATAACAAAAATCGAGATAAGGGCAACTCATAAAAGACATAAACAAACTATAAAATAAGACATAAATAAACTCATAAATAAGACATAAACAAACTATAAAATAAGACATAAACAAACTATAAAATAAGACATAAATAAACTCATAAATAAGACATAAATAAACTCATAAATAAGACATAAATAAACTCATAAATAAGACATAAAAATAAAGTGAAGTAAAAGGAAAGTAAAAAAATTAAAAGTAATTAAAGTACACGTAGAAAGCGCACTAATAAAATATACAAATAACATGCATTGAAAAGTTTAAGTTCTCACTTTAAACAACAGAAACACTTTTTGTCTATAGAAAGTTCTGCATGCTTTCTATTTTTAACGCTATATGTTTTTCACGATCTGTTTTTAACTACTATTCGACATGCGATTATCAGAACTTAAGACTAATCATTTCTAGTGTATCGATTCAAAAATTGATCAATAAATCGAAGGAAGAGTTTATTGATCAATGAATAGATTTAGAATTTCAGTTTTATGAGTGTACTTAGGAATCGAAGTACTAGCTATAATTTTCAAATCGTTTCTCAGTATGTTTTTGTACTTAACTCTTCAATTAGATCTTTAACTCGCTCAGTTCTTCAAGGCCGTTTGCGTCAGTTAATTTCAATTTCAACGGGCTTTTCTTCATTACAACGCTTGAAAGTAACCTCAAGTACTCCGTTTTTATAACTGGCTTTTGCACTCTTAGGGTCCACACGAACCGGAAGCTCTATGTCTTGTGAGTACTCGGAAGTTCCAAGGATCCTGATTTCAAGATTTTGAGCAGTAGCATGCAGAAGGAGATTTTCTTTTTCTATTTCCGGTATTTCTGCAAGTACGTGTACCAGTTCTTCACTTTCAAAAATATCAATTAAAGGATCTCTTATTTCGGAGGGGAAGAGATTCTCTTCATCTTCAGAATGTTCCGAAACGTTTCCAAACTCCCGGAGTTCAGGATCTTCCCCCGGGCAATGAATGATAGAAAATCCATAAACGAAGGGGACAGACTCTCCCATATCTTCCAGGAGGGCTTCGATCATTTCTTCCAGGTTGTCAAAAAGTTCAGACCCAAAATCTTCAAAGAAATCCTTTCTTTTTCTTGTGCCCACCATTATTACCTCTATTTTTCCTCGTGCTGTTACACTTGAAGTGCAATTCCCGGAAAGTCACTCAATGTTTATTGAGGTTCGGGAACTGGATTCCAGCCTCTTAAAGGTAACTTCCAGCACACCGTTTTTGTATGTAGCTTTAGCGCTCTGGGGGTCAACCTTTACGGGCAGTTCTACACGTTCGGAATATTTTGGATTCCCATCTATTGTTTCGATGTCAAGTATTAAATCAGTTGCGTTTAGTCTGATATTTTCTTTCTCGATACCCGGAATCTCGGCAATCACATGAACCTTCTCTTCGGTTTCCAGTATATCAATAAGGGGTTTTCTTGTATCAAGACAACACTTTTCTTCGGTCTCAGTATGCTCAAACATAGGAATATTCCCGAATTCACGGATTTCAGGTTCTTCTCCTGGTCTCTGAGTTAAGGAAAAACCATAAACGAAAGGTTCCTGCCCGAAATTTTCCACACTCATACCCATTGCCCTGCTGAAGCGTTCGAACATCTCGTCCACGTCCTTAATCGGGTCAATTCCGAAAATTTCATCGAAAAAATTTTTCCTTTTTTTACTGTCTCTGTCCATATAATTACCCCGATATTAATTTATCCATTGATAACTCGTTATTTGTGAATATATCAAATCAGCTAGTATAAATCAGTCATTGTTTCTGTTCATTGGTTCCTGAATTCTTGATAATAAAAAGCCGGGAGTCACCGGCTTATAAGGAAGTGGGCTTACTGAGCCTGGAAAAAACCCGGAACATTTTCGTGTTCGATTTCTTTTTCCGGTTCTTCAGCCTCGGGAACTTCTTCTTCAAACTCAGTTGCGTATTTAGCAAAGAATTCAGCACTCCGTTCATAAGCTGCAAGGTTTTCCCTGGATGTTGTAGGCTTTACACGGCGGATTGCATGTTCAAAGTGCTTCTTTGAAATACTGATTTCGCCTGCCCGTTTCTCAATGTCCTTTCTGCCAACTCCTGGAGTAACGATTTCCCTCAGTGCCAGCATCGCAGCTTCCCTGCAAATACCCTCGATATCCGCACCCACATACCCTTCTGTCAAATCAGCGAGTTCGGAGAGATTTACATCTTCTGCAATGGGTTTTCCCTGTGTATGGATTTCAAAGATCTTTTCCCTGCTTGTTTTATCAGGCAGCTTGACATAGATAAGCCTATCAAAACGGCCAGGCCTAAGAAGCGCAGGATCTACCATATCAGGCCGATTCGTGGCCGCAACAATAATTACGTCCTTGAGCTCCTCCACTCCATCAAGTTCGGTAAGGATCTGACTGACAACTCTTTCGGACACGTGCGTATCTGAAACAGAACTTCTTTGGGGAGCAATTGAATCGATCTCGTCAAAGAAGACCACTGTCGGTGCAGCTTGTTTGGCTTTCCTGAAAGTTTCCCTAACCGCACGCTCGGACTCTCCCACATACTTGCTAAGCAGCTCCGGACCTTTAATGCTGATGAAATTAGCTTCGCTTTCACTTGCAACAGCTTTTGCAAGCAGAGTTTTACCCGTACCTGGAGGCCCGAACAATAGTATTCCTCTGGGAGGTTTTACACTGATAGTGTTAAAGATTTCAGGGTACTTCAGTGGCCACTCTACAGCCTCAATAAGTTCCTGTTTTGCATTTTCAAGTCCTCCGATATCCCCCCATCCTACATGAGAGACCTCAACATAAACTTCCCTCATCGCCGAAGGCTCGATATTCTTCAGGGCTTCCTTAAAATCATCTTTGGTGACTACAAGCTTATCAAGAATCTCCTGCGGAATTTCTTCTTCTTCTATATCGATTTCAGGAGTTATCCTTCTAAGAGCATGCATTGCAGCTTCTTTACAGAGAGAAGACAGATCAGCGCCTACAAACCCGTGAGTTACATCTGCAATTTCACCAAGGCTTACGTCCTCCTGAATAGGCATACCTCTAGTATGAATGAGAAGAATCTGTTTCCTACCATTACGATCAGGAACTCCGATTTCTATTTCCCTGTCAAATCTTCCACCACGGCGGAGAGCTTCATCTATTGAGTTAGGGCGGTTTGTGGCAGCGATTACAACTACCTCGCCTCTGGATTTTAGCCCGTCCATGAGGGACAGCAACTGAGCAACTACCCTGCGTTCCATTTCTCCTGTAACTTCACCGCGTTTGGGAGCTATGGAGTCAATCTCATCTATGAAGATAATAGAAGGTGCGTCTTTTTCGGCTTCTTCGAAAATTTCACGAAGCTTCTGCTCGCTCTCTCCATAATACTTGGAAACGATTTCAGGGCCACTAATAGTAATGAAATTTGCATCGGTTTCACTCGCAACTGCCTTTGCGATCAGTGTTTTACCCGTGCCTGGAGGCCCATGAAGCAGAACTCCTTTGGGAGGTTCAATTCCAAGCTTCTGAAAGAGTTCGGGATGTCTCAGCGGCAACTCAATCATTTCTCTGACAAGTTGAATTTCCCGTTTAAGCCCACCGATATCCTCATATGAAATGCCTTCTGGAACCCGGATCTCCTCCGCAGATTTTTCCTTAATGACTATATCAGTGTCTTTAGTAACAACAACAGGTCCGGCAGGTCTTGTAGATGCAACTACGAAAGTCAAAGGGTTATTTACAGTTTCCACCCTGATCTGCTGACCTTTGTTCAAGGGTCTCCCCTCAATAATTCTGAGAATGTAGTGAGCCCCTCCAACAAGTCTCACAGGTTGAGAAGGAGCAAGGGTAACTCTCTGGGCATGTTTTGCCTGGACTTTCTGGATTGTGACCCTGTCATCGATCCCAACTTTGGCATTACTGCGCAGGTTCCCGTCGATCCGAATCCGATTTTCCTGTTCACGCTCTACATTTGGCCAGACAATTGCGTAGGTCTTGGCTCTTCCTGATATCTCAACTATATCCCCACTTACAAGCCCCATCTGCTGCATCAAGCGGGTGTCAATTCTTGCAATTCCCCTGCCCACATCCTTATGATAAGCTTCAGCGACTCTCAAATTAGTTTCTTCAATCATTCGTTCTCAACTCCGATCTCACGGATTTTCCAGTAATACTGGTTATTTTTGATACCATACTCAATAAATCCCCTCTTTGTAAGGTCTATCAGGTTAGCGTTAACAATACTCGGGTGCAAGCGCAGATTGTAACATAAGCTAGCCAAAGTGGTTTCATCTTTCAGAAGCTCAAACAGGAGCTCACACTCTACAGGGTTCCTGGCTATTTCTTCAATTGAGTCAAGACAACGGTTCATAGCTTCTGTGTACTCAGCCTGGAGCTGCTGCTGCATCTGTGCAAGTTCTTCTTGCCTTTTTTTGAGTTCCTTAAGTCTGCCGTTCAATTTTAGAAAGAAAGCCGACGGTTCTTCCCCTTGAGGAGTCTCCTCTCCCACAGGATCCTCTTCTTTATTTTCCCTATCAAAAGGAACATCATGAAGCGTTACTGTATAGGCATATGGAGATACTGATACTTCAAGTCGCATGTTGTTTGCGATATTGAAGTACTTGCGCCTCTGTTCATCCACACTGCATTCTATAAGTCCTGCCTGCTCAAGCAGACCTAGATGACTTATTATGGCTTTTGGCCCTACTCCCAACCTGCTAGAGATCTCACTGACATAGCAGGGACGATTTGCAAGAAGTTGAATAATCTTCCTTCGGTTTTCATTCCCCAGAATGTCAAGTAATTTTGTCGGGTCCATTATTTTCCTCTGATAATAATCTAAATTTGTGAAATATTAAGGCAATAGTGCCAGACTTTTGAGATTGTATTATTTTGGTTATAAGTGTCTAGCCTTGAGTAAATTCGAACAGGAAAACCTGCCTGAAACTTTACCCGGAAGACTAGCTGGAAAGGAGAATGTACATGATAGTAACCAATAGTTATCATTAAATATATATAAATGTTTCCCTGGTTATTTGCGTAATTGTTTGTGCAGTTACTTGCTTTTTATAATAAACAAAAATAAGAAAGTCTAGATATGAGGTACTAACTAACAGCAAAATTGGATTGAAGTATAAGAAGAAATGGCTAGAAGAAACGGCTGAACTAAGTGCAAGTTAACAAAATAAGAGTTGTCATTCATGAGTATGGAGAACAAAATACTTATTGTTTTCATTAGTTCCTGACAAACTCTTTGTTGAACCTGAACTAGTGCTTAGATTCTGATGTTAATCCATAAAATAGATATATTGATTGTTCAATATATTATCTAATGTCTCGTATAAGCCGTCGCCCCC
>NZ_LMVP01000518.1 GCF_002287235.1 Methanosarcina spelaei
ATCCCCAACCTAAAGGTTGGGGTATTCGTGACCCTCTGCGCTCCCTTGTAATAAATTTTCCTCTTTATAAATTCAGAAAATTTGATTCGATGATATAGAAAACTCAATTTTGAATTATAATGTTTAAAACTCCAACGAGTAAACATTATTAGTGCAATAAAATAAAGTCCCAAAATCAATCCCTTAAGAGGAGATAAAAACCATGCTAAAAAGATAAGTGGTACACCAAATAATGCAATTATCCAGATTAATATACAATCCCATAGACATCCTGAGCTACTTCCTTTAGGAATTCGGTAAAAAAAGAGCATAGAAGTTATGTAGCAAAAACTCAAAAAAAGCCCCAGAAAATGTATAAAGATTGGAGGTTCGGCTAAAAATTTTTTAGAGATCACTGTTATTAAAAAATATGCAATTAATACTTCAAGAATTGTAAGAACCCAGATCCAGATATGTGGATATAATCTTGAAACGTTTATATTTTTTGAACGATGTAAATGCTCAAAAGATTTCATAAATATTTCATCCTGTTAAAAACAATTTTGTCCAAATTTCTTTATATATTGTTGTCTACAAAATATAAAAATTAAGTAATTATTCAGGTACCGTAATCGGTTTCAAAAGCCGTAATTTTAGAGTTTTTGGCATTTACAATAGATTTGTCGGTTTTGTAAACTGATGCCAAACAATGTCATTTTAATTTTGCTATGAATCCCTTATTAGACAGATTTCTATGATGAAAATGATGTTAGTTGACTCATTTTATAGGATATGAATAGTTGTAGAATTAAATAAAATTTAAAAAATAAATAAAATTTGCAAAGACTACAGGATAAAGCAGAAAAATTTTTATAATATTGACTTTTCTCCTTTGATTATCTCGGTGTTATATAAGGAATTTGTTCCCAACATATAAAAATATTTATGTTTTAAAGACAAATTTGGTAAATTCACGAGCTCATTAAGTTCATAAAAAAGATTTACATATAAAGAGGCAGTGTCTCGAATTTGTTTTGAATTCAAGTCAATTTTTTGAACACTGTATGTAAACGACTTACTATATGAATTATTGAATCAAAAACATATTAAAATTTGAAATTTTAGTAAGTTTATGGTTTGAGAATCAAGTATTAAAAGAACCGAATTATGCTCAGTATAGATCCTACATTCGGCAGCAAGCACATTCCAACATCTAAATATTCTTAATTGTTATTTTTTGTAGGTTAAGTTAAAAAACAGCATCTTGCGGATTATCTATCTAGCATGATTTGTCTTTTATCTCATATATTATAAATATATATTAATTATGTTATGGTTAACATTTAGTAATTTTTGATTTAAATTAAATATCAAAAGTTCTAAAAAAAACGATATCAATAGAAAAATTGAATGGATTTTTATGTCGACCTGCCGAAAGCAGGATAGATAAATTTGACTTTGAATTTGCAGAAATTCAGAACTCTGCCGTAAGAGAATAATTAAACATCAATATCAAATTAATCTAAGGGAAAAAGCCGGATAAAGAACCTGCTTTTAAAAAGAGCAAGTTTTTTCTTTTAATTTTTCAGTTTTACGTCCTTGTTTTGGATTTTTTCCTTAACCTTCTATCCTTGGCTTTTTCTCTTAATTCAGTTGTTTAATTTTAGATTAAAACAAATATTTTCAAGCCTGAACTCAGTCTTCTCTTTTCATTTGTGGAAAGAGAATTACTTCCTTGATGGATTCCAGACCCGAAAAGATCATGGTAAGCCTGTCGATTCCAAGCCCCATACCTCCTGTTGGGGGCATTCCGTATCCGAGGGCATTTACGAAGTCATAATCAATGGTTTGGGCTTCAAGATCTCCTAACTTTCTTTTCTTATCCTGTTCTTCGAACCTCTTTTCCTGCTCAAGAGGGTCGTTCAGTTCGGAGTAGCCGTTTGCCAGTTCCCAACCGTTTAAGAAGAGTTCGAATCTCTCGACAAAGCCTTCTTTTGACCTGTGGCTTTTCGCAAGCGGGGAGTTTTCCACAGGGAAATCATAAATGAAAGTCGGGTTTATCAGTTTGTCCTCTACCAGGCCCTCGAAGAGCAGGGCAAGGAACTCTCCGTAAGTATTTGCCTTTTCGTAGTCTTCGATCCTGTTTTCAATTGCGATTTGCTTCAATTCTTCAAGTGAGTGTGCAAAAACATCAAGCCCGGCATACTCTTTTAAGGCATCTTCCATGGAAATTCTTTTCCAGGGAGTACGGAGACTGAGCGTGTTTTCACCCATTTTTACTTCGTAGCTGCCAGTCAGCTTGAACACAAGTTCCGAAATGAGGCTTTCAGTTAAGTCCATCATGTCATTGTAATCCCTGTAAGCCTCGTAGACCTCGATCATGGTGAACTCAGGGTTGTGGGTTGTGTCAATATCTTCATTCCTGAAATTCTTGCAAATCTCAAAGACTTTCTCGTATCCACCAACAACAAGCCTCTTAAGGTAAAGTTCGGGAGCAATTCTAAGGAAGAGTTTCTGCCCGAGACAGTTATGGAAAGTTGTGAAAGGCCTTGCATTTGCGCCTCCGTACACATTCTGAAGTATTGGAGTTTCAAATTCCAGGAATTCCCTGTCAGAAAGGTATCGCCTGATCTCGGAGATGAGTTTGCTCCTCATGACGAAAATCTCTCGCTTGTCAGCATTGACTATAAGGTCAAGATATCTTTTCCGGTACCTGGTTTCAATGTCTTTTAAGCCGTGGAATTTTTCCGGAAGGGCGCAGAGGGATTTTGAGAGCAGGAAGAATTCGGACACGCTGATGGAGTTTTCACCCCTTTTTGTCCTGAAAAGTTCACCCTGAACACCTACGATATCTCCCGAATCGACCAGGGTTTTAAAAGTCTCAAAATCCTCATCAGGAAGATTTCCTTTTCTCAAAGTAACCTGAATTCTGCCACCCTGGTCTCCAAGATCGGCAAATATCATTTTTCCAAGCCTGCGAATATTGTAGAGCCTTCCTGCGGTTCTGACCGTTAGACCTTCATTCTTTTCAAAGTCATCAAACTTTTTCTGGATATCACAGATATCCCCATTCTTTTCAAATTTATGGGGGTATGGATTAAGTCCCTGATTTCTGATACCGTTTAGTTTTGCAATTTTAGAATCATCAAAGACTCTACTATCTGAAATATTGTTATTGTCAGATTCATTGTCAGATAGTACAAGATTATCTGACATTTTTTCATTGTTGATTTCCATGCTCATTGAATCAGTACATCCTTTTTAGTGAATACAAATAATCTAATTGGTAATCGATCAGTGGTTAGTTAGTAAATCGATCAGTGGTTAGTTAGTAAATCGATTAGTGATGAATCGGTAAACCAATAAGTAATCACGTAAGTCAATCAGTAAGTTAACCATAAATCAATAATCAGCGAATCAGCCATCAGTGAATCAACCCGAGCGCCCACAGCAGAGAAGAATCTTGAGGGTTTCACGGAGAGATGTTAACTCTTGGATATGTGAATTCTTAGATATGTGAATTCTTATTAACTTCTATAACTGAAAGCTGCAAGTCCGAGTATCAAGAGTAACGACTGTCTATTAGCCTGAGTCCTGACATTTAATTTTTCCATACATCCATGCATATTATATAAACATTGAGAAAACAAACCTATGGACTAATGAAATTGTTAGTAAAGTTGGCACTACTCCCTGAAGAAAAATTGCGTTCACAGTACTGGTAGCAAGATTTACATAATGTATTAAGAAAGTATCCTGTATATTGGAAAGCATCCAATGTCTATTAATTTATAGACTTATTGTCCTTCTGCCACGTAAAAAAGAATATTAAACTCGGTCCCTTGATTTCGTTTAAGCTCAATTTTCCCGTCCAGCTGATCAACAAGAATACTTACTAACTGCAGTCCCAGTGATTCAAGACTTTCTAATTTTAAATTTTCAGGAATTCCTTTTCCATTATCTGAAATTATCAGGCTGAAAAGAGATTTACTTGTTCCTTCATTAATTTCTTTCCTGCAAAGCTTAATTCGGATCTCTCCTTCTCGGTCTTCAGTAAATGCATGTTTGAGGGAATTGGAGACCAGTTCATTAACAATTATTCCCAACGGGACTGCAGTGTCCATATTAAAGAACGCATTTTCTTCCAGATCCGTGAAAAGGTTGAGATTTTTACTGCTAAGACTGTAAGTCTGGAAAAGATTTCCAGTTAATTTTTTAAGGTATTCAGAAAAATTCAGAGTATCGGTTCCTTCTCCTTTATATAATTCTTCATGGATGAAAGCCATCGAAACCACTCGATTCTGGCTTTCCCTGAAAGCTTCAACAATTTTCGTATCATTAAACTTATCAGCCTGAAGATCTAGGAGAGAAGAGATCACCTGCAGGTTATTTTTGATTCTGTGGTGGATTTCTTTCTTACGGGCAATTTCGAGATTTGCCAGAGCTTCTTCTGCCTTCTTCCTCTCGGTAATGTCAAGAATAAAGGCTATGCCTTCATAACTCACCTTATCGAAGGTAGCTATTCCAACAATGACAGGTACGCGCGAGCCATCTTTGCGAATGTACTCCTTCTCGTAAGGCTTATTTACGCCTGTTGATTTGAGTTCCGCCATAGCATGCTCATCCAATTGACTATATTCCGTCGGAGTGATCCTATTCCATTTAACCCATCCAGCCTGCAGGTCCTCGCGAGTGTAACCGATAATATTCAGGAACTTATCGTTAGCGTCTGTTATCGAGCCGTTCAGATTGTAGAAACATACACCGATCATATCTGATTCGTAAAAACGGCGTAGACGCGCCTCGCTCTCACGCAGCGCTTCTTCCCCCTTGATACGCTCAGTTACATCTCTCACAATAGCTGAAAGGGCCACTAGTTTTCCAGTGACATCAAACACCGGAGAGAGGGCGGCTGAAATGTTTAAAAGAATACCATCCTTTCTTAAACGTAAAGTTTCGTAGTGCTGGATCGTTTTTCCCTGTTTAATCCTTTCAGAAAATTGATTAATTTCTCCTTTAGTATTTTCTGATTCAAGTACTGATACGTCTCTTCCCAGAATTTCTTCGGCGGAATAACCATAAACCTGTTCTGCCGCCTTGTTCCAGCTGGTAATGATACCGTCAAGAGATAGAGTTACAATAGCATCATTCGATGATTCGATAGCATTCGCCAGTATCTGAAGTTTCTCTTCTACTTTTTTACGCTCAGTAATATCCTGAACTACTCCCTTTATTCGAATAGGATTATTCTTCTCATCAAAAATAACTTCGGGTTGTGAATGAACTGTACGTTCTTCTCCGTTAGCCAGGGTAATCCTATAATCAATGCCAAAAGGCATTTCTTTTAAATATCTTCTGATTGCGTTACCGACATAATCTCGATCTTCGGGGTGTATATAATTTAAAATTTCATCAAAAGTTACGTCTGATTCATGAGGATTATGTCCGAAAATCTGATACATTTCGTCAGACCAGTATGTTTCACCACTTATAATATCCCAGTCCCAGCTTCCAATATGAGCCATCTTTTGAGCTTCAGCAAGGCGCTTTTCACTTTCTTTTAAAGAGTTGTAAGCTTCTTCAAGCTCAGAAGTACGCGCTTTAACTTTTTCTTCCAGACTCTCGTGTGCTTTTTCCAGAGCTTTTTCTACTTTTTTACGCTCTGTGATGTCACGGACAATACCTCCGCTGAAGAGGGGCTTTCCTTTCCAATCTTTATTCACCGTGAATCTATCAGAGACCCAGCGATATTTGCCATCCTTGTGTTTGAACCGATACTCCAGAGTTCCAAAACCAGTATCGCATGCCTGGACCAGTCCCGAAGTAACTGTGAGGCGGTCGTCGGGATGAATACGACCAAGAGTCTCACTGGCATTCATCGAACTCATTTCCTGGGCAGAGAAGCCAGTAATCTTCTCTACCACCGGACTCATGTAATCATATCTGTCGGTCTGAAGGTTTCGCCTGTAAGCCACGTCAAGTGAATTCTCAAGAACCGATCGGAATCGCTCCTCGCTCTCCCGCAATGCATTCAGAAGGGCTTCACGTTCATTCAGCGAATGAGCCAGTTTAAAATTGCTGTAGCCTAACTGAGAGAGAATATTGGCAAAAGTCACAAAGAAAGCCATACCCGTATGCACAATTTCCCTGCTTAACCGCGGAACTTTTTCAAGTGCAGCTATATATTCCTCCTCATTAAAGCCATATTTTCTGGCCTGAGATTGGAAAAATTCATAGTCCAGAGGTTCGTCTTCAAAAAAGAACTGACCTGAGAAGATATTAGCAACATGCTGACTGCCAACTATGATGGGAGTTGCTATGTCCCACATATTGTTTTTGCATTTATAGAGCTTGAACTCTCCTGGAGAAATACCTGCAGACAGCTCTATGTCACTCTCTATGCAGTGCTTACAGGCTTCAGGGTGAACTCTGTGGAATTGTGTGCAGATATCCTGCCATCCTATGCCTACCAGAACATTGCCTTTCAGATCATCCAGGCTCATGGGAATGTGTGCAATTTTGTAGAAGTTATCCATCATAGACTGGATAGCCTGGGAGTCAACGATATCAGTGATTTCTGGTTTACCCGCCTCCCGAGCAGGTGAAATAATGTCTTCCAACTTCTGCCTGACGTGTAGCTCACTCTGGCGCAACGCTTCTTTAACTCGTTTACGTTTATTGAAATTTTTCTGTCTGGAGTTTTCGATCCTTTCCCATTTTCCTTCCCTTTTGACTAAAGAAAAATTATGGTTAAACATTAAGTCAATAATATCTGCTGCGCTGCACATACTAAGAAAATATGAACACAGAGAGATTATCTGTCGCTCGCCGATATT
Organism: Methanosarcina spelaei; assembly: GCF_002287235.1. Taxonomy (GTDB): domain Archaea; phylum Halobacteriota; class Methanosarcinia; order Methanosarcinales; family Methanosarcinaceae; genus Methanosarcina; species Methanosarcina spelaei. The sequence continues at coordinate 6,816 of NZ_LMVP01000518.1, forward strand.
AATATCCATCTTTTTTTTATAACCACTAAAATCGACCCAATACCCTTCTTTCAACCAGAAAACGTTTCCTGCCATTCTGAGCCCTTCATAGCCACTTGCTAGAGCCTCATCTAATTTTTCAACCCATCCATCTAAAACTCTCTCGGAATCGAAACCCCCTTCTCCCACATACCAGGAAGTGTAAGGAATAATTTCGATTTGCTCTTTCTCTAGATAGACATCAATATCAGAAACGGCCCTTCTCAAGGCTTCTTTTGCCTCTTCTACTTCCAGAGGTTGTGATATAACCCAGAAACAAAATTCATTATTTTCCAGCCCTGCTTTAAAATAAGGGACAATTATATCCATTAAATCTTCTTTTGTCTGGTAGAACTGGCAGAAGTGCGTTCCCCAAGGCACATCTCCAACGATATTGATACCAGAATTTCTCATTATTTCTTTCATTCCACACTTCCTGGCCACAAAAGATCATTTTAAATCATGTAGTAATCGTCTATGAGTGATTATCATAGAGAATTGGGGATTTTCTAAATTATCATTATATTGAAGCAGAGTAGATTAATTATTTTTGGAAAAAATAGAAGAACAATCCTGAACAATTTTAGTGATATCAATAGAAATTTAATATTATATTTCTGAAACTCTTTGGACACCTATCATTTGTTGATTGATATTATTCCTAAATAATGAAATAAAGCCTTTTGATTTTATTTTTTCAGCCATTTTGTTTTTTCATAAGACTATCGCAATGTAAGTAAATAAATGCAAGCGGAAGCAGTGTTTAACTTATATCATCAAAACATCAATCGGATATTAGTGGACGATCAACTCTTTGATTCTACAAGTTTTCATTTGTTATTGAAGTCATTCAAATATTTAGATTAGTTATATGCACTAAATTTTAAAAAGATTTGGATACTAAGGGAATGCTAATACGGAATGGACTCCAAAAGAAAAACAGGATAAAAATTGGAAAGCATTTCACTGGTGGTTGGAAACTTAAAGTCAGAGTTAGACACGGCTATATTTATACAAGAATGTGGTTAGTTATAAAATTCAAGCTAAAAATTATATTTAATAACAAGACCCCGTTCTAGAACTGGAACCTGATTCTCTGTTTAATTAAAGCTAAATCCCTGTCCACGTGTCAATATATCTTATGTAGAGCCTTTTGAACTCTTGCGTCTTCTATCCATATTCTTGTTTCTAACCCTTGTATACTGCAGCTTTCGAATATTCCTGAGCAGTCCGAGCCTTGTTCCGTCAAGCAAATACACTTCGGAAGCCTCAAGTTTAATTCCACCTGAGGAAAAAGCCGGGCCCAGCAATTCTTCCTGAGTGGATTCGTTAAAAGGTATTCCTCCACATAGCTCATTAAAAGCCGGCATTACGAAGAGTTCAGGATCTGCCCACTGTGCAGGATTCTCAAAATTAAGGTTTCCGAAATGACCTTTCAGGACCTCCAGATTGAATTTTGTCCTGATCCAGGCAGGCTCAACTATGGAATACCCGAAAGCATCTGTAAAACGAACAGTGGGATGATTGTGGGCGGTGACTACATAAGATACAGCCAGTATTTCAGGTGCAGGCCAGGTATGCCCGTGAAAATATCCTACCCCATCAATAAGTGCACCACGTGCGGAATGAACCGTGATGTCCTTTTGCCTGTTGAAAAGAAGTTCGAGTCCCCCATCATGGTTTCCGGGGATAATATCAACATGTGTATGTTCTGCAAGTGTTTCGAGGAAACAAGGAATTTCGTCCTTCTCCTGCCAGGAGACCTGAGGAACATTATGCTTTACATCCCCAAGAAGTATTACTCTATCAGGGGAATTTTCCTGGATATAGCCCAGAAGCCTGTCCAGGCGCCCTTTCATCTGGCTAGGCAAGTTGATCCCGCTCCTGTACAGATCCCACTCGATCCCGAGATGGATATCGGCAACTACCAGTGAGGTTTCGGAATTTGTCACAATAAGAGCAGGCTCTTCAATAATAGGTGTGATTTCGGGTGGCATAGTTGATAAAAGGTTGTTTTTCAGGATTTGAAAGTATATATCAGACAGCAGCCTGAAATGGATTTGATTTCAACGCTTATAGATATATACTTTATGATATTTAAATAAAATGAGAAGTATAAAAACAAAACCATGGAATAAGCTGGCCTGGATGAGTGAACTTAAGCATAAAAGCACCTTGAAGATACCAAATTTTCGTACCAGAAAATTCCAAATTATAAAAATAGTCTCAGAACCACTCAATAATCAGTCAGCTTAAAAGACAGGAATGTTACAAAAAAGTTAAAGTATACTAAACTTAATCAACATGTATTTTTTAAATCTAAAAGACGGATGAGATAAATTGACCGAAGAAATAATAATGAAAATAGCTGAACCTCAAGATGCTGATTCGTTGAGAGAATTAATAAACGAGACCATTGACACCTGTTATTCCCATGTTTACCCTCAGGAAGCAATTGATTACTTTAAAGATTATCACAATCGACTGAATATCGTAAAAGATATACTGGAAGGGTATTGCCTTATCCTGACCTCAGGAGAGGAATTTATAGGGACGGGCACTCTTCTTGGTTCAAACGCCAGAAGAGTCTTCGTAAAACCGAAATATCAGAAAATGGGACTGGGGAAGAGAATCATGTACAGACTTGAAGAAAAGGCCGTGGAAAAAGGGGTCAGGATAATGGATCTGGACGCCTCACTTGTAGCATATCCTTTCTACAGGATTCTTGGCTATGAAATACAGACAGAAGAAGTGACTCCCGTGAAAAACGGGCAAAACTTAAGATATTATAAAATGGTCAAAAAGCTTGGAGATAAGTAAAAACTGAAAGTTGAAAGCTTTTTAGCAATCAGGTCAATTTTTCAAAACTTTGAAAAAACGGCTTACAGAAGCAAGAGTAAGCTCCGGGAAGAAAAAAACCCGAAAAAAGAATTATACAGTCAAAGTTATGGTAAAATTTACATTTATCCTACATTCGGCAGCAAGCACATTCCAACATCTAAATATTCTTAATTGTTATTTTTTGTAGGTTAAGTTAAAAAACAGCATCTTGCGGATTATCTATCTAGCATGATTTGTCTTTTATCTCATATATTATAAATATATATTAATTATGTTATGGTTAACATTTAGTAATTTTTGATTTAAATTAAATATCAAAAGTTCTAAAAAAAACGATATCAATAGAAAAATTGAATGGATTTTTATGTCGACCTGCCGAAAGCAGGATTTATTTACATTTCATACCGATTTACATTTCATACCGATTTACATTTCATACCGATTTACATTTCATACCGATTTACATTTCATGCCGATTTACTTTTCATACGATTTACTTTTCATACCTAAGTACATCATCAATCGTATCCACGTACTCGACGTTGATTCCTACCTCTTTTTCTATATACTCTTTAGCATCTACGATTTCCGGCTTCTGTTCAACAATAGTAAAACCACCAAGATTTCGTTCTATATATCTATATTTAATAAGCTGGCTGTTTTCCCTCGGAATGAGGAAAAGAGTTTTGCCTCCGGCTTTTACTGCCTGTGATTTTTCCAGAACTCCACCTATCTGACCGATATTGCCTTTATCGTCAATTGTGCCTGTAAGGGTTATACTCTTGTTCAGTTTAGTATTGTTGTCAATAGCTGAAATTGTAAGTAGGGTCATGAGAGCCCCTGCGCTAGGACCATCGACCTCTGGAATTTCACCCGGAGCAGTAATGCTGAAGATAATATCACTGCTTGACATTTGTCTTCCGGTTTTGTTTTCAGCGATGAAAACTGCAGTGTTTGCAGCATCCTGGAAAACTGTACCCATTAGAGGGGTTGTCTGGACAAGTACACGGCCTTTTCCGGGTTGGATCTCAACTGAAATATTAAGTAGAGCTCCTTCCTCAGAAACATTTTGTCGTATAAAAGGACCTGATCTCTCCAGTTCAACTTTCTGGAAAACTGCAGGTCCCTGAAGGGTTGCAAAGCCTTCAACTCCTGCAGGACAAATTTGAGAGCCGTTTTCAAGCTCAAAGACTCTTGACCGATAGGACTCCAACTGAGAAGCATAAGACTGAAGCGACTCATTATTCTGATTTATCTCTGTCTTAAGGTTTTCATTTTCCGTTTCAAGGGAGTTTATGCGAGTCTGCATTTCCTGTACCTGTCCTTCCTCAAAAGAAGGCTGTTCGCCAAACAGAACAAAGTAAGCGTTTCCGACAAGTGAAATAGCCAGTAAAAGAACAAGAAATTTGGATCTCATATCACTTACCACTTTTAATTTGTTTTAGATCATACTTGTTTCTTCCTTCTGGAAACCATGTAGGAGAACTGCAAGAGTAATTTATAGATAGAATCACAGAACTTTAACTGAAAGACCCAATAGATGAATATATTATTTACCAGTAAATGAATATGTTGATTACAGAGAAATCTAATCCTTATTACTAATAAATGAAATCCTGATACTAGTAAATGAATATCCTCGTTATCGAGAATAAGTACATGAGTTCAGGAAGCCCTTTCTCCGAATCCGTACGCTTAGATTAAAATTTATATAATTTTATAGGCTGAGCTTAAATCTTACTTTTCAGGGATTTCCTTCTCAGTCTCCTCTCCTTTATCCTTCCACATTAACATTACTTTCAGGTTTTTCTCATTTTCCGATTTGGTGATAACTGCTTTTCCATTCATAGTCAGCAGTAAGTTAAAAGTCAGCTCTATCTGAGATGGCCTGAACTCAGGAGAAGTTTCCTCCAGATTATCTACGACTTTTTTAGAAATTTCCTTAATAATGAGCATCGCATTATCAACCGATTCTATGGATTTCTCTTCCAGGGCTTTCGGAGATATAAGCGTAAATTTTTTTACTTTTCCAGGAGCATGCCCCAGTTCAGCTAGAATACACCCTGCTTTTAAGGCGTCCCTACTGGAATTCTCAAAAAGCTCTTCATCAACAGTGACTTTCTCATCAGCATTTACTTTGTCCAGAAACTGCCCCCCATTAGGCTATATGGGCGCATCTCACAGAAAAAGAGAACGCAGCCCTGAGTAAGAATAGATTAACGTTAGTAGAATGTATATATACGGATAAATAATTATTGACGTTTTTAAGGATTCAAGTTAAAGTTTAGACCTTAAATACCATATTAACTTTCTTCGGCTTCTTTTATATTGGGCCCTTCTTTCGTATCTTGTACAATGTACCCAAGAGATTTTATTTTTTCTCTGATAGCGTCTGAAACCGTCCAGTTTTTACTTTTTCGAGCAGCTTCACGCTCTTCAACCAGCCTCATCACTTCTGTGGGGATTTTCTTTTTCCCAGAATCGAAAAAGAGGCCCATAGCATCCGAAAACTGTCTGTAAAGAGAATAGATTTTCTCAAGCACTTGTCGATTTTTTCCGGATTCAAGATACCTGTTAGCTGTACGGGAAAGTTCCTTAAAAACCGCTAGGGCTTTCGGAGCATTGAAATCATCCTCAAGAGCTTCTCTGAACTGAATCTCAAGTTCAGGAAGGATATTAAGAACTTCTTCGTCCTCAGGATAAGCCGTATCCTCTGCGCTTTCCAGGCTAAACTCAAGGTTCTCGAGTGTTTCTTTAAGCTTTAGGTAATTATTTTTAGCGTTTTCCGCAAAGGCGTCAGAATAATCAAGCTTTTTACGGTAGTGGACAGAGAGAAACATAAAGCGCACAACTTCCCCACCGTACTTTTTGACAATATCGGGGAGAGTGAAGACGTTTCCTTTGGACTTGCTCATCTTCTCCCCTTCGACTATGAGATGTTCTCCGTGAGTCCAGTAACATGCAAACGGTTTTCCTGTCGCCCCTTCCGATTGTGCAATCTCATTTTCGTGGTGAGGGAAAATAAGATCTACTCCCCCTAAATGCATATCCAGAGTAGGGCCAAAGCAGTTCATGGCCATCACCGAACATTCGATGTGCCAGCCAGGACGGATTTTCCCCCATGGGCTTTCATAGTAAATTCCCCTTTCAATTTCCTCAGGGGTTGAAGCTTTCAAAAGGGCGAAATCGCGGGGATTATCTTTATCATATTCGTCCACGTCCACAGACGCGCCAACTATAATGTTATCAAAATCCAGCTTTGAGAGTTTGCCATAATCCGGAAATGCTGAAATTCTGTAATAGACCGATCCTCCTTTTTCATAAGCTAGCCCTTTGTCTATCAGCTTTTGCGCAAGTTCAATCATGCTGTCAACGTTTTCCGTAGCTCTGGGATAAGCTGAAGCCCTTTTTATGTTCAGCATATCAAGGCCTTTAAAAAACTCTGCCGCGTATTTATCCGTAAAGTCCTTAAGTGACATTCCGACTGCTTTCGAATCTCTGATAGTTTTGTCATCTATGTCAGTAATATTCATTACAAGTTTTACTTTATATCCAAGATACTCAAGACTTCTCACAATATTATCTGCCATCAGGAAAGTACGATAGTTGCCTATATGCGGCATACTGTAAACCGTAGGCCCGCAGGCATAAATCGAAACTTCTCCTTCCTTTAAAGGTTTGAAAACCTCTTTCTCTCTTGTAAGGGTATTGTAAACCTGGAGCATCCGGAACGCCTCTGGAAATTTAAGTACCTGAAATATTGTTAGAATACTTGTTAAATGAAATTAAATCTCTTAATCTATTCGAATTAAATTTCAGTTATTTGAGTTCATGTATTAGTTACCACTTATTTATCTAATTGGTTAGAGATGCTTTATTACTTTCGCCACAAGCCTTTTAAAAAAAGGCTTGAGCGAAAACAACTGCTAAATCTAAACAGTCATAACGGCGTGATCAACTGACTCAGCGGTTGCGTTTGGATTTGGAAATCTTATCCCCTAACCCTATCGGCGTGATAAACCGGCGCAACGGTTTCGGGTCAACGGTTTCGGGTCAACGGTTGCGACCCAACGGTTGCGGTACAGGGGGTTGCAGATTAACGGTTGTAGCACAATGGTTTCAGGGCAGATCTTCCTGAAATATAGATACTCCAAACTTTTGAAGGATTTTTCCCAGCCGGAAAAGAGGAAGACCAACGATGTTAAAGAAATCACCCTCAATTTGTTTCACAAAGGCTGCCCCTTTTCCTTGAACAGCAAAAGCCCCTGCCTTATCAAGAGGCTCTCCTGTCCTGACATAGGCTGAAATCTGTTCACTGCTTATTTCGTCCATCCAGACGGTGGTGGATTCCAGTTCGTTAATTTCCACCCCACTGTCAAGGTCAAGGACTGTAAGCCCGGTTACAACAAGAAATCGATGCCCACTTAAGAGTTTAAGCATTTCCTCTGCCTCTTCTGGAGATTTGGGTTTACCCAGGAGTTTTCCATTAAAAAGCACCGAGGTATCAGCAGAAATTACAAGCCCGGAGTTAAAATGTTTAGCCACGTCTCTGGCTTTTTCGGTGGCGTGCCTTAAGAGAAGTTCTTTGGGGTGCAGTCCAGGGTAAGGAGACTCCTCATAGGAACTGGCATAGACCAGGAAGTTATCTCATAGGAACTGGCATAGACCAGGAAGTTATCTCATAGGAACTGTTTAAGCAATTCTTTTCGCCTTGGAGATGCAGACGCTAAAATGATCTGACGCATGGGAAAAAATCAGGATGCATGGGATATATCTGTATTGTAGCGCATAATTTGTATTGTACTGCACATATACAGGAAACAACAAAATTAATTCGTTAAATTATCGGTTATCCGTGAACACTTTCAAAGAATCTCCTGATATTGCAAAGATCCTCAGGTTTTCCCAGAATGATACAGGCATCTTTTGCATAAAGGATGAAATTGCCTTCCGGAGTGTAAATCACATCCGAACCCCGACGAATTGAAAGTACTGTCACTCCGTGATTTTTCCTGAAATCGAGGTCTGCTAAGGCTTTTCCATCAAAACTTGAACCCTGCCCCACTTTAAGAATTTGGATATCAACTCCCGGAAGTCCATCTTTTATACTGAACTCACTATCGCAACATGTAGTTCCGGACAATTTTCGCATCATCCGGTACCCATTAGCCCGAACATCATTTACGAGTTTTTCAATGTTTTCTCTCGGAACCAGATATTTTTCCAGCACTCTGACAAAAATTTCTACTGAAGTTTCATATTCCTCGGGAATGATTTCATCTGCTCCCAGGGCACTTAGATGTCTCATTTCCTGTAAATTCCGTACTTTTGCAATGATGCAAATATTCGGGTTCAATTTTTTTGCTGTTTCTACTATCTTACCTGTGGCGGTTGAATCAGAGACCCCGATAATAAGAACTCTTGCACTCTTAACGCCTGCATGTTCCAGTACAACCTCAAAAGTTGCATCTCCATAATGGATATTCTCCCCTTTTTGTTTTTCCTGGTTAACAGTTTCAGGGTTTTCTTCTACAATAATATAAGGGATACCTGCGGCTTTTGCAGCCTTCGAAACTGTTCTTCCGGAAAAACCAAAACCTACTATGATTAAATGATCTTTCATTTCAGGCTCAGCCTGTTCTTCTATAATAGGTTCCGAATATAAGCCATGTATTAGTTTCATGCCGTTAGTTGTTCCTGAAACTTTTGTAACAAAGAAATCGGCAGGTTTGTAGGAAGAATTAATCAAAAAAGGCGTAACTCCCATGGTAATTATAGAAACTGCAAGAAAAGCCTGGTAAGTCTCTTCAGTCAGGAGAGAATATTCCACCCCCAATCTGGATAGAACAAAAGAAAATTCTCCTACCTGGGACAAAGCAAGTCCTGTTAATATAGCTGTACGGAGTGGGTAGCCGAGAAGAAAAGTTATGGTTACTCCTGCTATTGATTTTATGAAAATCAAGACAAAGGAAGCAAGAATCAGGATAGGAAGATGGTCAAACAAATACCCTATATTCAAGAGCATTCCTACGGACACAAAAAAGAAGCTCATAAACATGTCTCTTAAAGGTACAATGTTTCCCATTGCTTGCTGGCTGTACTGGGAACCTGAAATGACAATCCCAGCTAAAAATGCACCAAGGGCAAGAGACAGTCCGATACTTGAGGTAAAGAGAGCAGTAGAAAGGCAAATGAAGACAACGCTGACAAGGAATAACTCTTTATTACCTGTCCTACCCACATGGTAGAATATCCAGGGAATCAGGAATTTGGCACTCAAGATAAAAACTAGAATGATTAGTGAACCTTTAAGAAAAACGGTTGACAGTGAACCTTCAAAATTTAGAGAGTCACCAACCAATAACGGGGTAATAAGAATTAGGGGGACGATAGCAAGATCCTGAAATATCAAAATTGCAAGTGAAGTTTTCCCATGTTGTGTATAGACTTCGTTTCTGTCTTGGAGGACTTTGAGTACTATTGCAGTACTACTAAGTGAAATCAAGAAACCGAGAAAGACAGAGGTAGAAGAGCTGAAACCTAGAGACGAACAGACAATGAGGGTAAGAAACGTAGTTAAGACAATCTGGAGAGTTCCACCTAGAAACAAAGCTTTTTTCATCTTCCAGAGTTCTTTTAATGAGAGATCAACTCCGATTGTAAAGAGCAAAAAGATTACACCAAGATCAGCATTCAGTTCATTATGCCCTCCATTGAGAATCCCAAGCCCGTAAGGACCAATTAACATTCCTGTTACAAGAAAACCAAGTACAGGAGGGACTTGAAATCTGTAGAAAATAGTGAGAATTAAAATAGCAAAGCCAAGAAGTACATCAACGTTTGCCAGTAAAGAGGACACCATTTACTTTGTTCCTCCAGAAATCGATAAAAGGTAATCTGAGCTTTCTGAAATATTAAAAATCCTATGGTAAGACCCAGGATTAAAAATTATAACTATGCTTGTCAACCCCAGAATTTTTTGACTGTTTGATAACAATATTTATTAAAAAGATATAGTATTTTCGGTAGTAACCTAACTATCATAAATCTCGAAAATTGTCTATATAACAAAAGTTAGAAAAATAAGTGAGAAATAAGTGAGAAATAAGTGAAGAACAAGTGAAATTTAGGCACGCTACTAAAATTAAATGGAAGAGCTGGTAAAAAAGAGATAGATAAATTAATAATATGAAACGTATGGAATAATTGAAAGATCAGGTTGCTCTGCCACGTTGACAGAAGTGATTGTTTGGATTTGCATCTTTGAGATCATATTCTTTCCAGACTTCACATGAACCACATATGCATTGTCTGTCAAAGTCAAGGTCCTGACATGTCGCTGTGCCTTCCGAGCAGTAAACCCCCGGAACATCCTCGGGATCCGGAACCTCATCTGCAGGCGCATTCTCCAATGCCTGTCTTGCACTCTGAACTTTACCCTGTGCACATCGACTATTAGCCTGAACCGGACACTGTGGGCATCTACACCTGTTAATATTTTCCTCTACGTAAGGAACTACAAAGTCTGTCTTTCTCTGAAAAGTTATATCCCTATCTCTAGGTTTTATTGGGCTTTTTTCTTCGGTCGGTGCATCTCTTCCCATATTCTATTACCCCCAAACTTAATACTCAGATTGGTTTCCCTATTTCAGGTTTCGGCTTTAGAGCATAAAAGTGTTTTCAATCATAGAAAGAATATATGTTAGTGAATTAGCAAAGATATGACTGTAGCTTAGGATACTAACCTACAGCCTAAATTGACTACCTAAGTGGAAAAAATTAAAGGCAAAGAAGATTTGAAAATAAAACTTTACATAATAGAAAGAAATTAAAAGAGAATTTCATAACTTTTAATGACAAATCAGGTAGCTCTGCCGTGATGGCAGAAGTGGTTATTTGGATCTACTTCTTCAAGACCATACTCTTTCCAAACTTCACATGTACCGCAGATGCATTGTCTATCAAAGTTGAGGTCCTGACAGGTAGCTTTGCCTGTTGAACAATATATTCCTGGAATGTCCTCAGGATTTGGGACCTCTCCTCCAGGTATTTTTTTCATCGCCTCTCCTGAGCTCTGAAGTTTGTCCTTAGCACACTTACTGTCGCCCTGAACCGGACACTGCGAGCATTTACACCTTTCGATGTTTGATCGTGCATAAGGAACTAGAAGATCCGTCCCTCTCCCTTTCTCTTTCGTAAAGCGGTTTTCTGCCTCTGTAAAGGACTTCTCTTCAGTTAATTTACCTTTACCTGTATCCATTTTATCCCCCGTATTGAAAATATAAAATTAGTTTTATAATTTTTAATTCATTGTAGATTTAGAGGTCTAGAGAATAAAAGTCTTTTCAGATACAGAACGAGTAAAGAGTAATTACAGAGCAAATATAATGTAGTGATCTTGAGAAACTACCTCTTTTGACGTTACTTCATCTGAAGTTACCTCGTCTGAAGTTACTTCATTTGAGGTTACTTAGTTTGAGAGCACTTAGTTTAAGATTACTTAGTTTGAAGTTACTTCGTTTAAGATTACTACATTTGAGGATACTTCATTTGAAATTACTTAGTTTGAGGTTACCTCGTTTGAAGCCATTTAGTTTGAAACTACTTAGTTTGAGATTACTTCGTCTGAAGTTACCTCGCTTGAGGTTACTGCACTTGAAAGAAAACAAATTTCAATTAAAAGATGTAGAAAAAACAGGAAGAAAATTGGAAATTTTGGCTTAAATGAGAAGCATAAAAGTAAAAATCAGAATGCTGCGGTAGTAAAACCGTTCGCTGATCTGAGAATGGTATGAAGAGGAGGAGAAACATAGGCCCTATGATTTCACTTATGGGAGCCTTCAAACTTTGTATCTTCCGAGCTGACAACCGGATATCCTGCATCTGTCCAGGCAGTAATACCTCCTATCATGTTATAAACCTGGGGATAACCTGCGTTTACAAGCATTGTACCTGCCGTACTGCTTCTGTGCCCTGTTCTGCAATAAACCAGTACTTTCTTCTCAGGTACTTCGTCTATACGAACCTTGAGCAGACTATCCTGACTCAAATTTGATCCAAAGGCATTGCTTACGGGAATTAGGGTCGCTCCCTTAATATGCGATGAATTAAACTCATCAGGCGTACGAACGTCAAGTACGAATATATCGCCTTTCTCAATCATCTCTTTTGCCTCCTGTACACTTACGTTTTTGAGTCCTGGGGGATTTTCTTTTGTCTTTTCCGAAAAGATTAAAAATACTGCCAGAAACAGAAAAACCAGAGCACCAAAATACATCAAATTTCCTTTGTTCAATTAAATTCCTCCAGTATTATAAATTTGAAATCCTGAAAAGTTAATTGATTTGTTTGTTTCTTTAACAGAATATACAGGTTTCCTATGAATTATTCGTTTCTGTAAAAGGTTATTTTCCACATACAAACCTATTTCTTCAAAAAGTGTTAAGTCGATTCGTGCATTAAATTTCTTTATTTTTATTGATGAACTCCAATCTATCCGTTTATAGATAAGGGCCAAAAAAAACAAGCACTAAAGGGTAAGCTCAGTCCGGTCAAAAGTTAATTGAGAGTTAAGAGAAAATTCGATATAAATTAAATAAGTAAGAGGAAAAACTTAACCTTAACCGCCAGGTACAAAGTAGAAATGAGTAATCAAAATTTCAAAGTTTTTCACCGGTTAAGAGATACTGAGAATTAAAAACTAGAGAAGTTTCCCAAAAATTCAACAGGTTCTTCAGATCATAAATTAAAAAATATGAGACGAGACTCAAGAAAAATGTGAAATAGAATTCATTCGTAAATCCACTTCAATGACTGTAGTCAGGTAAAGGGAAAGAAATTACGCAGTTTAACTGGAGAACCAGTTGCATGAGACTTCAAACTGTTTAACTCACGGTATATACGGTAGAAGTGCGTACTCATGTACGTACTCATGTCTTTTTTACTACTTAAGTGCGTAATTTCCATTAAGAACACTCCCCATAGAAACTCTAGATTTGAATAATTAAGGTTTTATGTTCCCTGCAGTCTGATGTAAAGATTTACAAATGAATCATTGTTTGTTTTGGACTTATATCAGCCAGTCTAGTTAATTTTACCAGCCGCCAAACGAGTAACTACCTGTTCCCAAGAAGCAGCTATCCCCGAAGAAGGAACTGTCTCCAAAGAAGTATTTGAAGAAGGACTCGTAGTCAAAGTCGTCTTCATCATCACATCCACAGCAGCATTTATTCTTGTGGCTGTTTTCATTGCATCCCCAGTTACAATAGTTGCCCTTGTTACAATCGCATTTAGAATTCCAGCCAGAATTCCAGCCTGCACTGGCTGACCCAACTGTCAGCGATGCTACGAAAAAGACCAGCACTAAAACGCTCATTGTTTTCTTAAGTATTCCCATTTGTATACACTCCTCCAATTTGATACGACTAAAATGTTGACATTTCAATCATTTGTCGGTAAATACAGCAGCCAAATATTGTTTTATCACTCCCCAGTAACGTTATTCTGAAAGAATTACTGGCAGATTTTACTCTCACTTTTGTGCTGAAAAAAATGTATCGATAAATGATTTCCAGTTGCCCCAACAAATAGTACGTACTAACAGGAGATTATACTCATAGAATATAATATATATAGAAATATAAATTAGGAACCATCGTTAATTAAAAGAATATATTTAGTAATATATAATTTACAGCTTGATTAATATAATTTTATTCTGTATAGTTTCTGCTTGTGAGTGAAAATACTTATTTAATAAACTTGTTTCAAAACCTAATTTATGCTTAGTTCAGAAAGCATTCATGCTTGCTCCGCTATTCGAAATTTCCTTGTAAGAAGTAATCATCTGAAACACAGAAACTAAGGAGGACTTCGATAAACCTCTGATTTCAACATATTACTTATATATCCTTTATAAGCAACTAGCCAAAAAGCTGGGTTTATCGAAGTCCTCTAAGTAAAAACTATAGAAAATTTAACAAAATTACTTTTTTTCCCTTTCTGAAAACCTGTTAATTTCACTGGAAAGGTGCTGTACTTCGCTGCGCAATTCTTCAATTTCTCTTGAGGCCGATTCTTTATCTTTTCCGATAAGAAAGCTTGCCAGAGCTGCGGTTATGTATCCGAAGATTGAAAAAGCATAAACTGACAATAGAAAGGCCAATATCCTTCCCTCAAAGGTTTTTGGCCAATAATCGCTCCCTATAGTAGTCATGATCATTGCTGTCCACCAGAGAGCATCCCAATAAGAAGTAAGCCGTGGTCGCTCAAAATCGTACATGCCCGCTGCTCCGAGGAAAGTTACCAAAATCGTAAGCAACAGGACATATCTTAAACCTCGCTGCCTCATTACCTGTCGGACTGTTCTCAGGCTTCGATTAAAAGAAGAAAGAACGCGGGCCAGATTAAGAGATCGAACAAAATTGGCAAATTTGACTAGCCTGAACCCGCTAAATAACGTTAAAACCCTTAATGCAGGCAAAAGTAGGGAAAGGACTACAAGCCAGTTCCTCCTTAAATAATCCTTCTTTTCGGGAGAAATTTCAAATTCAATAAGAAAATCGATTATGAATATACCCCAGATAACCAGACTTAATGTTTGCAAAAATGGAGAGAGGCCGTATGCAAAGTCAATAATGATAAGAACTAACCATAAAATCGACAACAATACTAAAGGAAAATCAAATAGAGCGTTAATCTGGGAAAGCAACTCTATTCTTTCTTCTTTTGATTGTTCTTTATCCATTTGTTTACTCTCATCAAGATGTATTTCAATATAAATTAGGTTACATTTCATTGTTAAAAAGAGCTGGTAAATCAGATAAACGTTCTTAAAGAATTTATACATAGGTTAATAAGATGAGATAATGCACCGATTTTTCTGTAAAATCACAAATCTCAAAAAATACTGGATCAAAAGTTCCATATTGGAAGATCCATTTTTTTCACATTCCACAAAAAAGGTCCATTTTTTTCACATTCCACAAAAAGATCCGCTTTTTCCATATTACATACTAAAGGTCCATTTTTCCATATTACATATAAAAGTAACTTCAAATTTACAGCAAATTCAAGACACAGCCTATCTTTAAAAAGGAAGCAAGAACTGTAAACTGCAGAACTACAAGCTTACAGCCTTACTTTATTCCGAAATCTCTAAATTGATAATTGTTTGTTTCTTTACTTATACCTCATTACACAAACATTTTGCAATCAATTACCTCGGTCTACCCATTCTGGCCATGTTTATACGTGGAATTGTAGTCGTGTTTTCAGTAATGTTGCATGTAATGGTTTTAGTTGTTATTTGAGTCTCATCATCCATGTTTTTGATTATAACCATTTTTCCAGTTATATTATTCATATTTTCGGGCATTTTACTCACATTACCCATTTTTCCGTCCATTTTATTCATTTCCATATCTTCGATCATAACCATATTTCCTTCCATTGAACTCAGAGAATCCATTTCTTTGTCCATTCCAGTCATATTATCAATGTTTTCGGACGTGTCGGTCATATTATCCATATCTTTGAATATAATCATGGTTCCTGTCATGTTAACCATCGAACCAGTCATGTTCTCTAATTTTCCAGACAGATTCTCCATTCTTCCGGACATATTTTCCTTTCTTCCAGATATGTTACATATTTTCTCGGTGACTTTATCCATATCGCCTATGTTTCTGATTATAATCATTTTTCTAGTCAGATCACATGTAATAGTTCCAGTCACATTTCCAGCCGTGAGTACAGTCATATTTTCCAGTCTACCGATCATGTTTCCGGACATTCCAGTCATATTTTCAGTATCATTGGTCATATTGCATGTCATGGTTCCAGTCATGTTTCCAACCATGACTATAGTCATATTCTGCATGTATCCGGCAATTCCAGACGTGTTATTCATTCTTTCGGCCATTCCGCCCATTTTACTCATGTTTCCAAACATAACTACTTTTCCGGGCATTTTATCCATTTTACCGATCATAAGCGCTTTTTCTGTCATATTGCCCATGTCTTTGACTATGACTACCTTTCCAACCACATTACATGTAACAGGTCTTCCGGTCATGGCTTCAGTTTGGTTTGCTGCCATGCTCTGGTTCTGACTTCCAGTCATATTCTGAGCTTGAGTCTGGGACATACTCTGATTCTGACCCATGGCTCCAGTCATGTTCTCTGTTTTACCGCTTACATTGTCCATGCCAACAACAACCGCGTTTCCGGTCATGTTGAAGGTAACGGTTTCACTTGTATTTCCAACTAGGATTATACTCGTGTCTTCCATATTTCCGACCATGTTAGTCCGCGCTTGCACAGATCCAATAGATAACGCTAGGCATAACGCTAACAGAAAAACTGTTAATTTTGGATTCACTCTTTACCCCCCATATGTGAGTCCGACCATTGATTCGATCACGTATTTTAGTAATTAAATAAAAATTATTTTAATATAAATCAATTAAATAATAAATGGTAGGGTTATAAATAACTAATCTCTATCAACCTATCAACTATAGAGATTAGTCCGGTTTTAAGTGTTATGCAACGTTTTAAAAAATAATAGTCTACCACATACTTATCATATTTAATGAGCAAATATTGAAAAGTGTAACTTCAAAAACTGTAATGAAAATTTATATTTAGCACTCATCTTAAATTTTCTATAATCCAGTCCCTTACTTCGCCGTAAACCTTGTCGGATACTTCTTTTAAACCATGCCCCGCATTTTCATATGTCTTGATTTTTTTAGGTTCATGTGCAAGATTATACGCATATACCGAACTGCTCGGAGGTAAAGTTTCATCTGCCTCACCATGAATTAAAAGTACAGACGTGCTTTCAGGAAGGAGAGAAATAGGACTAATTCCATAACTCTGGGTAGCAAGCGTAACTACGGTTTTTACGCTCTCTTCATTAAAGGCCGCCTGAACAACAACCGCACCTCCAAAAGAGTGCCCTATAAGGCCAAAAACTCTGATATCTTCGGCTTTTAAAAATTCAAGTCCTATAAGGACATCTACTACAGCTTCCGTCAGGTCCGTAGGATACCTGAAGCTTACCCTTAGCGAACTTATCCCGCTTTCCTTTAAGTCAGCACATAAGCGAGGATATAAACCCTCAGCAGGAGTGTCAAAGTCCCCTCCAATCCCCCCAACCATAATTACTCCTTTATCTGCCTTTTCTACCCTATAGTAATGACAGTTAACCTTGCCACGACTGGCATCTATTCTTATCAGTTCAAATGAGTCTCGAGGCTCTGTATTTATATCGAGAATAGCAACTTCCAGCGGTTCTTCCCCTACTTTACCCTTCTTTATGACTTGCATAAGTATAATCTAAAACTCCTGTTTATTAGGCATTTATGGGTGTATACTGAATTACTTTGGAAACAAGCCAAAAACCATAACTTTAATTAAAATATGCAGAATAAAACACGAATTTACTGACAATAACTGGAGTTATTATATGGAAAATATTAAAGAATTTCTTAAGAATGATAATTTTGCTGCAATTTCGGGAATTGAACTTTTAGAAGTATCTCAAGGTTATGCAAAAGCCATCATGAACATAGAAGAAAAGCACCTTAATGCCCTGAAAACAGTTCAGGGAGGTGCAATATTTACCCTTGCAGATCTTACTTTTGCTGCAGCGTCAAACGTGTATGGCACTGTTACCGTTGCTATAAATGCAAATATTTCTTTTGTAAAAGCCGCGACAGGCGAAAGTCTCACAGCAGAGGCAAAAGAAACCTCAATAAATCCCAAAATTTCAACATATACTGTAAATGTAACTGATGATAAAGGAGATCTTGTAGCAATATTCCAGGGCATGGGCTATAGGAAAAAGATTTCACTTGATGAGCTTTCCTGCGTTTAAGTCCAGCAGGATGTATTTCAACAAATCAGCGGATATTAGATATTAGTAATACGATTCCCAAGGAGATGTATACTCAAAAAAGAATTGTAGTTTTTAAACTCAAACACACATAAGGATGACAATAATAACCTGAAAAAGTTAGGAAATTCTAGTCTCATATCTGGGCATGTAGCCCGTAACTCTATTTTTTATTATACTTTTCTGGTTAAAAATCCAACGATCTTTTTAGTTTTTGGGTTCGACATCTGGTTTTGAAAACTGAATTAGAAAATTTGCGATAAATGGCAACTTTTTGTGGTTAAGAAAACACATATACATATATGGATTGGTATGGTGTTGAGGCGTAAATACTCATTTATTAAAAGTTCCGCAGGAACTTTCTAAATAACGGAGGTATTAAAATAAGTAAATTAACCACTTTATTAGCAGTTCTTCTTATTTTAACAATAATATCAAGCATCGGAACTGCGGCTGAGATCTCAGTCCAACCAGGAAATTCAATTCAAAATGCTGTGAACAATTCAACCTCTGGCGATGTAATTACTGTAAGTCCAGGAACCTATACAGAAAATATCAAAATAACTAAAGATAACCTCACAGTCAGATCAGAATCCGGAAACCCTGATGATACAATAATTCAAGCCGAAAATCCAAATGATAATGCACTCCTACTGAAAGCAGATAATATAACAATTAGTGGGTTTAAAATTATTGGAGCAACAGACCCCCTTCACTCAGGAATCTATCTGTCTTCATGCAGAAACTGTACTGTTGATAATAATAAATTTTTGAATAACGGGCTTGGAATCTATACCTTATATTCTAGTGGAAACACAGTCTCAAACAATACAGTTATAAATAATAAAGAGTACGGAATTGCTATTCAAAGTTCTAAAGACAATCTCCTCTCAGGAAATACGGCTTCAGACAATAGCAGAGGAGTCCATTTTGGCAACTCTGACGGCAACACATTCTCAGGTAACACTGTTAAAAATAATAGTGTTTACGGTTTTTATATCTGCCCTAGAAGTGATAGGAACCTTATTTACAACAACTACTTCAACAATACCAATATGACTATTAAAAACGGAGAAGGAAATTCCTATAACACTACGAAAACTGCAGGTACCAACATTGTATTCGAAAAATGAGTTTTTAAATAAATTTAATTTTTAAAAATATAAATTTAAGGTAATTTTGACTCTGTTCCAAAATCCAGTGATTTTTGCATTTTTGATAGAAAATCTGAATTAGCAAGAAGAATCCAGTTTTTATCAAAATCAATATTCGCTATCTAAAGACTTGAATCATTAAGTTGTATTACACGGATGGTGACCATTTACAAAATCTAGTGATTTTGAATTTTACATCCATCACTAGATTTTGGTACTGAGTCGTAATTTTGAGTTTAAAAAAGATGTAGTTTAAAAGAAATATAGTTTAAAAATTGTTACTATTCAGGTAGCCTTTTTAGGACTCTGTTCCAAAATCCAGTGATTTTTGCATTTTTGATAGAAAGTCTTAATTAGCAAGAAGAATCCAGTTTTTATCAAAATCGATATTCGCTATCTAAAGACTTGAATCACTAAGTTGTATTACATGGATGGTGACCATTTATAAAATCTAGTGATTTTGAGTTTTACATTCATCACTAGATTTTGGTACTGAGTCCTTTTTAGGGCTACACAATTTTTCCTCTTTTCGAGGAAAAATTGGATTTACAATGAGTTATTTCTATCTTTGATGAAACGTGAAGAGATTCTTGCTCTGTGTACTTCAAACCCTGAAGTTATTGCAACTTACATTGAGAGTCTTGAATCTCAAATAAAACAGCT
>NZ_LMVP01000519.1 GCF_002287235.1 Methanosarcina spelaei
TAACACCTGAAACCAGCTTTGTTCCCTGGAAAGAATAGGTTCCATCTACACTTGCAAGGAAGATTGCAGTCAGGTTTGCTGAACTCCAGCCTTTTTCAAGTGAAGAGGTACCAAAAGCAGTCGAACCGGTATAAGTTTCATCCAACGGATTTACAGTATCATGACCCTGGTTAACCCAGTAATAGACCTGGTCAGAATCCCCATCGTCATAAGCAACAACCAGAGTCATAGCTTTGACACGACCGTCAAATGAAGAATCAACTTTTGTGGTTGTAGCCTGAACATTCACAGTCTGTCCACTGATCAAATCAGTAAGGTCGTACCACATAAGATAATCGCTTGTCACACGGTTCATGTGATCGCTTAACCACACAGGACCGGTTCCACCAGTACCAGGGAACGAGTAAGTGGTGTCAAAGTTCTCAGTCTTTTGGATCTCATATTTGCTGTCCCCATTTCCATCAATCTCGATGTTCACATTTCCACGGTAATTGTTTTCCATGTGGCCGTCGTAAACGGTGACATACAACCTTGCCCATTTAATCTTAGTGTAATCAGGCAAGGTAAACGTTTTTTGAGCAGATGTGGAAAAGCCTGGATATGAGTCATACCACAGCCCGCCTGAAACAGTTCCGTTCTGGGCGGTAGTCAGTGGAATTCCTCCATTGTAACTTGGGGAAGTGATGGAGGCACTAACAATAATAGGCTTGGCAGAATTTGCTTTGTTACTTCCTCCAGGACCTGTTGCAGTCAGAGTGACAGTGTAACTTCCTTCGGCCACATAAGTGTGGGTTGGATTCTGATCGGTGGAAGTACTGCCGTCACCAAATTCCCAATTCCAGCTGCTCACTTTACCTGTTGAGGTGTCTGTGAACTTGACTGTAAAAGGTGCCTGACCTGAATCTGCATCAGAGGTAAAACTAGCAACTGGTGCTGAGGTATCAGAAGTTATGGTTATGTAGTTGGTTTTTGTTGTGCTGTTGCTTCCACCATAGTTCATGGCAGTAAGATTTACTGTGTATGTGCCTACGGTTTCATAGGTGTGAGATGGGTTCTGTTCGGTAGAGGTTTTGCCGTCACCGAAATCCCATTCCCAGCTGGTAGGACTGTTTGTGGATTCGTCCTTGAACTGAACTGAGAGAGGGGCATTACCGCTTGTAGCATTTGAACTGAAGTTAGATACAGGGGAAAGAACTGCTGAGCCAACGGTTATGTATCCGGTTTTCTCCTCGGAGTCACTTCCGAGAGAGTTTTTGACCGTCAATTTTACGGCGTAAGTTCCCTCAGTAGTGTAAATGTGGGTTGGGTTCTGTTCGGTTGAGGTACTTCCGTCACCGAAGTCCCAGGTCCAGTTGGTTGGGGTACCTGTTGAAGTATCGGTAAATTTAACGTTTAACGGAGCATTTCCATTTGTAACATTTGATGTGAAATTAGCTTCTGAGGCAGTATTTTTGGTGACTTCAAGGATAGCGGAAGCAAGATTCAGGTATCCTCCATCATTCCTGACTCCCAGCTCGTTAGTGCCACTTTGTAGAGTATCGGTCACATTGTACCACTTATACCCTGGATCTACTCCTCCGCTTCCTATTATTGGAGCGTTCTGACCATTACAAATTATGGTGCCCAGGTAGCTATCTCCACCAGAAGGCAGGATCGCTGTTACTTTAGCGGAAACCATATTCTCTGTTGAGACATTGTTGAACATGGAGTATGCAATATGAGAATCATCTGAACTGCCATAAAGGGTATCGCAGCCTTCATCCAGCCAGACCATCCGATATGGTTCGCTGGCATCTTCATAAATTACTACCAAAACGGCCCCATAAAGTCCCCCGCTTGGTTTGGGTGTAGTAATGATGGCTGTATTGTCACTGGAATTAAAGTACGGTGTCACATCATAAATGACCTGACCATTGAAGCCACTTACAGTTCCTCCTTCATCTTTTGCCGGATCAGCATAGAAAGCAGCCTGATTCACAGTGTTACCGTTGAATTTCAAGGTGAAATCGGGGTTTCCATTATAGCACCAGGTGTAAGACTGATAGAGCCGCGCTTCTTTTATGGTTGCATTTGCAGGTATGGGCAGATCTTTGCCTGTCCATTTCACGGTTGTAGAAGCCCATCCACCACCTGTCTGATATCCGGAATCCCCGGTCGAGTAAAGTATTCCAATATTCCCTTCCTGATAAACACCAGTCTCAAGATCTTTCCCTGTATAATAACGTCCGCCAGTATAGTAGTCACCGTTAGTTATCACGGTTGCTGTTGTATTATATTCGTTATTGCTTTCATTGGTCTCAACGATTGAATTCTCAGTGTCCAGCAGGATTTTTATCGGGACTATGTCGCCATACTTTCGACTCACCTGATTGGTGACATTGAGAGTAGTAGTATTTCCTGTGGCCAACCCAGGTATATCAAAATTAGTGGTGTTGCCATCCAGCGTGAACTGCACTTTGAATGGACCTGCATCCATTGAGCCCTGGTTCTTAATAGTAGCAGTAACTGTGTTCTGGATATGAGGATACAGAGAACTAAGAGAACTGACCAGAAGATCGGCATCTGCTCCGCCCACACTGATGAAATCAGTCTTTTCCATACTGTTTGACCCACTAGGACCAGTAACTGTTAGTTTGACTGTGTAGTTACCTCCTTTAGTATACGTATGAGATGGCTTTTGATCAGTACTTGTAGTACCGTCACCGAAATCCCACAAATAGGAAGTAACCTTTCCAGGTCCCGAAGACCATCCAGTGAAAGTGACAGCAAAGGGCGCCTGACCGTCAAAAGAGCTTGCTGTAAACCCGGCAATCGGTTTTACGGAATCCTGACTGACAACATTACCATCCTGCCAGGTCCCCATGAGTGGAGCGGTATCGTTCCCCAGATCGTCCGGAACTGTATAATATGTGTCACCTATACCGTTACTGTCGTCATCAGTACCAGAGTAACTGCTTCCCCAGTAGTTGCCTAAAATGCCTGATTGCTTTGTGCCATTGTAAATGTAATTAGTAGCAGAGGGAGAGATCCAGAAAACAGTGGATGGTTTTGTAGTACCAGATCTAGTTACTGTTTTGCCATTACCAATAAGCGTATTGAGGTATATATTGTTGGCACCACCCGCTTTGTATAACTCGACACCAGCATATTTATTGTTTATGAATGAATTTTTTGTAATTGTATTATTTGTACCATAAATTGTCAAGCCAGCAGATGAACCATCACTTATCGTGTTATTTTCAAAATGATTTGATGAACCATAAATTGCCACGCCTGAATAGGAACCTGTAGGTGCTAAAATTACATTATCAAGAACATCATTGAAATTAGCTCCAATACTAATGCCACCATCATTCGAAGAAGGACTTATAAGTATATTATCGGTGATAAGATTGTAAGACGACTGTAATTGTATAGAAAAAGGTTTCTCAAATATATTATTCCTGACTACACAATTTGAAGATTCAATTGAAAAAATGCGGAACCCGTTCTTAAATTTCAGATTTTGTATGTGACATCCAGATCCTTTGATATATAGATTATTTCCAGGCATATCAAGAGTTACTTTATCGGCACTTTCACCGTCAATAGTAATATTATTTTCGTTGATTGTGATTGATTTAGACTCACTATATGTCCCTTTATGGAGATAAATTATATCACCCGGTGAGGCTGCATTGAGAGCAGCCGAAAGCGAAGTATAATTACCTGTTCCGTCTGCTGCAACGTTCAGAGTTGCTGCTAATACTGGAGCTACCAGTGAAGTCGTGCACATCAGTGCAGCGATACAGAAAATCAAAAATATTTTTTTCATCTTATTATTCACCTACATTTAGACGTTGTTGCCCGAAATTCCTGTTATCGCGGTCCAGTTTGGAAGAACCGTAGGAGTTTTATCAAATTGAATTGTGATTGTTTTGTATCTGTTTAAATTTGGAGAGAAAATATCTCAAAAACAAAAAAATTGAAACTTTTTTGCAGAAAATTTAAAATTTGGATATGTACTTGCGAATGAATTTTAGTCTTGACACATTTTTCAAAATTGCAATTTTAAGTTTCATATTCAGTTTGTAATGATCCTAGATTTTGCACTACTTTGGAGGATGTAGCTCCTTTTCAGGAGAAACGTATATTTTTATTTCAGAACCTTCAAACAAATAAGTGAATACGAAGTATTTAAAATATTTGAAAAAAATAAGAACATATTAATTTATATTCAGCATAATTAACACAAATATAAAAAATTATAACATAAAATTCATTAATCATAAAATTTAGGAGATACTATGTATACAATATCATCCATAATCAATCAAAACATTTGTTATAACAGTAGTGACAGAAATCAAGCGCGAAGCGCTAGTGTCGCGTCAACCGTAAGATGTCATATAAAACCGATTGGAATTCTTTGGGATCGTTGAATCCTTGATCCTACATTCCGCAGATGTACACAAAAATGCCACTTATTTTCTCAATAAGACAATAAGTTAAAAACTTAAAATCGAATTTGATGAAAAAATAAGCTAAATCGGCAAATAAATTCTACATCTGTGTACATCTGCGAAAAGTGGGTTGATAATTGATTCGGCACTATATTAAGAAAGTGATCACTGAACTATTGATCTGACTTTCCGCAGATGTCCTTACAATTTTCACAATTTTTCCCATTATCGTTTTTCTGGTAACTGTATATAATGTCAGAAGAAAATATTTTTAAAATATCCTACGTTTTTCGACATTTTTACCTTTAGTGAAAACTTTCAGCTAGATTTCCAAAACTTCAATTGAGATAACAACAGGAAATTTTTGAGAAATTCTTCAAAACCGATAGCAGAAAAAATTGTGAAAATTGAAGGGACATGTTGAATAAGAAAAAGCGATTACTCGCTCTCCCTCTTCTAAGAACCGCACTTGAAAGTTTCCCTTCATACGACTCAAGCATTCTATAACCTTTTATGTATCAGACAGAAGTTTTATAACCAAACGGATCGGCCTTTCCTAAACTCAGTTTGTATTGATGTTCACGGAAGTAATTCTTGTCAAAAAACGGATTCATTTCCATACGTCTTCTGTTAAGTAAGGAACCGTGATAAACTGTGTTAATTTTCTCAACCTTTATTAAATATTTTAGCAAAGACTGTCATCTAAGACCCGAGTAGGCTCAACTCTTTTCTGGGCAAAGCTTATTTAACAACTTTTATTATATATTGCTCTAACTCGTGTTTTCAGCGTATCTGTATGCTATTATCCAGAAACCAATCTATATACCTTCAGTTCGATTATTAAGATACATCCGTTTTAACCAATATCTAAAGGAGATGACAGGTATAAAATCAATAATTCTTGCAGGCGGTTCAGGAACACGACTCTGGCCTCTTAGCCGGGAAATGTATCCCAAGCAATTTTTAAAATTCGGAAGTATGTCTCTTTTTCAGGAAACCGTCCTCCGGTGCCTTGAAGTGTCTGATATTTCCGAAATTTTCGTTGTGACAAACGAAGCTCAAAAATTTTTCGTAATCGGACAGATTGAGGAAATAGGATATTCAATCCCTCCAGAGAATGTCTTAATTGAGCCTGAAGGCAAGAACACTCTCCCTGCAATCTTTTTCGGAATGAAAGAAATTGAAAAAAAATATGGGCATTCCGTAGTAGGAATCTTTTCTTCGGACCATGTCCTTGATAAAGTTGCAATGCAGACAATTTCTTTAGCTGAAGAGCTTGCTTCGGATTATCTAGTTACTTTCGGGGTTGTTCCGGCTTTTCCTCATACGGGATATGGTTATATTAAACCCTCAGAAACCTGTGGACCAGGTTACAGAGTTTCGGAATTCAGAGAAAAACCGGACCTAGAAACTGCAGAGAAGTATATTCAGGAAGGTTGTCTCTGGAACAGCGGGATGTTTCTTTTCGATACAGAGCTTTTCTTCAACGAAGTTAAAAAATATGCCCCTTCTGTTTTCGCCTGTTTTGAAAACGGAAAGGATGTTAATGAGATTTATTCATGTGTGGATAAGATTTCCATTGACTATGGAATAATGGAAAAATCCGATCGGGTCGCAGTTGTAAAACTTGAGCAGAAATGGAGTGATCTGGGAAATTTTGCAGCAATTTATGACGAGTTTGAAAAGGACCCTGTAGGAAACGTAGTCCATGAATGTGATCCTCTAATGCTGAATTCAGGTGGAAATCTCGTATATTCAAGTTGCGGTAAGCTTGTTTCGCTCATTGATATTAAGGATATGGTTATTGTTGACACCAGTGATGCTCTATTAGTCTGTCCTAAATCCAGCAGCCAGAAGGTGAAGGATATAGTCTCAACTCTTAAACACAGAAACGATGAAAGGGCATACATAGGGCAAACTGTTTACAGGCCCTGGGGTTCTTATACCTTACTTGAAGCTTCTCCGGAGCATAAGATTAAAAATATCACAGTACTCCCTGACCATAAGTTAAGCCTCCAGCTGCACTACCATCGCAGTGAGCACTGGGTGGTTGTTAAAGGTATGGCCTGTGTGGAAGTAGGCGGACAGCAGTTTTTCCTGAGACCTGGCGAGAGTACCTTCATCAGCGCAGGAGAGAAACATAGATTGTCAAATCCCGGAAAAATTCCGCTTGAGATTATTGAAGTACAGTTAGGGGAACTTGTAGACGAAACGGACATTGTCAGGTTTGACGATGTCTATGGGAGGAGCTGAGAAAACTCACAATTGGATAAGAAATTAAGGCTCTTCGCCATTTCGAGTGTGGTAACTTACATTTAGCTCCTAAATGTTAAGTAACGTATCTGATTAGAAATACTTATAATTAGAAACCTTATAATTAGAAACCTTATAATTAGAAACCTTATAATTAGAAACACTTATGATTGAAAATCACATTCAAGCCTGATGTTTTTGTTTTAGATCTGAGTGCTTTCTAACTAAGTAATTATTTTAACATATACAAGGCAATATTTTTAACATATACAGGACAGCGAAGAGCCAAAATTAATATATGATACCAAATCTGTGAGCATGGGGAACATTAGGAAAAATCATATATGTATTAACAATAGTAAAAAGAAATGTTTGAAAGCTCCAGGAATATAATAAAAACATAAATGATGTTTTAGACCGTGCTCAAGATAACTACTATTTTCTCGAATATCTTAAAAATC
The DNA here is from genome assembly GCF_002287235.1 of Methanosarcina spelaei. GTDB lineage: Archaea > Halobacteriota > Methanosarcinia > Methanosarcinales > Methanosarcinaceae > Methanosarcina > Methanosarcina spelaei. The sequence continues at coordinate 7,157 of NZ_LMVP01000519.1, forward strand.
GATCCTATTCAACGCCAGAGCATAATTTCATTGTTCTGGCAGGTCTCATTCACAGCCATAGGCTTCCTGAGCACCATGTATTTCGCACATATGGCAGGTGCTTCAATTCTCGGTTCATATTTCCTGTTTTTAACATACTATGGAATTTTTGGCATGGTTACTGATGGGGGATTTGGTGGGGCCGCAGTTAAGCGCATCAGCGAGGGTGAAGAGCTTGATGCGTATTTCAGTGCATACTTCATACTCCGACTAGTGTTTACGATAACTGGAATACTAGTTTTGCTAATTTTTAAAGACTACTTTGTGGATCTTAATAAATCAGGCATGTTTGCCTGGCTGTTGTTATTGTTATTAGTCTCGGCGATTGCAGGACCAATCTCAAGCGGTGTTACCGGCAAAAGCAAGATGGGAATACATAATACCTGTGAAGGAATAAGCAATATTTCACGCGTAATGGTCCAGGTCCCGGCAATATATCTTGGGTATGAAACGGCAGGTCTGGCCGGGGGAGTGGTAGCTGGTGTAATCTTAGCAGCAATAATTGAATTCCGTTTTTTTGACTTGCATTTAGTACGCTTCAAATGGAAGCATATAAAGAGTTTATCTGTATTTTCATTCTGGCTATTTTTAACATCTAGTGGAGTACTTGTATTTTCACAGGCAGATACTGTCCTTATAGGTTACTTTATGAATGTTGAAAATGTAGGTATTTACAGAATAGTACTCCAGTTCACGGGAATTGCCACATTTAGCTCAAATGCACTGAGAATGACGCTCTGGCCCAAAGTCAGCCAATGGGGTAAATCCAAGGAAATCTATCTTGTGGAAGAATCACTGTCCCGTTCGATCAGCTACTCATTGATACTGGCAATTCCGGTACTCCTGGGTGGTATATTGCTGGGAGATCGTCTTCTGTATCTGTTCTATGGTGCAGACTTTGCTCAGGGCTATTATGTATTGATAATATTACTTGCTGTACAGGTGATCAATGTATTCCAGTACTTTTTCACGATGTATTTGGATGCTCTGGATCACCCTCAAGAATCATTTAAGGTCACGGCAGTTGGTGTTGGAGCGAACATTGCATTGAATATAATACTTATTCCGCTCATAGGTATAAACGGAGCAGCAATAGCGACACTGGCAACAATGACTTTGAATGCTTTACTCGCCTGGCGTGCTTTATCCAGGTATATGACAATAAAACTGGAGCATCAAAGTCTGTTTAACATTACAATATCTTCGGTTGCAATGGGAGTGCTTGTTGGTGTATATCGTTTGTTTGTACCACTTTCCAATGTGTGGATTACAATACTGGCAGTTGCTTTAGGTGGGATGATATACGGTTTTTTGATATTGAAGTTTGATAAAAAAGTGTACACTGAAATGAAAGATATAATAGAGAAGGTTGGAATTGGCTTTGTTTGGCCACGCTGGTTGTGAGCTAGTACTTATATTCGGTAACTATAGTATGAATTTTAAAATTTAGTTTTAGATGAGCTCTCATACCAAAACTTAGTATATCTCTAAATTTAAAATTTAGAATCTTAGTATTACTCTCTAAATTTAAAATTTAGAATTATCAATAGAGCACTAAATAGTATAATATATCTGTTACATTGGGAATAAGGTAAAAGGAAATATATTCCTACTAAAGTTCAAGTTGTTCAAGTTTATAAGATTAAAAATGAACCTATAATCCTAATAAAACATCTTAAATTTGATTTTATTCAGGATATTTTGTGACGTAAAAACATAACGGAGTGAAAAAATTGCCTAAAGTTGCATTAATTACTGGAATTACAGGCCAGGATGGAGCTTATCTGGCTGAGCTTCTTCTTAATAAAGGATACACCGTACATGGTATAAAACGGAGGTCTTCTTCATTTAACACTGCGAGAATCGATCATCTATATAAAGACCCTCACGAAAGAAATGTAAACTTCTTTATGCATTATGGTGATCTTACGGATTCTTCCAACCTTATCCGCATAATACAGGAAACCCAGCCGGATGAGATTTACAATCTCGCTGCTCAAAGCCATGTACAGGTATCCTTTGAAACCCCGGAATATACGGCAAACTCCGATGGACTGGGAACATTGCGCCTTCTTGAGGCCATTCGAATTCTGGGCCTTGAGAAAAAAACAAAGTTCTACCAGGCTTCAACCAGTGAACTTTACGGGCAGGTAAAGGAAATTCCCCAGAGAGAAACAACTCCTTTTTACCCGAGAAGTCCATATGCGGCAGCTAAGTTATACGCATACTGGATTACGGTTAACTACAGGGAAGCGTACAAGATTTTTGCATGTAACGGTATTTTATTCAATCATGAATCTCCAATTCGAGGAGAAACATTTGTCACCAGAAAAATTACAATGGCGGCCACAAAGATAAAACATGGACTGCAGGAGAAGCTTTACCTGGGGAACCTTGATGCAAAAAGAGATTGGGGATTTGCAAAAGATTATGTAGAAGCAATGTGGCTGATCCTCCAGCAGGAAAATCCGGAAGATTATGTAATTGCTACAGGAGAGACTCACTCGGTAAGGGAATTTACGGAATTAGCGTTTAAGGAAGTAGGGATCGATATTATATGGAAAGGCAAAGGTAGTGAAGAGTATGGAATAGACTCCAGTACAGGCAAAGTCTTAGTAGAAATAGATCCCAGATATTACCGACCTACCGAAGTAGAGATACTGATTGGGGATCCCTCAAAAGCAAAGGAGAAACTTGGCTGGAAGCCTAAAATAAAATTGGAAGAATTAGTAAAAATTATGATAAAAGCCGACGAAAAGGCTGTAGAGCAAAATCACTCTTTTGAATAATAAGGCAAAGGTAATGATTATGGATAAAAAATCAAAGATTTACTTAGCTGGTCATAGAGGCCTTGTAGGTTCAGCCATTAAAAGAAAACTTGAATCAAAAGGCTACTCCAATCTGATCTTCCGCACCCATGGAGAACTTGATCTGACAAACCAGCAGGCAGTCAATGAATTTTTCGAACGGGAAAAACCGGAATATGTGTTTCTAGCTGCTGCAAAAGTGGGTGGGATCCTTGCCAATAACACTTATCCTGCCGAATTTATCTATGAAAATCTTATGATTGAAGCAAATATTATTCATGCTTCGTATAGAAATGGCGTAAAAAAATTACTTTTCCTTGGCTCTTCATGTATTTATCCTAAACTTGCTCCACAGCCCTTAAAAGAAGAATACTTATTAACCGGTCCCCTGGAAGAGACAAACGAAGCCTATGCGATCGCAAAGATTGCCGGGATCAGACTTTGCAAACATTACAATCAGCAGTATGGAACTAATTTCATCTCGGTAATGCCGACCAATCTTTACGGGCCTAATGACAATTTTGACCTTGAGACTTCGCACGTAATGCCTGCGTTAATCAGGAAGTTTCATGAAGCTAAAGTGAAAAATGAGCCTGAAGTTGTAATATGGGGTACTGGAAAACCTCTCAGGGAATTCATGCACGTGGATGATATGGCTGATGCATGTGTTTATCTGATGGAAAAATATAACACAGATAGCATTGGAGAATTTGTCAATATCGGGGTAGGGAAAGATATTACAATAGGTGAATTATCTGAAGTGATCAAAGAGATTGTAGGGTTTGAGGGTACGATTAGAAAGGATCTCTCAAAACCTGATGGCACTCCACAGAAATTGCTTGATATTGCAAAATTGAGCTCACTTGGATGGAAAGCGAAAATCTCATTGAGAGATGGGATTGAACAAACCTATGAGTGGTACCAAAGTCAAATTAAGTGAAGAGCTTAAGAAGTATAAAAGAATAGAAAATCAAAATAAATGAATTAAAATATTTATTAGCTATGTAAAGAAACAGCGTGGATCATAGCTAAAAACAGGTAAATGTGTCCTTCTATGACTGAACATTCAACTGATTACGAACTGGTTATTCGCCCTAAATATGGGCTTCTGGATCTGAACTGGCAGGAACTCAAGGAGTATAGAGAACTTCTGTTCTTTCTTGCCCTGAGAGAAATCAAGATCAGGTATAAACAGACAATGATGGGAGCATCATGGGCATTACTGCAGCCTTTTTTTACGATGATAATATTCACTCTTATATTTGGCAGACTTGCGAAGATGCCTTCAGATGGAGTTCCTTATCCAATATTTTCATACTCCGGTCTTCTCCTCTGGACTTATTTTTCCAACGCTCTTTCCCAGTCAAGCAACAGCCTTGTTGAAAATGCCCCTCTCCTCTCAAAGGTTTACATGCCCCGGATATTCATACCTACTGCACCATGTCTTTCAGGCTTTCTTGATTACATAATTGCTATGAGTATCCTTGCTGTTATGATGGTTTACTACCATTTTGTGCCTGGGATTTCAATACTCCTGCTGCCATTGATTGTACTCTTGACATTCATGCTTGCATCAGGAGTTGGTTACTGGCTCTCGTCAATCTGTGTGAAATACAGGGACGTGAAATTTGTTCTTCCTTTCTTTGTTCAGCTCCTTATGTTTGTATCGCCTGTAATCTATCCCGTAAGCATTATAAGTGGAAAACTTCAATGGCTGCTCTACTTAAATCCCTTGACAGGTTTAATGAATGCTCACCGTGCGTGTCTGTTAGGGCATTCTCCTGTAGATTTTATCGGGCTTTCAATCTCGGCACTGGTAACAATAGTGATATTTTTAAGTGGAATACTTTATCTCAAGAGTACGGAAAAGTACTTTGCGGATTTGATTTAAATGAGTTCACTAAAAAGAGAAGAACCGATAATCAGTGTAAAACATCTTTCTAAAGAATATAATATCGGTATAGATAAAACGTATAAAACTTTATCTGGCACGTTTACTTCCGCTATAAAACATCCGTTAAAAACACTAAAAGATTCTCGTAAACCCTGTAGTACTTTTTGGGCACTTAAAGATGTAAATTTTGACGTTAAAAGTGGAGAAGTAGTTGGAATTATCGGCAGAAACGGTGCAGGTAAGAGTACACTCCTTAAGGTTCTCTCACGCATTACCTTTCCTACTGAAGGCGAAATTAAAATGCTTGGACGTGTAGGCAGCCTTCTAGAAGTAGGTACTGGTTTCCATCCCGAACTTTCCGGACGCGAAAACATCTACTTTAATGGTGCAATCCTGGGAATGAAAAAAAGAGAGATCGATGACAAATTTGATGAGATTGTCAAATTTTCAGGTGTCGAGAAATTTTTAGATACGCCTGTTAAGAGATATTCAAGCGGAATGCAAGTCAGGCTTGCCTTTTCAGTAGCTGCGAATCTGGACCCTGAAATCCTGGTTATTGATGAAGTACTTGCTGTAGGTGATGCAGCTTTTCAGAAAAAATGTTTGGGAAAAATGAAGGCTGTCTCCGAGGATGGAAGGACTGTTCTTTTTGTCAGTCATAATATGAATGCAGTTGAAAACCTCTGTACGAGAGCAATTATGTTAAACAGCGGGAAGCTTACGTCGGATGGCTATGACACAAGAGAGATAATTAACGAGTACTTGACAAGTAACGATCAAGAGAATAAAAACTGCACCTGGATTAACAAAGGAAATGAGTATCTAAATGCCTGGTTTGCTCCGGAAAAAGCTTATCTTACTGATGAGCTTGGTAACACTATTGATAATGGACAGTTTCACAATAAAGTTAATCACTATTTTAGCCTTTACGGCACTATAAAAGAAATTGACCCTGCTTTACAGGTGGGTTATGCCCTGTATGATGAAAATAACAATTTGTTATACTGGACCAATTTCAACGATACCACTGAAGAAGAATGGCCTCAACTCTCGAAAGGTAAATTCTGCTTTACTGGTTTGATCCCAAAGAGATTTTTGAATGAGGGGCTGTACAGGATAGAGCCAATGGTTTCTATGTATTTCCGTGAATGGATTATTCAGCCAGGAGTTAACGCGCCAATATTATATTTTGAAGTTAAAGGCGGTCTGAGTGATTCTCCCTATTGGCTAGCTCGAAGGCCAGGAATTTTAGCTCCTTTACTAAAATGGAACGTTGAAAAAGTTGATTGAGTATATCAGAGAACTAAGCTGGTAATAAGAAATAATAAGACTAAAAATAAGAATAAAAATAAGACTAAAAATAAGAATAAAAATAAGACTAAAAATAAGACTAAAAATAAGAATAAAAATAAGAATAAAAATAAAAATAATAGAAGTAATAGAAATAATAGAAATATATGGGACTGCCTTTTATAATGTCAAACATAGATTATGATCTGTGTCTCCTCCACAAGCAAGCTTGGAAATTATATAAAACGCGAATATTTATAAGATGGAGTTTGCAACAACTTAAGCCACGATTAAAACAGTAAAAGTATCTGTGAGTACATAGTGATTAATTTTAGTTAATTGATCTTCTAAGATTGATTAATTTTAGTTAATTGATCTTCTAAGATTGATTATTTTAGTTAATTGATCTTCTAAAATTGATTAATTTTAAATGTTTGATAATCCATTAACGATATAATAAAATTTTAACAGACCGACTGCGAGAAAAATGATAATGATCTCAAGTTGATTCAGAAAAAAAGGTAAAAGACAGTCTCTCTGATTGATTCGGCTGATTCATCTGACAGATTCATCTGAGAGTGAACTAAGACTTCCATCTCTGTGATGACTGAGTATAGAAAACAGATAAGAAACTGTGAAAAAATGACTAAAATCAGTGTTATTATCCCAACGTGGAATCGAGAAGAGACATTGGGTAAAGCTATTAAAAGTGCCTTGAACCAAACTTTTCCTCCTTTTGAAGTTATCGTGTGTGGCGTTGATGGTTCCCCAGATCAAAAAGTTGTTAACTCTATAAACGATTCTAGAGTACGATGGATAGAGGGAGGATGTGATGGGCTTGCATCAATTCCTCGCAATAGAGGGATTAAAGCCAGCAGAGGAGATTGGTTAGCTTTTCTGGACAGCGATGACGAATGGCTGCCGGATAAACTTGAAAAACAACTCAAATTTGTTAACAAGACGGGATGCAGTGCTGCATGCTCTGATGCAATAAGGTCTATTCCATCTCAAGGATATAAAGGAACACTACTTAATGGAAATGTTTTTGGAGACTTAATATCTTTTCCTTTACTTACTAGAGATAATTATGTAGTTTGCAGTTCGGTTTTGATAAAGAAAGACATTATAGAAAAATGCGGTGGTTTTCCAGAAGATAGATCCTTGAAAGTTGGAGAAGACTATGCACTGTGGCTACGCGCATCTACACTTACAAATTTTGCTTTTATAAAAGAACCATTATTAGTTTATAGAGATGAACCTGAGACAAGCATAAGAGCTTTTACTCCTCCTGTTTGGGAGTTAAGAAGTAATGTTTTTAAGTCATTCATCGTATGGGCAAATAACAAAGAACACAGTATAAATGACAAGGAATACATTGTTTTGGCAAAAAAACTGCTTTTTCAAGCTCGTGTAAGAAAAATTGTATATAACATTGTTATAAATATAAGGATGATGTTTAAGAAATAATCTGTAATAATCCGCATAGATAAAAACAAAAAAAACATAAACTACGATAACTGAACTCTACCATTCCTCTGGTGGGGGGCTCATAATAAGTGATAAGGCAACTTTCAGGTTATGGTATATGTTATGACTTCATTTGCATGTGAAACAAACTTAAAAAAACGTAAGACTCTTGTCTAAAACCAATAAGTGATTACAAATGAGAATCTTTTATGCTTCTGATACAACTCCGAACTCTTCTTTCCAGTCAAATCTCTGGCGCAATAATTTATATCAGCCACTTGTAGATTTAGGGCATGATGTGATAGAGTTTCAATACGAGTTAAGAGAAACCTTTCAAAATCTTGACATTTCAGATCCCAAGCAAAGATCTTTTATTTCGAGGAACAGACCAAAAGTAAGTAAAGAGTTACTTCGACAGATTAAGGCAGCTCATAAAGAAAAACCTGTAGATCTTTTTTTTAGTTATTTCTATGATGCCTGTGTAATGCCTGAAGCAATAGATGAAATAAAAGCCATGGGAATAAAAACTGTCAACTGGTACTGTAACGGATCTTATCAGTTGCATCTGGTGTCTAACATTTCTCCCCACTATGACTGGTGTTTAGTTCCTGAAAAGTTCAGGATTAAGGACTATTTAAAAATTGGTGCTAATCCTATTTACTGTCAAGAGGCAGCTAATCCTAAAATATATAAGCCATACGACTTACCTGTCGAATTCGACGTTACCTTTGTAGGACAAGCATACGGAGATCGACCAGCTATTATCAAACACCTGCTGGATAACGAAATCAATGTGCGTGTCTGGGGATGGGGATGGGATAAGTATTCTTCTGAAGCAAAGGCAAAGAAGGACTCTCTACTCCATAACCTTAGAGGTTGCACATCTAGGGTTTGTAAGAAGTTCCTGAAAACAGCAGGCTGGAAGGTAGAAGGAACGGAAAATCAGATCCCTGCAGAGAATAAAGAATCATCAATAGCACTTCCAGCGTCAATGCTGGGAGGGGTATTGACTGATGAGCAAATGGTTAAGATGTTCAGTCGTTCTAAAATAAATTTAGGTTTTTCTACTTGCTGGGGTACTGACGAAATCGGAAATCGTATATTACAGGTGAGGCTTAGAGATTTCGAAATTCCAATGAGCTGCGGGTTTTATATGGTAGAATATATGGAAGAACTTGAGGAATTCTTTGAAATAGGAAAAGAAATTGTTTGTTATACTGACAAAGAAGATATGGTTAACAAAATAAAGTACTATTTAAAACACGATGACGAACGTGAGAAGATTCGTCAAGCCGGATATAAACGTTGCTTACAGGACCATACTTGGCATAAACGTTTTGAAATGGCTTTCCATGAGATGGGAATGAATAACTTGGTAGATCTGAAAATTACAGTTTAACGCAAGTTTATACAGGAAAAAACCATCACTTAAAAGAGTGAGCTATGAATGTCAAGTATTACATATAAAAACCTAAGAAATTATATCTAAACCTACATTCCGCAGATGTACACAGATGTAGAATTTATTTGCCGATTTGCCATATTATCTCATCAAATCCGATTTTAAGTTTTTAGCTTATTGCCGTATTGAGATAATAAGTGGCATTTTTGTGTACATCTGCGGAAAGTGGGATCTAAAAACCTGAGGAATTATATCTAAAAATCTAAGGTATTATATCTAAAAACCTAAGGAATTCGAAAAGTAATAAGTAGGAATATTTGATAAAATATAGAAAAATGGTCTTCCGAAGTACAATAAAAGTAGAATTAGATTGAGAGTTGTAAGCAATTTATGGAACAGTAAAAGAAGCACCATTGAATGGAGCATAGAGTTACTTCGTTATTATTCACTTTGAGTGTTAAAATTAACCTTCAGAACATATTACCTTTAGATTGACTCAGAAAAGTAAATTCATGTTATATTAAGGTGGCCTATTGTGTGGAAAAAAATGTTTTATATGCTAAAGTTAAGCCCATTCTGGAAAAATTGGTCCAATATTCAGAGAAACCACTTGTAATAACTGGTAAATTCACAGGTTCATTCTTTGCATCATACTTTAAATCAAAACTTTTTTTCTTTTTCCCTTATTACCATATCGGAGGAGCCGAAAAGGTTCACGTTAAAATTACTTCTTGTCTAAAAGAGTACAGCCCTATAGTATTCTTTGTGAATAAATCAAAAAGCTCCGCATTAAAAGAGCAATTTATGCAAAGTGCTAAAATATTTGATATAGGTTATTTAAACAATCCATTGTTAATTTACTTTTGGGCTGGTGTGCTATCCACAGTTGTAAACTATAATAAAGATTGCGTAGTGTTTGGTTGTAATAACATACTTTTCTACAAGCTAATTCCATACTTAAAACCTGATATTTGTTGTATTGACCTTATACATGCTTTCGGGGGTGGGATTGAAAATGTTAGTCTCACGTATGTAAACAGGTTAGACAAAAGAGTCGTAATTAATTCACGGACGTTGAAGGATATTAAGAAACAATATAGTTTGAATGATATTCCTGAAGAAATGAATGACAGGATCTTTTTAATTGAAAACTGTGTACAAATTCCGGAAAGAATCATAAGAAAGAATAACGGGTCTACTTTAAGAATTCTGTATGTAGGGCGTGGTTCAGAAGAAAAGAGAGTACACCTTATAGGAAAAATATCTCGTGTTTGCCATCAAAAAAATATGCCAATTGAGTTTGTATTAGTCGGGGACGTTAAGAACTCGATTCCTGAGCAAGATAGAATTTATTGTAATTTTTTAGGCGAGATCGTAGATGAAAAAAGGCTCTCGGAAGTGTATAATAGTTCTGACATATTACTGCTTGTATCGAGTAGTGAAGGTTTTCCTTTAGTCATAATGGAAGCAATGGCTCGTGGCCTTGTAACTATAAGCACGGATGTAGGAGGTATTTCAGAACATGTTCATAATGGTTATAACGGTTTTCTTGTAAAAGACGATAGTGAAGATCTCATAATAAAAAATACATGTGATATTATAAGTGAACTTACCTCAAACAAAACTTTGAGGAACAAAATATCAACAGAAGCTTATGAATATGCAAAAGTGAACTTTAACTGTAAAAACTTCTGTATGAAATATAAAAAACTAATCTATGGGAAATAATTGATTCAGATCAGGAGAAATAAAAGAGGAATAAAAAAGACAGGAAAAAGGACAGGAAAAAGGACAAGATTCAATTTTGAAATTTATTTAAGAGCTTTTGGAAAAGAGCTTTTGGAAAAGAGATTATTAACAAATATCCTACGGCTAAATTCTATCAAGAAAAAAGGTATCATATATATCGATCTGATTCCGAAGTTCCTCAGTAAAAAGACAATATGATTTCTAGCATAATAGTAGGTCTGTTTCAGGCGTCCGGATAGCCTGCAACCACCTGTACTGACTCTATTATGATCTGCTACTGCAGCCGGTTGGAAATAAAATTTAAATCCCAGGTTAATGAGTCGCATGTTCAGATCACTTTCTTCACGGCAGTAAGTGCCTTTATAGGCTTTTTCCTCATATCCACCTATGTTCCTTAACTGATCGACTGGATACAAACAACAGGCGTGTCCCATATCTACTTTTAAAACACTTCCAGGGTCTTGCCCATAGTTGTTGAAAATTTCGCCAGTGAATTTATTTACATAAAACGGGACATTACGCCTGACAGCTTCTTCATCCGGGTCTGTGTTTTCTATCAACCTCGGAACAATTACGATATCGTTTGTGGCAAAAGAATTGTAAGTACTGACAAGTTTTTCTAAACAGCCCTGATGCAACACCAGATCATCTTCAATGAAGAACACCAGTTGACCCTTAACTTCGTGGAGAGCTGCATTCCTGTTGCGTGGGAGACCCAGATTGTGTTCATGAGTCTGACCATTTATTCTTGAATCGCGGACCATGTAATGTTTTATGACCTCTATAGTGTTGTCAGTTGAACAATCATCCGAAATAAAAAGTTCCCAATTTGTATATGACTGGTTTAAGACGGATTCAATACAGACCCCAAGAACCGATGCTCTATTATATGTCGGTAAAATTATTGATACTAACGGTTTTTTACTCATAAATTATTCACCAATTTTTAGACTATAGAGTCTGCCGGCGATCAGAGCTGGTTATTTCTGCTAGTTAAATCGGAAAAGCCAACAACTTAGTAATTATGATCAAAAAAGATTTTGCAGGACTGCACTTATAGCTCTTTATATACTTTTAAAGTTTTTTTTGCCGAAATATCCCAGCTAAACATTTTTGATCTTTTCAGTCCTTTTCTGATCATTTCTTCTTTGAGTTCCTCATTTGTTAATACTTCATACATTTCTTCAGCAAATTTTTCAACATTAAAAGGATCTGCCTGAACTGCAGCATCTCCGACAACTTCCGGCAGTGAGGAAGTGTTTGATGTTATTACTGGGGTTCCGCAAGCCATTGCTTCCAGAGGAGGTATCCCGAACCCTTCATATAAAGAGGGAAATACGAACAAATCCACAGCATTGTATATCTCTGCCAGTTCGGTCTCTGAGACATATCCCGTAAAGATAACGTCATTCTGTAAATTCAGAGCCTTTATCTGTTCAAGGAGCTTTTTCCTTACGAACAGGTAATTTGGTGCCCCGGCCTTTAATAATTTTATATGTGGCATTTTATTTTTCAATTTGCTAAACGAATTTATTAGAAACTGAACGTTTTTTCTAGGTTCTTCAGCTCCAACATATAAGATTACCTCTTCATCGTTTCCAATGCCATATTTTGATAAACACTTTTTACTCCTATTAGGAAAGTATAAGCGGTGGTCTACGGCTGGGGCTATAATCTCTATATTTTCTTCGGGATATTTTATATACTTACTAATGTCCTGTTTAGAGAATTCGGATACCGTAATTATTTTTTCTGCTTTTCTCAATCCTTTTGCGTTAAGTTTCCAGAAAGGACTTCGAGTCTTGTAATACGCTATAGGAATAATATCGTGGCAGGTAACAATGGTTTTTTCGAAGTCAGTTAGTTCAAGGAGGAATGCCAGATCCTGACGAGTTATATGTTTAATATTATTCTTATTTACTTTCTTCTTCACAATAAATGGATAAGCAAAATACTCAACAGCCTTGTTAACTCCGGCAACTTTTGACAAATTGGGATATTCTATCTTATTTAATTTGATATTGTTTAACCTGCTATGAATCTCACTTTGATACTTTGACATTGCGAATATTTCATCTGTTTTGAGACCATTTATATAGTCAATTTCCATACTTCAGTTCCCCAAAAACCCGGAATGATTTATAAATCTCTTACTTTAGAGTAATTTATTATTCCTATTCTATAATTTATTCTTTATCCGAGTAACTTAGTTTTTATCCTTTATGTACTGTTTCTCAATTCTGGCTGAGACTTCATTCCAATCCATTATATTTTTGTCTATACCTGAGTTTTCTTTTTTTCCTTTTTTCTTAATTTTCATCAGTATTGGGGCAACTTTTTCTTTTGAAACCGGGTTCTCAATCCCAATACAGTTCCTTCCATCTACAAACTCCTCAAGTGCACTCCCTTTTGCCACTATACACGGAGTTCCCGCAGCCAACGCTTCCGCAACCGTTATACCATATGCTTCATGAGAAGAAAGCATCAGAAATATATCCGCATCTGCATAGCACTCAAGCAGTTCTTTTCTTGACAGATCTTTTAACCATTCAATCTTTTCTTCCACCCCTAAACTTTTCGCCATATTGCGAAGTTCAGCTTCGTAAGGCCCCTTTCCAATGATCCTCAACCTGAAACCCTGAAGTTCAGGCAAACTCTGGATAATATACTGTACTCCCTTATATTCCTCCAGGCGGCCCACATAGAGAAGAAGCTTTTCTCTTCCGGCATCCTTATTTGAACTTTTTTTCGGCTGCCTCAAATCCTTGAACTCTTTAAGGTTTAGTCCGTTGGGGATTTTTACGGTTTTTGCGGCAACCTCAAAATCTGATTCTATAAGCTTCCTTTCATATTCTGAGACACATATTACGGAATCTGCCCTGGAGAAGATTATCTTCCCTAGAAACCTGTACGGCTTGTGCAGTAAGTCTCGGAATGCAGTATGGCCATGCCTGTGATAATGCGGTGTAAATACAAGTATTGCATTGCGCCTGCCCAGAGATGCAAAGAATGCAGGAAAAGCGTGATAACTGTGCGCGTGAATTATATCATAGTCGCGCTTTTTGAGATAAGTATAGATCTGGGGAGCAAGGTAATACGCATTTCCAGGAGCAAAAGATCTGAACCTTATAACCTTTACTCCGTTTATTATCTCTTGCTTTTTCAATTTACCCGTAGGATCGGTGGTTATAACCTCCACATCGTGCCCTGCTTTAACTAGCCTTTCACTAATTTCTTTGACATGAGTTTCCACTCCACCTATGTCGGGAGAATAACGGGGACATATCTGGGCTATTTTCAAGGCTTAACCTCTCTCATACTGGAATCTATGTGGAGTAATGCATTAGTTTAATATAAAGATAATGTGATAGTTAAAGCAAATGACATCTAATAAAAGCGTTTGCATAGTCGGACCTTCGAAACGTTTTTTGAGCGGTATCAGTTATTATACTATCCGTCTGGCAAATGCCATGCCTATGGAAAAGGAAGTATCAGTAGTTTGCTTTCGGCAGTTGCTTCCAACTTTTCTTTTTCCTGGAAAATCCCATGTCGGAAAAAATATTTCCGACTTGAATTTTTCACCCAGGATTCCTGTTTTTGACGGCATGGATTATAACAATCCACTGACCTGGATTCAAGCATACCGCTTTCTTAAAGCACAAAAACCTGATATTATAGTTTTGCAATGGTGGACTTCCTCGGTTGCGCATATGCAGCTTCTGCTAAAGATATTTGCAGGTTTACTGAATAAACCAAAAGTAATTATAGAGTTTCATGAAGTCGTAGATCCTTTTGAAGAGTCAATACTTCCTATCCGTTTATACTCAAAAATAACAGGAAAATTACTGCGTAAAAACCTTGATGCATATATTACTCACTCCGAGTCCGATAAAGAGCTTGTTGCAAAAAGATACTCTATTTCCCCTGAAAAAATTCATGTGATCCCACATGGACTTTACGACCAGTACGGAAAATTGCTTGATATAAAAGAAGCGAGAAGAAATCTCTCGATAAAGGACGATTTCGTTATACTTTCTTTCGGCTTAATTCGAAAGTATAAGGGAACTCCCTACCTTATCAGAGCCTTTGAACAGCTGCCCTCCAAAGTTCTCGAAAAAAGCAGGTTATTGATTGTCGGGGAAATCTGGGAAGACCGCAAGGAATTACTTGACCAGATTAAAGCTTCTCCTTATCATGATAAGATTACACTGGTAGATGAATATGTTCCTGATGAAAAAGTAAATCTGTATTTCAGCGCTGCAGATGTGGTAGTCCTGCCTTATCTGAGAGCTTCTCAGAGTGGAATTGCTCACATTGCCATGTCTTTTGGAAAACCTGTTGTTGTTTCCGAAGTAGGTGGCTTAAAAGAATCAATGGCTAACTATGAAGGCACTTTTTTTGTACCCCCTGCTGACGTCGATTCTATCAAGGAAGCTATTCTCACCCAGTTTGGAGAGAGAAAGCATTACGAAGCTCCTGATCAGAAATGGGATAGAATTATAAACTGTTACACAGAATTAATACAATCTATTTAATTTTCTTTTTCATAATTCTATCTTAACTTATAATGTTTAATTTATAAAGGGGATACTATGAGTTCTCAGGATCGTCCTGTATCGTCGTTCAAAGATAAAATCAAATCCAGTTGGCCTTATACTCTGGCAGTTGCGATAATTGTTTTTATGTCTTTATGGATCAGAATACTTCCTTCGGATAATGTCCTTTTACCTGGCGGAATTGTGAAGTTCACAACCAATGATGCCTGGTACCATATGCGTACCTTAAAGGTTCTGCTTGAAAATTACCCCCACAGGATGTTTTTCAATCCGATGACCAACTATCCTAACGGGAGTTACATACATTTCGGCCCGTTTTTCGATCAAATAATGGCTATTACCTCCATGATTCTTGGAATGGGGCACCCCAGTTCTCATCTTGTTGATACTGTTGGAGCTTACTTTCCTGCAGTGCTAGGGGCCCTTACTGTCATTCCGGTTTACTACATAGGAAAATATCTTGGAGGACATAAAACCGGAATTCTGGCTGCGATCCTGATTGCATTTGCACCAGGGGAATTTCTGTCCCGTTCAATGATTGGCTTCACAGACCATCATGTTGCAGAATCGCTATTCAGTACACTCTTTATGATGTTCTTCATGCTGGCGTTGATTTCGGCTAAGGAAAAAAAGCTGCGTTTTGAAGATGTGTTTAATAAAAAGTTCAGTGTCCTGAAAGGACCTTTTATATACTCGGTTCTGGCTGGTGTAATGTATTCAGCATACCAGCTTTGCTGGCCAGGAGGATCGCTTTTCTTATTCATCGTTCTTGTTTACGCAATATTCCAGTACATTCTGGACAATTTCCGGAATGAGTCAAGCGACTACCTTGGGTTTACAGGTGTAGTCACCTGCCTGGCAAGTACAATACTTATCCTTCCTTTTGTCCATCCTGACATGGGCTTTTCTCTTTACTATTACTCATGGTTCCATGTTGTCACTGCTCTTGGGGCAATGGCAGGTTTTGCGGCTTTGAGTCTCATAGAAAGGGAGTTTAAAAGAAAGAAAATGAGAGCTTATTACTACCCTTTCCTTATCCTCGGAGCAGGAATTCTCGGACTTATAATTATCAAAATCGCATCTCCATCCCTTTATTCTCTGATTATAAACGCTCCGAGTACTGTTTTTGGGATTCAACTGGGAGGACCTTCCACAATCCTGGAAGCTTCTTCTATATTTTATGAAAGTAACCAATATAGAGTCTTTACCCTATCTAAAGCTTTTTCAAATTTCACTACTATGGGATTTCTCGCTTCTATACTCGGCATGTTAGTTCTGGCTGCAAACCTGTTCAGAAGACCAAAACCTCAGGGACTGCTGGTTCTTGTTTGGAGTTTCTTAATTCTCCTTGCAATTTACGGCCAGATCCGTTTTGCATATTACTATTCAATAAACGTTTCCGTCCTGAGTGCATATCTGGGAGGACTGTTACTTGAAATAGTAAAATGGAGTGAACTTGACCAGAAGTTCAAAAGTAGTGTAAAATCGCCAGCAGATATCCCGAAGGCATTGAAACTTGTCAAAATAGAGCAGGTTTTTGCAGTCCTGCTTATAGTGGTGTTTCTGATTTATCCAGTATACGGATCTGCAATACCGGATACAAAAATGGTATATGGCCAGCCCATCCAGCCCTGGGAAGAAGCTTGTACCTGGCTTAGCTCAAACACCCCTGACCCTGGTATGAACTACAATGCCGTTTACGAAGCTCCGAAAAACGGAGAAATATTCCAGTATCCAGATACGGCATACGGTGTTATGTCATGGTGGGACTACGGGCACTATATAGAGACAATAGGCCACAGGATGCCAAATGCAAACCCCTTCCAGGCCGGAGTAGGAGGACGCAGAGTAAGCATTAACGAGACAAACCAACCAGGTGCTACAACCTTTCTCACAGCTCCATCTGAAGAAGAAGCAAGTGCAGTGCTTGAAGCCATAGACCCTAGGCCCGAAAAAGCAGGTGCACGTTATATAATGTCCGATGCCAGAATGGCTACAGATATATTCATTTCAATTGCTACCTGGACTCTTGATACTAATGGTTACTATCAGGCTTACTGGATAGGTAAAGAATATAGGTCACTGCCTGCTACTCGATATTTCAATTCCATGGAGGCAAGGCTGCATACTCTTGACGGAAATGGCTTGAAACAGTACCGTATGATTCACGAGACTGAAGCTTACCAAACAAGTGAGTTATTGTACAAACAGGTCTACAATCGCTTCCATGGAGGTAAACTCCCTGAGGTATATACAGGGTATGTCAAGGTCTTCGAGTACGTTAAAGGCGCAAATATAACAGGAACGGCTTCTCCCAATGAGAGTGTTAAAATAAACACGACAATCCTTACAAATCAGGGAAGGACCTTTGAGTACTCGCAGTCAACTACTGCAGACTCTCAGGGAAGGTATGAATTTACAGTGCCTTATTCAACAGAAGGTCCGATTGCAGGTCAGACTCAATTCAACACTGCACCTTCAGGACCCTATGTGTTGAGTTATGGCGATATGACAAAAGAAGTAAAAGTAAGTGAAGAAGCCGTATTGAGAGGAGAAGAAATAAAGGTATGAAACCAGTACGGAGTGTGAGATTGTTCACACTACTGCACCTTTATTCCTCCTTTTTCTTGTGTCTTTGTTTTTAATTTTATGCTTTCAAACTTATTCTTAAACCAGATCTGCAGATTTTTACTTCATTTTTCCGCTATCTAGATATACTATTAAAAAAACCTACTTCGCAGGAGAAGTATGATGAAAAACCCTATTATAGGTCGAGTCTGGAAATTCGGAGACGATGTCGACACAGATGTAATCATTCCCGGAAAATACCTGCGGACCAAAGATATGCAGGTTTTTGCAGCTCATGCAATGGAAGGTATTGACCCTGAGTTTGCAAAAAAAGTAAAATCAGGGGACATTATTGTAGCAGGTAGCAATTTCGGCTGCGGCTCTTCAAGAGAACAGGCTCCCCTTGCTTTAAAACATGCAGGTATAGCATGTATTGTTGCAAGATCTTTTGCAAGGATCTTTTTCAGAAATGCAATCAATGTAGGGCTACCTCTTATTGAAGCCGATATCGAGTGTCAGGAGGGCGACGAAATAAAGGTTGACCTGCTAAAAGGTGAAGTTACAGTTTCAGGAAAAGCTACTTACGAAGGAAATAAACTACCGGATTTTCTTCTCCAAATACTTGCTGACGGAGGGCTTGTAGCTCACAGAAAGAAAATCCAGATCAAGCAAAGGGAATAATTTGATACAATAAGTATGGAAAAAGACCGGAAAATAAACCGTAAAGTACTGGAAGTATTGAGGGAAGTATTGAGAAATGTATCAAAAAACATACCAAAGTACACTGGAAAAATATCGGAAACGAATTTAATTTGACAACAATAGGACTTACGCACTTGAAATGTCGAAAACTTAATGCCATTTAAAATATAATTAT
>NZ_LMVP01000520.1 GCF_002287235.1 Methanosarcina spelaei
TCGAATACCCCGCTAGCTTGCTGCGGGGATGGAAACTTCCCCGGTAACCGTTGATAATAATAAAATTTCTCAATTCCATTTTCGATTACTAACTTCTGCTCACACTAAATTGTTTAGGGTTATTATTTCCTTTAACGGAATTTTGAGCGGTGGCGCGAACATACCCCGTTGCTTGCAGCGGGGTGCGCCAGCGCAACTTTGATTTTGTTTTATTCTCTAGTTTAATTTTTTAGATTCTCTTCTCGTCTTTTGCCGGAGTTTACAAGGCACTTACAAAGCAGAGTGAAACACGCTTCTAACAAAAACCGGTATAATGCTGAATTAATTAGCAATATACCGATACACTTATATTGATAGTGCAACTACCTTGCATTACAAGGCAGCTATATTTAATGTGTCTAACTTGCATTACAAGGTAGGTATCGTATTGACTATGAAATGTAGTGTGCGAAAAGAGGTGCAGCATATTGATACCATCGCAAATGCTCAAAGGAATATTGGAAGGCTGTATATTAAAAATAATCAGCAGTAAGGAAATTTACGGCTATGAAATTTCGCAGCAGTTGCAGAAATATGGCTTTTCAGATATTTCAGAAGGCACAATCTATCCGCTCCTGCTCCGCCTTGAAAAGAATAATCTCATAACGGCAAAATATCGTGAGTCGGCTCTTGGGCCAAAACGCAAGTATTTTTCCATCACACCGGCGGGAGAAAAAGAATTGGAGGCATTCGTGAATAACTGGCAAGAGCTCAATCATGCTGTAAATCAATTATTTCATGTTGGGGAATAATGATGAAGACTGAGGCAAAAATACTGAATCAAGAGAATAATGAACTGGATAAGCGGTTAACTGAAGAAAATAATGTTGTCATGACCGATATGGTATGCTATTTGCGCCTGGCAAACATTTCAGAGCATGATCAGGAAGTCGTAAGGCATGATTTGCTGCAAATGGTCTTATCTGCTCAAGAACGTGGCGAAGATATTAAAACGCTGATCGGTGAAGATTATAAATCCTTCTGTGATGAGGTGATAGCTGCACTACCACAGAAAAGTCAAAAAGAGCGAGTCATAGATCTTATTGATATACTTCTTTTGTCCACATCCATTCTTGGAGGAATCCATATTGTCCTTTCCAAAGAAACAATGGAATTAATTTATAATGCGGTAACAGGTCAACAATTAAATTTTCAGATTTCGATTTCTGTTGGTAATTTGTTATCCTATGTAATTATTATTGCAACTGCTTTTCTCATTATTCACGTTATTGGCAAAAATTTACTAAAGCCAGAAGAAAAGCATAACCAAAGTAAGCTAAAAAAGTTCATAATAGCTGGAGCTATAGGCGGAGGTCTAATGTCTGTCTTTTTAATTATTGCATGGGTTGGCAGGCAAACACTCTTTACAGTTAATATATTTGCTGCATGTGTATTTATCTTAGGGCTATATATTGCTCATAAACTTCTTCAAGAATTCATCATAACGTAAAACAATTTTATGGTTGAGCTTAAGCATGATGGGAAAGTGGTAAATGGCAGTTTACCGCTTTTTTGCATACATGCCTTCCTTGGTGTTTCTTTCATCAGTGATAAAGGTACTATCGTATATTCTCGCAACAACAAACACAACTAAGTACCCACCGCAAAATAACTTAGGAATGATTCAAATATAACATCAAGGGTTTTTGTTGCCAAATGATTATTTAAAGGATATAACTATAGATCAATTCCCAATGAAAATTTGAAGTTATATCTTTATCGTTCCTAAACATAAAATCAGCGCTATTGATTCTATAATAATTGGACGTAATTTGTTGTTGATCTTCATTATCCTGGTCCATTTCCGTAGTTTCAAGTAAAAAATATCGATAGTTAGAATCCGCTTCATTGGTCATCGGTTAAGGAAAAATCGTTATCAATTGCATTGATTTTCATAAAATTTATTAAATTATTCATCAAATGCAAAACTGGAATCTGATATCGATTTCAATTTAAACACTAAACATTTGGGTTTGAGTTTTTCCGTCGAAATCGAGATCAGCAGCTCAAAATCCTTAACCGAATACAAATGGAATCCGCTTATGTAGTTAAAAACTTTTCAATTCACCCAAATAATAAATATGGTATTCAGGGTTTGGCTCAGAAGATAAGGCACTTTGTATTTGAAAAAAAGTTGGAAATTTGCTTTTTCATCAGGGTTTACTAAAAATTCATTATCTGCTATTGTCTGAGGATGGTTTATTCCATCAGTGTAAGTAGCTGGTATATCTGGACTGTACATTACTTCATTCCATTCCAACACTCATGCATTAGGATTTATATTGTAACTGACATTCTCAGCGTTATTCATTTCAATAGTTGCAATTACAAAGAAACATCCAGAGTCTGCTTTTTCAAATTCAAAATCAAGGCTTCTGCGTCGAGTTGTAAATTTCCACTAATCTTACATGGTTATTATCTGGAGCATATAATGCTCCCTTTTCCAGTAAATTCTTGACGGCCTCTTCCAACTCAACAACGTGAGATATTTTGCTGGCATAAATTTCTTTTTTTGGAATGTTTACACTATAACCGTAATGATCAACTAACCAGAAATACAATTTTCTAGCATTTGGAAACAAACTTATTTCCTTTGCGGTCCGGTTTAATTGCAAACTTGCAGTTTGGGCAGCGTATAGATAAGTGTTCTCCCAAATTGATACCGAGCGGTTAATTAAATCTTTTGTTATCTCTTGCGAAAAGTGCAGTCTTGTCATTGAAGAACTAATTTTTGGAACTACCATACCCATATTCTTGTTTGGAATTGTAGAAAACACTTATATTATTGTTTTTATATTCATGTACTAATAAAATAGAAATAAAAGTATCCATATTATATAAATGCCAGGTGAGGTAACAAAAAAGCAGAAGTAATAACCCTATTTACATATTATGAAATCTGAGATCCTGTTAATTTAAGATAAAAATCCAACCCAAAGGTGGTATGATGTTAAAAAGATATTTAGTACACATATTTCTAGTAATATTTCTTAGTTTAACTACCATACCTTGTGTACTATGTGCACAGAGTACAATATCCGTGAATGCTACATCTATAACAGATGCACAGACTTCAATAAATAGTGCAATAAATTCCGTCTCCGCAGGTGCAACATCAAATAACCCGGGATATGTGCTCCTTAATGCTGGCATATATAATATAAGCGGACCGATACGTTTAAAATCCAATGTAGTACTAAAAGGTGCAGGCGACAGCACAATAATCTTTTCTAATGGTTCAGTTTGTACCTCCAATGAAGCACCTGCATATATATATGGGTTAAATGTTTCTAATGTCGAAATATGTAACCTCCAATTCCAGAGTACAGCAAGGGGGCCTCAAGACGGTGGTCATAAGGGCGGTCGATTTTGTATTAATCTAAACTCGACTAACAATAGTACAGTACATGATATTTTATTTACCCCCTACCTTTACTGTGATGGTGTACGAGTGGAAAAGGGTTCCAATATAACCGTGTATAATTGTAGGGCTCGCACAGGACATGACGGAATATCATTCCTTTTAGGTTCGTCCAATTGTCGAGCATATAATAATGATATTGATATTAGAGTTAATACTGGCATCAGGGTAAGAGATTCAAAAGGCATTAGACTTGACCACAACACCTTTTACGGTCTACATGAATCTGGCTGGTGTTGTACTGAAATGGAAGAGAATGTTTCTGCAGAAATAGATCACAATATTTTCCATGATTACAGAGGTTTATCAGGCAACGCTGCAGTCCAACCACGTCATGCAAATGGTTCTGTTTCTGTTCATGATAATGTTTTATGGAATGTTGGGAATATCTCTATGGGTTCGGGTTCAGGGAATATAATGGATCCATCCGACAAAAATGTTAATTATTGGGTATTAAAAGGATATGGATATGGTTCTATTAAATAACCCCACTACAACTTGGGTATTTTTGCAAGAACTACCAAATCGAGGTTCCGTTGCAAAAAATATTTGCTAGGGACATAATAAAATAAAAAAGAGGTAACTATTCGGCCTATGTAAAACAGAATCAATAGCCATCTTTATTAAAACTCAATTGACAAATTTCTGTAAAAGGAGCGCCGATAACTATACACTGAATAGTTACAATTGATTTTACTAATAATTTATTCTCTCATTTATTTTCATTCTTTTTATTATTTTCAGTAACTCTTCCACGCAGGTAATTTTCCCGGATTTTTTCGATCATTTCCTCATTAGCTTCAATAACAAAGGCTCCTACATAACCGCATTCCTTGCAGTGGTAAACTGCACCTGCATACCCGCCAACTTCATAATATAAATCTGCGTTTCCGCAGACAGGGCAAACTTCTATGAGTTTTTCCTGGTCCAGAACAACTCCTCCTCAAAATGGCTTTCAATACTGAATTGTTAAATATATATAAGAAGGATGATTTTAATAAAGATATCATCTCATTAATCAATACTTAAATGTATTACCAGTATTTATGGAATCCTGACCAGGACATCTAACAAGGATGTCTTACAAAGGTATTTCCCAGTACCTGAGGAATCTTTAGAAACCTGGAATTCCCAATGAAATCCCAATTTTAAACAGAATGATAACAGAATGATTCAAGGCCTACAGTGAGTGAAAAATGACTGAAATGATGACCCCTGCAATGCGCCAGTACTACGAAGCCAAGCAGGCATATCCTGACACCCTGATCTTCTTCCGTATGGGGGACTTCTATGAATCCTTTGGGGAAGATGCAAAAACTATTGCAAAAGAACTCGAGATCACGCTTACAGCCCGAGGCAAGGACAAATCAGGAGAGAGAATGCCTCTTGCAGGAATACCCTACCATGCAATTGACACCTATCTGCCAAGGCTCATAAATAAAGGGTATAAAGTTGCAATTTGCGAACAGCTTGAAGACCCGAAAAAGGCAAAAGGAGTTGTAAAACGAGGAGTTGTCAGGGTGGTCACGCCAGGTACGGCAATTGATTCTTCAATGTTTTCAGATGCCTCAAATAATTACCTTATGGCAGTTGCTGGGCGAGAAATCGGAAAGTCCGGAAAACATGCCGAAAAGGAAATAGAAATTGGAGTGTCCTTTCTCGATATTTCCACAGGAGAATTCTTTACAACTCAATTCAGGGACTCAGAAAGTTTTGAAAAGCTTCTAAGCGAACTTGCTCGGATGCGGCCGTCCGAATGCATCCTTCCTCCATCCTTGTACGGAAATACGGATCTTGCCGAGAGGTTGAGAGCTCAGACTATTGTGCAGGAGTTTGCTCCCGATATTTCCGGAGCAAAGGAAGCTGGAGAAAGGCTGAAGACCCATTTCAAGGTTGCAACTCTTGAAGGCATGGGCTGTGAGAACCTGGACTTTGCAGTGTATTCAGCCTGTGCTGCTCTGGAATATGCACAGACTACGCAGATGCGGGAGCTTACTCATATCAATACCCTGAGAACTTACTCAAACTCCGAATTTATGGTCCTTGACTCCGTAACCCTGAGGAATCTCGAAATTGTGAAAAATGTGCGAGATGAAGGGGACGAAAATTCCCTTTACCGTGTTTTGAACAGTACGAAAACACCAATGGGAAGCCGTATCCTGAAAAAGTGGTTTTTGAAACCTCTGCTTTCCGTAGAAAAAATTAATCATCGGCTCGATGCTGTTCAAGAACTGTCAGCAAATCCTCTGCTCCGCTACGATATCAGAAACTGG
Organism: Methanosarcina spelaei; assembly: GCF_002287235.1. GTDB lineage: Archaea > Halobacteriota > Methanosarcinia > Methanosarcinales > Methanosarcinaceae > Methanosarcina > Methanosarcina spelaei. Next base: position 5,734 of record NZ_LMVP01000520.1, read on the forward strand.
CTTTCAGAGGTAAGGGATATCGAACGCCTCGTAGGCAGGGTAGTATATGGAAACTCAAATGCAAGGGACCTTGTATCTCTGAAAAAATCCCTTGAAGCTCTGCCTTCTGTCCGTGATTCACTTCTGGATAAGGTTGAATCCGAAGATTTAAATGAGATTGCAGTCGGGCTTGCATCGTTTTCCGAACTTGAAAATCTGACTGAAATAATAGATCGAGCAATAGTTGACGAACCACCTCTCTCAGTTAGAGAGGGAGGTATGATAAAGTCGGGATACAGTGAGGAACTTGATGAACTCAAGGATATTGCAAGCAACAGCAAGCAGTGGATTGCAAATTTTCAGCAGAAAGAAAGAGAAAGAAGCGGCATAAAATCCCTGAAAGTGGGATATAATAAGGTTTTTGGATATTATATAGAGGTGACCAATGCCAACAGCAGCCAGGTGCCTGATGACTATATCAGAAAACAAACCATGTCAAATGCCGAGCGTTTCTTTACCCCTGAACTCAAGGAAAAAGAAAGCCTTATTCTGACAGCCAATGAAAAAGCTATAGCTCTCGAGTATGAAATATTTACTGAAATTGTGCAGACACTTTCAGCCCATTCAAAAGAACTTCAGGAAACCGCCGAAAGAATAGGCACGCTTGATGTCCTTGCAGACCTGGCTGAGGTAGCAGAAAATAACAATTATATCAGGCCCCAGCTTACGGACGACTGCAAAATTCTTATCCGGGATGGAAGGCATCCTGTAGTTGAAAATACCGTACATGGCGGCTTTGTCCCAAACGATACCGAAGTGGACTGCAAGGAAAACCAGTTTTTGTTAGTAACAGGCCCGAATATGGCAGGCAAGTCCACTTACATGCGTCAGATAGCGCTTATAGCTATTATGGCTCAGGTAGGTTCTTTTGTTCCTGCCTCCTATGCTTCAATAGGGATTATTGACCAGGTCTTTACAAGAATTGGGGCATTTGACGATCTTGCAAGTGGTCAGAGTACCTTTATGGTAGAAATGGTTGAGCTTGCCAACATCCTGAATAATGCAAGTCCCAGAAGCCTTGTTCTTCTTGATGAGATCGGCAGGGGAACAAGTACCTATGATGGATACAGCATTGCAAAAGCCGTTGTAGAATTCCTGCATAACAGGGGAAAAGTGGGAGTAAGGGCTCTATTTGCAACTCATTACCACCAGCTCACAGCCCTTGAAGAGAAATTAAAAAGAGTCAAAAATTATCATATCGCTGTAAAAGAAGAAGGTCATGAGCTAGTCTTTTTGCGAAAGATCGTGCCTGGCGCAACGGACAGGAGTTACGGAATCCAGGTTGCAAGGCTTGCAGGCGTCCCTGAAAAGGTAATTGAAAGAGCAAATGAGATTCTCAAAGAACTCGAAAGAGAAAACGTGCTTGAAGAAGCTGAAGACGGCAATAATGGGAAAAAGAGAAAAAGCAAAGCTACAGCGCGTTATACCCAGATGATGCTTTTTGACCCTGGAAACAACGGTGAAAATTCAGCAGAGGTAAACAGGCCCAGTCCTGTAGAAACAGCTCTTAGAAAACTGAATGTGGAAGAGATGACACCAATAGAAGCCCTGAATAAGCTCCATGAGCTGAAAAGGCTGCTGAATTAATTGGACTATATCGATTAGAGTCAATTAAAACAGGATTAACGTGGTCGATTAAGGGTCGATTATGGGTAGATTGAGGATCAATTAAGGATCAATTAATTGCAGGATTAAAGATCATTAAGGGTCGATTGAAGATTAATTAATTGCTGGATTAAGGGTCGATTAAAGGTCGATTGAAGATTAATTAATTGCTGGATTAAAGGTCGATTAAAGGTCGATTGAAGGTCGATTGAAGGTCGATTGAAGGTCGATTAAAGGTCGATTAAAGGATGCCCAATGAAACTTTGGTCTGGACGGAGCAAAGGAATTATGGAAGAACACATTGAAGAAAAGAAACAAGCTAAGGGAAATAAAATTCGGATCCTTGATAAGGATACCATAAACAAAATCGCAGCAGGTGAGGTAATCGAGCGTCCTGCGTCCGTAGTGAAAGAGCTGATAGACAATTCAATCGATGCAGGAGCTACAGATATCCGAATTGAAATCGAAAAGGGTGGAAAACGTTCCATTCTTATCCGGGATAACGGATGCGGAATGAGTAGGGGGGATGCCTTGCTTGCATACAAAAAGCATGCAACGAGCAAGCTCACGAGGATTGAAGATCTCAACACTATTTCTACAATGGGTTTTAGGGGAGAAGCCCTTTCTTCTATTACAGCGGTTGCGAAGGTCGAAATTCTTACTCGGCCCCCTGAAGAGATTACAGGTACCAGGATAGTGATCCAGGGTGGAAAAGTTCTGGAAACTTCGGATGCAGGCACGGCTCCAGGTACATCTGTGCACGTAAAAGACCTGTTTTACAACACTCCGGCAAGGCAGAAATATCTTAAAAGTGACCGTACCGAGCTTGCCCATATTACAGATACGATAATGCAGCTTGCTCTGGCAAATCCGGAGATTTCCTTTACTCTGCTCAGTGAAGGAAAACCAGTCATAAGAAATGCAGGTTCAAGTGATCCTTTCAAAAGCATTGTAAACCTTCTGGGCCCGGATACTGCTCGTTCAATGCTTCCCCTGGAACACAGGACCGAAGATTTTGAAATTCTGGGGTATATATCAAAGCCCGAAACCACTCGAAGAGAAAGCGATCAGATTTTCCTGTTCGTAAATACCCGTCCGGTAACCTCAAGAGCCATCAATAAAGCTATTCGAGAAGGGTATTATACTAAAATCCCTAAAGAGCGTTATCCTGTGGCAGTGCTCTCTCTTATTGTCGATCCAGGGGAAGTGGACGTTAATGTACATCCCCGCAAAGCCGAGGTGCGTTTCAGCCGGGAGAAAGAACTTGGAGATGCGGTTACGTTTGCGATAGAGAAAGTACTTTCTGAGAATGTTCTGGCCCCTGAAATCCGGGATAAAAGAGACCGAACTTTTCAGAAAACGTTCAAGGCTTCAGGCTCTTCGGGTATACTGCAGGTATCCGAAGCTGCGGAAATTTTTGGAAGGAAGGATGTCGTAAAGGACATCGGAATTCCGGATACCTGTCTTCATGAAAGGGGCAAGGTTGTAAAAGATAAGTCTGAGACCTACGTTTATCCGGTAAAAGATACCGAGAGAAGACTAAAACGTTCCGAGCGTCTTCTGGATTTAACTGCAGAAGGAGAAGCGCAGGAAATCTCAGGTGATAAAAAGCTGGGCATTAAAACCGAGCAGGAAAGGGAAAGAGAAAAAGAAGAAGAGCGTGAAAAAAGAGTAACAGATATTCAAGAGAATCAAACTGAAAAAACAGGTTTGGAAAATAAAGAACTTGGGGATATAAGTACTGAAAAGGGCTCAAAACTAAAAAAATCGAACACGAATTCTTTTGAAAACCTTAGAGTTATAGGGCAGGTGTCTAAGCTATACATCCTTGCTGAAAGGGGAGAAGATCTTGTGCTTATTGACCAGCATGCTGCTCACGAGAGAATTCTTTACGAGCAGGTTTTAAAAATGAAAAAGTCCGGGGTGCAGGAGCTGATCACACCTGTAACCATAGACCTTACCCCTAAAGAGAAAGTCCTTATGGAAGAATACATTCCTCATCTGGAAGAGTGCGGTTTCGGGATTTCAGAATTCGGGGACAATACATACGTAGTAACCTTCATACCTGAGGTTTTCGGACGGCTTGAGGATCCCGAAATTATACACGATGTAGTTTCTGATCTATTAGCTTCGGGAAAAGTTAAAAAAGATACAGGAATTTCGGAAAGGGTCTGCAAGACCATTGCATGCAGGGCTGCGATTAAAGGAGGAGCTGCTTGCAGCCCCAAACAAATGGAAGAGCTAATAGAACAACTTAAAAAGGCTGAAAACCCTTATTCCTGTCCTCACGGCAGGCCAACTGTTATCACATTTACGAAGGGAGAACTGGACCGTATGTTTGCAAGAATCCAGTAAAATGGGCTGTAATATGAAAAAAATAGCAATCCGATTTTTTATTTATCTATCGGAGTTCAAGCTTTCCCGAATTCTTTGATTCTAGTCCGATAGTACTTTTTCTCTTTAATCTGATCATTTAAGAGTAGTGAACCTGTATTCTAAAGAGAAATTTATTTCAACAAAGTTAAAAAGTGAAGCTGGAAGACCAAAACGTGAGGATTCTACGGAAGTATTACGGAGATATATAATTGGCATGTCCATAATCAATCGATCAATATACTTCTATATTGGGAGATCATTCTTAGTTTCCTATATATTTATATAATAGAACTTAAGATGTAGTACTGTGTCAGACTAGTACTGGCATTTGAAAAAGGCATCATTCCCAAGGCTATTTTTCACACACCAACCCAAATACCCCCCAAATAAAGAACGACTCCCCAATCGTTCAAGAATCCAGGATAAAACCCCATTTCCGAAAAACGACTCCCCAATCCTGGGATGATGCCATCTATTTTCTGTATTTTTTCTATATTTTTTCTATATTTTTTCTATATTTTTTCTATATTTTTGACGTCATTCACTTTTATCATGTGTAGTAAAACCAGAAAACGTGGCAAGACTTATCCCAAAAATCAATCGGGTTTTTTCCGATTTTCACGTCAATACATTTATAATAAAAAACCTCCGAGTATTCTTCCATGATAGATCCTGTGAACAATTTCAAGATCCCTGAAGAATGGATTGTCCGCACCGGGCTTGCCAGGGAAGAACTTGAAGAAAAAGTAGCATCCGGGATGATTGTGGTTCTGAGTGACGGGTCTGTCCTCAAACGAGGATACACTACTGGAACCACAGCAAGTGCTGCTGCAAAAGCAGCGGTTCTTTCCCTTAAGAAAACGGTCGATAATGTATCCGTCCCGACTCCTGTGGGACTGAGAGCTCAGCTTGAGGTCAGTGAAACCTCGCAGGGGCGTGCAATTGTAAAAAAGATTCCTAATGACCATGAATCCGACATTACCCGGGGGCTTGAATTTGTGGGAGAAGCCAGGGAAGCTGAAGGAATACGGATTCTAGGGGGGAAAGGTATAGGAATTGTCAGAAGGGACGGGCTCCAGGTCCCGAAAGGCCAGCCAGCTATTAATCCAAAACCGATGGAACAGATAAAGGCCGCAGTCCAGGAAGCTGTAGAAGAACTGGGCCTGAGTGGAGCCGAGGTTACAATTTCAATTCCGGATGGAGAGAGGATCGGAAAAGAGACCTTAAACAGCAGGATAGGGGTTGAAGGCGGAATTTCCGTACTTGGGAGCACAGGTTTTGTTGAACCCTGGAACGACCACCTTGGGGAAATGAGAGGAGACCTGATCCGCTGCACGGACAGAGTGGTCCTGACTACAGGCCGGATAGGAATGCGCTACTCCCATATGCTTTTTCCTGATTATACAGTCGTTATGATCGGAAGTAGGATCTCGGAAGGGCTTGGTTACGCCTCAGGCGATGTAATTATCTGCGGGCTTCCTGGCCTTGTCCTTAAATGGGGAAACCCTGAGATGCTTGAAAGCAGTGGGTACGCAACCGTTGTCGAAATGCTTAAAAAAGAGCCTGAGCACATACGCCTGAAAGAAGCTTTTGAAATGGCAGTCGAGAAAGGAAAGGGCGCAAGAATCGTGGTAATCGACAGGGACGGATCGGTACTAATGGACAGTAAGAACGAGAGTTAATTAAGACAGGAAAGGGGAAGAAATAATGATCATCGTAGGAGTCGGAGTCGGACCCGGAATGCTCACGGAAGAAGGAATAAGGGCTATAAGGAAAGCTTCTATGGTTTATGGCGCAAAAAGAGCCCTTGAGATTGCCCAGGAATATATTACATGTGAAGCAAAACCGATTAAGGACTATAAATCATTTCACCTTCTGCCAGCCGATGCAGTCGTCCTGTCTACAGGCGATCCTATGTTTTCGGGGCTCGGGAAATTTGCAGGAGAAAAAGATACGGTCATACCCGGGATTTCCTCTATGCAGGTTGCCTGTGCGCGTACAAAAGTGAACCTGACCAACCTCTGCGCAATCACAGCCCACGGCAGGGAATGGGAACCTGCAAAAGCTGAGTTGATTCGGGAATTAAAGAACGGAAGAAATATCTTCCTGCTGCCGGAAGAAACTTTTGGCTCACTTGAGGTCGCAGAAATCCTTAAAGAGCTGGGTATTGAAGCTGAACTTTATACCTGTGAGAACCTCGGCTATCCTGAAGAAAGGATTGCAAAAGGCACGCCTGAAAACCCGCCGGTTCCGGAAACAATTCTTTACGGGCTGCTTGTCGTACAAAAAGGCAATTCTTGAACCGAATACAAAGTTTCGGCTGTCAGATAGGCAAAATCCAGTGGGACCAGTAATTCTGTAAAGTCTATGAGTTTCAGTGTGCGGGCCGAAACGAGTGATAGCACTGAAATCCATCTCCGGATATCTCCGGATTTAACATGGCTTGAGGTTTTACTTACTATGAAGTTTAACCTACCTTGACTTACCATGAGTTTTAACTTACCATGAGTTTTAACTTACCATGAGTTTTAACTTTCCATGAGTTTTAACTTACTATTAGGCTCATGATCGTATAAAAGATCAAATCTCCAAAAACGACAGCAGTAACAAATCCCGCTGTGATTGAAAGCATAAACGGCAGGCCAGGAGTAACCCATATCTCTTTCTCAATCAAACCTTTTTTCAGATATTCTTCAAGTTCCGGTTTTCGGTCCGCATCGAAGTCGAGGCCTGTACGAGCAAACGTTTTGTTGAGGCTTCCGCTTTCGTCAAGCTCAAATCTTTCAAGCAGGCCAAGGTGTTTTTTAAATTTCAATGAAGAAATCTCTGTCCTGTATCCTATAAACATGTAAAGCGGATTCTTAGCCATCTCAGGCGAGAAATGAAGAAGATTGTAGCCGAACATCCCGAGAGGAACAAGTGTTGTCAACAGAAGAGCATTTCCCAGGACAGTAAATGTGAAAAAGCCTATTGGTGGAACTCCTAGTAGAGGATATATTTTTCCTGAAAAACCAAACACCGGATAAGAAGGAAAAAGGATGGAAAGCACGATCAGTCCCTTTGCATCTCCTCCTCCAAAAGCCCCAAATTGAAACAGGATATAGACGATGGTAAAAACAAGAATTCCTGAAGAAAGAAGAGATATGAGGTAGGAAAGTCCCTCTGTGAAAATTTGATAAATAACAAACCCCGAGCCCGATGTAAGCATGCATTTCCAGACCTTATTTGAGACCCTGCGGGATTTAAGGTCCGAATAACACGAGTACAGTAAAAAGGGCATGCTGAAGAGGATTTTAAGGATTTCTATCATTTCAACCCTGCAATGAAATTAGTTTTTACAGTTATTCATATTTCATACTTATTTACTTTATTGATTATGTAAAAAAACGCTTCTTGCAGAACAACTGAAGACTTAAGTTCTTATATGAAATTTCAGCAGAGTAAAAACGAGCTGAACAGGCTTGATAATAAGGTTGAAAATAGATCGAAAATAGATCGAAAAAAGATCGAGAAGAGATTGAAAAAAGCTGAAGTCCAGGCTGAGTAAATATAATAACAATCTCATAACGTGTCGGGTCAGCCTCTATCGTTGTTAACAAGCGATAAGCTTATACATAAGAAGTTCTATTTTATGGTGCTTATCCTTTCTAAATTTCAAAAAGTAATGGGCTCGTGGTCTAGACGGTTATGACGTCGCCTTCACACGGCGGAGGTCCTGAGTTCGAATCTCAGCGGGCCCACTGATATCTTTATCCCACTCTCTTTACTCCTTATTTTTCGATTTTAAGAAGATATTGGCCTTCTTTTCTAGTGCTTCTATTCTTGCTTCAATATCAGATTTCTTGTATCAAACCAGAGAGCATAAATTTCAGTTAATATCTCATCAGGATTAACTTCTCGTGGATCATTAAGATACACCTCACGGACAGGACCGGAAATCATTTTTCCATTTTCTGCAATCCAGGAAAACATTTTTTTCATAAGTTGGGTCGCACTCCTCGTAAGGGCCCTTATGTCTAATCGTTGCCATTTTCCTTCCCGGAATTTCATATACCTTAATTTCTTCATCCTCGGTAATTTTAACAAATTCATAGATAGGAAATACAACTATCACTCTCGATTCTTATTCTTAAGCTTCTCAAGCAGGCTTGATACTCTTTCCTTCGCATCCTCTGTCTCTTGCACATCTTTGGTGATGGTAATATCCAGAACATCACCTTCCTTGCTGCATGCAGGCAACAAAAAGAGAGGGATGTCAATTTTTATTGACTCGTCATCCCTTATAAGCAACACTGCATTACCTTCTTCTATGCGGTCAAGAGTAACTTTGAAGTTTTCCATCCTCAACTCTCCAGTTTTGAGATCAGCTTTCCACTATGGTCGTAGAGATATGCTGTGTCACCATCGTTGTTCCATATAGGGTCGTCTAATTGCCAGTAAAGCTCAGTAGTTGAGCTTGTGCCCTTTCCAGTAAATACAGTTACAGTGGTTCCTGCATTCAGGATGTAAGACTGAAACGTATAGGTATGTTTATTGCCTTCATCTTCAATTTTCCAGCCTTTCAGGGAAACTGGATAAGATCCCGTGTTTGATATCCGAACCCATTCATCTTGAAGATTCAGGTCGCTCACATAAACAGTCGATTTTGCAGAATCTGGAGTTTCAGATTCCTCAGTTGTTGAATCTGTAGAAGTGTAAGCTTCATTTCTACTGGAGATGGTTCCGGTTTTTTCAGTTGTTACGTTATAAGTAGATCCATCGGTTGTAACAGTAATTGTTCCATCCAAGTCTGTTCTGTAGACTTTTGAAGCTTTCTGTAATCTTTCAAGAATCTCAGCATGAGGATGTCCATAGTCGTTTCCTGCTCCAACTTCGATAACACTTACTTCAGGACTTACAGCTGAAATGAACGATGCTCCACTGCCAGATCTGCTGGCGTGATGTCCGACTTTTAATATGTCAGAATCCACATTATATCCAGCTTTAATGATGCGTTCCTCTGTTTCAAGGCCTGCATCACCCATGAGCAAGAATGAAGTGGTTCCGTAAGTTACCTTGAAGACTACTGAGTTTTCGTTCAAATCTTCAGAATATGTCTTTGCAGGATTTAAGACCTCAATATCAACAGCAGGATCAAAATTGATTTTTTGGCCAGCTTGAGCTACCTGGAAGGGAATGTTTTTCTGATCAATAGTGGTCAGCATATCCTCGTAAGTCTTAGAGGTATGAGGGTATCCACTGTCAACAAAATGCTCTACCTGGAAGTTGTTAAGAATCTCGTTCATCCCGCCAATATGATCAGAATGTGGATGGGTTGCAACTATATAATCCAGTGTTGAAATTCCCTGGTCCTGCAAGTAAGCTGTGACAACTTTTCCCTGGTCACTTTCTCCTGAGTCAACTAACATGGATTTTCCATCAATCTCTAGGAGGATTGAGTCTCCTTGATCAACATCCAGGAAATGTACGGTAAGGTTCTGACCTGATTGAGTGACAGTATTTTGAGTAGTTGTAGGACTCGTTTGTTCCGAAGCTGTTTCAATAGGAGCTTCTTTTTGATCTGTACATCCGGATGCAATAAGTATTAGGGTCAGGCAGAAAATTGCAGCAGTCATTTGTGAGGGGTTCATAAATATATTAATGCGTCAGATGTATTAGAAACTTGCATTGAGCTCTCTTAAAACTTATTTTGTTCTTAAACGCTAAAAAGATGACAATTAATACCAAAAAGAAGTGCTTTAAGCTTATATTTTTAGAAATATTCGATCTCGAGTCCTTTTATTCTAAATGCGTTTTCAATTTTCATATACTTTCACCTGTTTTTATTACATCGGGAGCGCAGAAGGTCACGAATACCCCGACTTTTAGAGGCTGTCCGACAATTATTGATAGTAATAAAAAATGCTGAAAAGAAAGCAAATAAGATCTTTAAATCAAAAATGAATAAATTTTTTTATCCCACTTTCTGCAATATTTTCCGGACATTCGTTATTTTTATCCCATACTTTATTTCCATGGGCTTTACAGGAGGACTAGGATAAATTAAAGGAAATGCTGCACATTACAAAACCTTATTTTAATACTTCTTTTGAGTTGCCGCAGTATATGTTAGGTTATAACCACTGCTTTAGCTCCAGTAATCCCCCCTCAAAGTCTTACAGATCTTTTTCTAAATATCCATTACCTTGGTGATTTCATGTAACCAGATGGTGCATATGAGAAGTCTACAACGTTATTATTCTTTCTCTTTTAATTAATACCGAATAAATTCGCAAAATTGATAAGTCATTAGTAAAAATAATGTTTACAATGTCCAAAGGTGACAAGCTAGAAATTTTAGTCGAACAACATTTTCGATGGCTCTTTGAAGAGATGAATTTCCAAGTAATTAGCGTTAGAAGACAAGATAGCGGTGCACAATTTGGATTTGATGTTAAAGTTCAATTTTATGATGACGATGATCATCCAAGAAATTTCTTTTTTGAGTGTAAAGACTATTCTACTGAGCTTAATTTTAATTCTTTACTCAGGAAAATGTTTGAATTAGATAGTTCTGCACATAAAGCTGATGCTTTTATAGCAATATCTCCAAAGATACAGATTTCAAATATTAAGGATAACACGTTGGAAAGTTGTAGAGATAAATTTCCATTTTCTATTGATCTATGGGATACAACGAGTAACATTGAAGAGTTATTTGCATTGAATAGTGATTTCTTTTATGAATTATATAAATATAATTATTCAAACTCAATTGACAACAATAATGTGATAAATAAAACGAAACTAAGAGTCAACAACTTAATAACACAAAAGAATTGTCGTGATTTGGGGAACAGAATCAAAATTATCGACTCGGATAGAGAACCTAATGAGAAAGAAAACTATAAAACAACTCTTGACTGCAAGTTAAACTCTATCTTTCCAGAACATGATGAGACAAGATTACAATACCATAAATTTCGCTGTAACTATAAAATCTATTTAGAAGACTTAGAAGATACTGACAATGATTTAAGATCAGAAATATTAGATTGGCAAGAAAACCTGAAGATTAAAGCATATAGGCTGACAGGAAGATTTAATCTCCATCCTGACGATAGTCCTCGAAAGTTTTTCTATGATTTTTTCGATGAGGCAAAAACAGATTTGGACATTTTTTTTAATAATGGAAACTACACAGGAGACATTGAAAAATTGCTTAATGGAATTGTAATGGAACTCGCTGCTGAATGTCCTCTTGACTGGAGAAATAATGAACCCCGATATCGAGTTATTAATTAATAGAATAGAACAGAAAGAATTAAAAGTACGTGTTAGTTTAGATAGGCCAGTCTATAAACAACCAGAAGATTCTATACTATATCGATCTTGTAGAATTCTTCTTATTTTGGGAATGATAAATCTTGAAAAGGGCCTTAGTAAAGAATTAATTGCTTGTATAGATTTCATTTTAAGGAACACTGGATATCAATCTAAATTTATTCTTGAGTACTTCAAGAATAATAAAGAATTATTAAACAAATTGAACTCTTGGAAAAAACAAAAAAATATCGAAAACGATTTTTACCTGATACAATACAAAAGTGTTCCTTGGGATTTAAGATTTAATGATATGTTTTTATTCTTGTCAATTCGAGGTCTTATAGGTACAAAAAAAACGTCAGATAGTACTAAAATTATAATTTTAGAGAAGGGTATGAATATATCTGAGGCGTTAAGAAGCATTTTTGAAGAAGAAACTAATTTTCTAAATTTGTTTAATGGGAAAATTAAGGAAAAAGATACTAAAAGAATAATTACTGAAGTAATTCCAAACACCTACTGGCGAGAAAATGAGAAACTTATTTGTTAATAAATTGAAATATACTATCCGATGTGCCGATAATTCTACATATGGAGCCTTAGTGGAATTCAAAAAAGGTCTAAATGTAATTTATGGACCTAATTCCGTAGGGAAAAGTAGTATTATAACAGGCATCTTATACGGCTTAGGTGCCGAAAAAGGTCTTGGAATATTTAAATTTAAAGATAACCCATTTAAACCAGAATTCTATGAAAAAATAGAAGAAAAGAATATTATCGAATCTTATCTACTTTTAGAAATTAGCAATTCACATGAAACAATTACTATTAAACGGAATATTATTGGAAAGACAAATATCTGTATTGTAAAAAAGTGTGAGTTGGAGCAATTTTATTCTACTAACAATTTTATGACTTATATAATAAGCAATGGAACAATGGATGAATATGGATTTCAGAGGTATTTATTTAATTTTTTGAACTGGGAAATTGTTGAAGTCGTAGGATATGACGGGGATAATAAAAAATTATATTTTGAAAATTTAGTTCCTCTTTTTTTCGTTGAACAAAAAGCTGGTTGGTCTCAAATACAAGCGCGTCAGATTACTCGATATAATATAAGAGACGTGAAAAAAATATCTTTTGAATACTTACTTGGACTAGGAAAATTCTATGTGCATTTGCTAGAACTGGAGAAAAAAGAGATAAGTAACACAATCAAAAGCTTAAAAACTGAACTATATCTTAAAAGAGATTACATTCTCACGCTAGGAAATGCTACGGTTAGTGACAATAACGTACTTATAATTGATAAAATTGGATTTGGGAGATATGAAATAAATGATTTAATACGTCATATGGAAAATTTGCTAAAAGAGAAAGAAGAAAAAATTCAGGTTATATATGACAAAAAAGATCTATTTGACTCTTCTGCAAATTCTAAAAGAGATAAACTGAGACAAATTCTAAATTCAAAAACTCTGGCTTTAGAAAAAAAAAGAGACTTAGTTAGGGAAATTAACAGTTACAAAAATTATATTGCAAAAATTGAGATTAATAAAAAAAAGAATAAACAATTAGAACAAATTCAGAGGCTCAATCTTGAGTTGAATATTACTCGCTGTCCGGTGTGCGAGTCAAAACTTAGTTCTAATGATGAATCACATTGCCGTTTGTGCAAATCAGAAATAAGTAATATTTCTACTGCAACTGAAAATTTGCTGTTCTTAGAAGATGAAAAGTCTTCTTTTGTTAAGATTTTAGAAGCTCGGGAGCTGGAACTAGAAAAAACATTGCAAATAATTCAAGATTTGAGTTCAGATGAAACTTATCTAAAAAATATGTTAGATTTTCAAATGAAAACTTACCTTGGACAGGAAATACAAAACTTAAGAGAATTAGCAAGGGAAATAGATAAACTTTATTCTGATATTTTAAATTATAAGGAGTTATTATCTAAATGGGAAGGCTTGGAACCGCTTATACATAAAATTGACGAAGCTGAAAAACGCAAAAAGCAAATGGAAAATGAAATAAAAGATTACAATAAATCTACAACAGATCAAGAGATATTAAACGTAATAAAGAATTTCTTTATTAGCAATTCAAAAGAACTACATTTATTTACTTCAAGTAAACTAACGAACGAAATAAAATTAGATACGTCTGATAATTACACTCCTTCTTTGGAATTTTATGATATTTCTAATATTAGCAGTTCGAGTGGTTATATCCGAATTATTCTGAGTTATTACTTAGCTTTACTCCAAGCTTCAGTTAAGTTATTTAATGTAGAAAGAATCAAATACCCAAATCTTTTAATTTTGGACGAGCCTAAACAACAAAATTTGGATGGAAGTGCTATCAAAGCTTTTGTGGAAATTATTGAAAAAATTCCGAATTCTGATAATTGGCAAATTATTTTGACTACGTTTAACCCTGAAGAAAAGAGTTTGCTTGAAAAATACATTCGATATGAGATGAAGAATGATTCTGATTTTTTATTAAAGAGAGTCGGTTCCTGAGCTTCTTTTGAATACCGCGCTCAATTTAGAAATCTCTTTATATACCAATCTCCAGTATCTTTGGACCAATCGTGGTTCATCCTTATTTCAAAATTACTATAAAGCTCCTTAAGAGCCTTCTTTGTATCCGGTTTTTAATTCAAACCGAAATTTGACAGTTAAATAAAAATAGACGCTTTCTGTTTTTTGATGTTCATTGTACCAAATAACACAAAACAAAGAGCACTTATTTTTATTTAACTGTCAAACTCAGTTTTTTGGCAATCGGTTGCCCATAGTGGATATTCTCCTTTAGAAGTTCCACTTTCTGAAGGAAAGCATTAAGGATTATTTCTTCCTGCTTTGATTCTGGTGCCTTACTCAGGAGAGAATTATATTCATTTGCGGCTTCCGGGGTCAGGATCACTCGAACAGATTTCATAGCTCAAGTCCCTGAGCCACTGCCTTTCTCAGGTTTTCATTCCTGCTGTGAATCCAGGTTATTCCCTTAAGCCCGACAGCAATTTTATTGCTCTGCTCCAGATAGTCCAGAATAACCATCAGAGTATTATGATTTACCTGTCTTGGCAACATTTTTTTGAGTTCAGCAACTGTTACAACGCTGTTGGGGCTGTTTTTCAGAGTGTCTTCGACCATAAGAATAGTATTAAGAGTTGGGGAAGGTTTTGTTTTATCAGAACTTAATGCTTCTGCCATTTATATTTCTCCAGTAGATTTGTAACAGCTTTAACGTCTTACTTTTCAGAGATGATTGCGTAATAAAAAGTTATTGGTTAATAACTAATTGGTATTTACACATACTTATGTTTTCCGGAGTAAGATTTTTTGGGTTATTTTAATTTTCACTTATCAGAATAGCGATATTTGTCTTAAGATGCAGATGTCTTTCTTGGCATTTCAAATCAAGTGATGAATTTTTGTTTAGTAACTAGTTTTGAAACTTGTCTTTTAGTTTTGATAATTAAAACGGAAACATCAATAAAAATTTAATATAGTAGTTTCATAGAAAGATTTATGATAAATATTAAACCTCATAATCTTTTTATTTCTCTACTTTTATTCATATGCTTTTTTTCAGCAAATTGTTCAGGTGCAATTATCGATGTGGGCCCGGGAACTTCCTTTAATCCTACAGGTTCAAACGACGAAACTGTTATCAACGCTGCCATACAATCAGCGAATTCAGGTGACACTATACAGCTTGCATCAACTACGTTTCACATAAGTTCACCCATAATCATGAAATCAGGGGTAACTCTTAACGGAAATGGGATTGGTGCGACAGTAATCTATTGTGACAATCCAAGCTCTAATTTTGCAACTCAAAATATTATTGACTGTATAGGTATTTCTGATATTGAAATTTCAAATTTCTTAATTGATGGCGGTTGGGAATCTTTAAGTAAAATGCATGCAGCAAAAAACAAGTATAGGGAGTATGAAAAAGGAGTTTTTTTGTCTGGTTGTTCAAATGTAGTTATTCACGACTTAAAAATGCAATACAGTATGGGGGACTTTATTCACTGTAAAAAAAATACCAACAACGTTCAGGTTTATAATACAGTGTGTAAACCTGGTCATGACAGTTTTGATGCATGGTCAGCCGGTGATGGAATTTTAATATTTAATAATTGTTGGGGTACTTTTATAAATTCTTGCATTAAAATTCATAATACGAAAAACGTTCAAATTTGCAAGAATACTTTCTATACTGATACCGGTTCCGGTAATGCTGGCGTAGAAATTATGGGGGGTAATGTAACAGGCCTTAAGATTAGTAATAATATATTTTCAACACTTCAATTAAATACAATTTATCAAGACCAGGCTGATGGTGCTTGTTCAGGCAGAGGTACTATTTCAAACAATATATTTTATAACAGTCCCGAATATAACGGAATTAACGGTATGAATATCAAGTCGACTGATAATATTGTAACCAGCTCCTATTCATGCTCCAGGGGTACAAAAGACTGTGGGTATGTTGCAGAAAACGGTACAAGAAATTTACCTGTTTACAATGGTTCTGTAGAACCTTCTGTTACTTTTCCAGCCGATGGCAGTACGATTTCAACTGTTAATGGGTATGTAAGCATAAGCTGGGCATATTTGAATGCAACCAGGTATTCTATCAACGTATATAACAGTACATCAAAATTCGACCCTTCTCACTTAATATACAGCCTTAAAACTTCACAAACATCTGCAAATATGCCAATAAATCACAATGGAGCATTTGCTATAAAAATCGGTGCACATGATGACGTTCATAATTCATGGGTATACAGCAGTCCTGTGAGTTTGTTCACGGTAAATGGTGAAAAATCGGCTACAGTTTCTTCCGGCATATTTGGATATTTAACAGATGCAACTACAGGTCAACCTGTTCAGAGTGCTGTAGTTACATTATCAAATAATACGTGGAATTGTACTCAAATTACTGATATTGACGGGCTTTACCAGTTCACTGTGAACAGTGAAAAAGGCAAGTACTGTTTAACTGCTTCAGCAACAGGCTACCTTAACAGTCCTGAATTGCCAGTAAATATGACAGGCATAAACACGGAAATGAACTTAAAAATGGTTGAAGCACCTGATTACTGTGCACCACACTATGTACAATTATATATTTCTAATAATTCAAATGAAAGGATTTATGGATGCGAGGTTCAGATTTACACACCAAATAATGACCCCGCTAATGAAAAACCGAATTTTTGCGCCTGGACGAATAAGGAAGGTAGAGCAAATTTCCATTTGACTCAAGGTGTCACATATAAAATTGTAACAATCACTTTAGATGGACAAAAGTACACTCACAAATTGACGCCTGATCTGGACCAGTACACTATTAAAATACCTGCAGATACCGTATCTGCAATACCTGCAAGTACTACATCTGCAACACCTGCAAGTACTACATCTGCAACACCTGCAATGAAGACTGTGATCAGTGCAAACTGTACTTCTAAACAGATAAACAGTACTGCAGCGTATATTAATGCAAGCTATTATGATTCTTCATCACAGTCCAGCAACCTGACTTTTGTATTGGGCACTATGAGTGATGGGAAAAAATTTGTACCTTGTGGAATTTCAGGTACTAATGATAAAGTAAGTAACCCTATAGGAGTGGTAACTGACTCTTTTATAGTTACTAACTGTTCTGGAAAAACATATACTGTGAGAATCACTGCGCAGTCACAAACTTATGGTTCCGTATGTGAAGCTGTTAATGTATCATTCCCGAGTAAATTTCCAAATAATAATGTACCGTCTGTAGGGTTTAACATGAGTTATTTCTGTATTTTAATCCTGGTTATTGCAGGACTAATATTCTCAAAAACTCGTAAGGCACATTAATTATCTGTACCTTATTATATAATTTTCATTTTATGAAACAGTTTTCTAGTGACTTGGTTCTTCTTTTAATGAGAAAGAAAAAAGTCTACATTATTTGGCTCGCCAATAACGATGTTTTCATTGTTTATTCTCAAGCCTTTAAACGGTGGGGACTTGAGTTTTAATCTTAGAGAACCTATTTTCTTTTTTGATTTTATTTTCTTTACTTTTGGATTTAGAGACTTTATAAACTTCCTGTTTTAGTACTTCGATTCTTGCTTTAAGGTCAGATTTTGCTTCTGATTGTACAACTAAAGTCACATTTAAGCTCTTTTTCAAGGATAATTTAAACAGATTTATCATTGTATTACCATTGTATAACTTTTGTATTACCATTGTATGACTTTTGTATTACCATTGTATTGCTGTTGTATTATCATTGTGCTACCAATGTATTCATTTTGAATATTTATACGTTTATTCCTGCAAAAATCTATTGCCGATAATCAGATTAAGCTCAATCATCAGTGAAAATGCATACCTGAATAAGGAGGAACTAAATGCAACTCAACCAAAAAATTAATAAAGAAATAATGTATTAAATTGTAAAAAATTAATAGAGTTCAGAAGAAGATTATCGGGAGATCTCCGCATGAAACGAAAATTCAAATCAGGAGAAAGTTATCTTGTTTTGTATGACTGTGGTACTGCCATCTTACACTATGGAGATTCGTCTCCAGTTAAATGTGATTATTATGAAAGTGGAAACCTCATAACAATTAGATTAGAGGGAGATACAATGCAGATGATAATAGAAGAAGGAAGCATTAGTTCGATTATGGGTGATAAATGGGAGGAGGTTTATCCATTTGAGGTTGCATTATGATATTTATTCTTTTCTTTTATAATCTTACTGTAAATACTGTAATTGTCTAGCAATTTGAATACAATTCACTCAGATTCTGTAAAGGATTGAAACGTCAAAAAGTATTATTCTTAGGCTGCATATCTATAAACTCTATTGGAAGATCGTTATACTAGTGCTTTGATTCCAAAATCAATTCCTTATTTCTTGGAAAAATCTGTGATCTTTAGATCTGTTGATAAATCAATTTTTATGAACAACTTCGAACTGTAGTCTAAAAACCTATAATGGAAGTTCTGGTAATATCCAGTCATTTATCAGGTTTTTTCAAACAGGGAAGGATAGTTCTCTTTTAATGGAACCAGGATCTCCTCGTCTAATTTTGCGTTATAAAGTGTTTTCACTTTAGAAGCTTGCTCAATAGATAAATCATGAACTCCTGTAAGGTTAGCTCTTTCAAGGTTTGCTTCCTCAAGATCAGTTCTCAGAAGATAGGCTTTGTGAAGGTCTGCTCCATAGAGGTTAGCACCTCTAAGGTTAGCTTCTTGAAGGTTTGCCTCCTGAAGGCCAGCTCCATACAGGTCAGCCTCTTCAAGATTAGTTCCTTGCAGATTAGCTCCCTCAAGATTAGCCACCTGAAAGTTAGCCTTTTTAAGGTTAGCTCCTTTAAGGTTCGCCAGATGAAGGTTCGCCAGTTGAAAGTTAGCTTTTTCAAGGTTAGCCTGTTCAAGATTAGTTTTTACAAGGCTGGCTCCCTGTAGATTAGCTTCTTGGAGGTTAGCTTCCTGAAGATTAGCTCCTTTACCTTCAAGAAGGTGAGTATCTGAAAGGTTGGCTCCTCGAAGATCAGCCTTTTTAAGGTTAGCTCCTCGAAGGTCAGCTCCTTCAAGGTTAGTTTTTACAAGGTCAGCCTCTTGAAAGTCCGCTCCTTGAAGTTTAGCTCCTATAAGATTGGCTCCCCTAAGGTGTGTTTTCCCCGATATACCCATAAAAGTAAATCTGCTCTACATTGAAATAAACATTACTGCTCCGGGAAAGTATCTTCTACTTCTCTAAATATGGTTAGTTATATTTTACTCAGAAAACGTATATGAAATTCTTCGAATAACATGCACAAATCAATGAAAGTACTTTACCCCCTCTTTTTCAAAATAGGAAGATTGTCGAGACTGAGATATTCTCGGTTGATGAACGAATAAAAATAATTAGTGAAATATTTGCGATAATGGAAAAAGAAGGTGAAGAGAACACGTGAGGAAGATATCCTCATCTACTTTCATGCTAAATAGTCCGTAGTACTTTATTGAATTCACTCTGGTTTTGGTTCAGCCTTTAGTTTTACTTGTTTTATACTCACTTTTCGAGTTACAAGTATCTTTCATTGGTCATCGGTTCAGGCTTCACTTCCTTCTCCTGTTATTCTTTTTTGATCCA